>JAVBQW010000051.1:0-55434 GCA_031548665.1 Thermoguttaceae bacterium
AAAAAGGGATCAAAATCGATTGAGTCGCGTTCTCATTCCGGCGAGGTCTTTTTGTCAATCTTCGCATTTTGTTTAATCTGCCGTTTTCGTGTTTGATACGAGGTTTTCATGACTCTCCTTTGCTGGAAAAGCCATGTTTTACATCAAATCTGGCAGTTTAGGAAAGACCAATTTCAACTTTTAACTTGCGCAGTACAATTATCGATGCACTCAATGGCTTAATCGCACGAATTTATCCGTCAAATATTGCAAAGACAAACATAACTGACGTCGCAATCTCATACTGACTATCGACTTACGAAACATCCATACAGTAGAAATAATACCCGGATCTTTATTGGTTTTGTTATCGAGCATCTGATTGATGTCTTTCGGATCGGTTTTTTTACTGTCACCGCATCCGATTCCGGCGACATGAATCCGGCCGCCGGATTTTTGAGCGGCGGACTTCATCGATTCATGTGCATCGTCTGTATGCCCGACAGAAACGGCGGTCATATTCTTGGCGACGAGCGGATCCTTGAGAGCGTCCCTGATTTTCTGTGCTTTTTCCTCGACGCCCCATGCCGTACCAGTCCAGTGCCTGTAATCGATGTAGATCGTATTGATATAAGGATCGACGTAATACGAGTCGTTCATGTTGCGAAAAACAATTTTCCAACCGGAATCCAGGAGAGCGTTCATTTGATTCTTTTCGGCTGCGGTCAGATTTTCGAGAACTTTATCCCAGACGGCTTTTTCCGCTTCGGACAGCGGATTGGCGGGAGCTTTCAGTTCATCGGGCGGCTGATTGCCATTTTTGTCGATCTTTCCTTTGGAAGGGATGCTGAACAAACCGCCACTGTTACCGGGCTTGTCTTTCCCATTATTTTCGGCGAGTCGTTCGACGACTTGTTGAAAGTCGCCGTCGCCGAGGGTTTGGAGGCCATAGAGTTCGAAGAACTTCTCGACGGAAGCGAAGTGACTTTCGCCGACATCAAGAGCGGACCGCAGCGTCGGCGAGTCGACACTCAATTTCCGTAACGGAACCCCGGAGCCGGGCATTGTCGTGAGCGGCGACGTCGACGAAGCGGCACGAAAAGCAATTGCATCCACTGGAGCTTCGAGCTTCGTTGGTTGTCCTTATCTATTGCGAGTCAAAGACTTATATCAAATATTCAAAGATCGCCGACGTGTGAATGGAGCGGCGATTTTCACCGTCCGCCGACTATTGGTCGCAACGAGTATAATCGACGCCCGACGCTTTTTCAAGTCCAAAAAGGAGCCGCCTTAAGGCTTCCGCTCGAAGGTTGCATACGCGCTTTATCTAATGTTTGCGTTTTAGCCGCAAAGCGTGTCTGGTATTTATCCAAACAGAAATAATTTCTGTTACAACGAAAACAACCGTTTATGCCGCTGACATTCTTCGTGATCAATGAGGAGTTCTTCGGGCACCAGCGGCGGCACGGCGGGAACCCAGAGTCCATGCAGTCGGCAGAGGTTCGCGATCCCGATCGGCCACGTCGAGACGAATTCCTGCGAGAAAGGAGTGTCGCCTTCCTCGCATTTCATATCCGTAACGAGTTCACGGAGCCCCTTGTGCCCTTGTTCGATGTCGTTTTCAAGCATTCCGGCAAAGATTTTTTGGAATGCCTTGCCGATGCGTTTTTGTTTCTTCACCATCAACAAAGCGTACCACTTTTTGAACCCTTCGTTGTCGCCCATCAGGAACCGAAACAATGCATTGGCGGCATGGTAGTGAGGCGGTTTCAGACCGGGAAACTTGAATAAATCCTCCTGAACGAGCATTTCTGCGCACCTCTTCGCCCCTTCGAAATTACGTCCCGCAAGGGAATAGTAAACACAATTTTGAAGATCAACCCATTGTTGTTTCCGATATTTTTCCCATTCATCAGCGGGCCATTCCCTTTTGAAGTATTCGAGATATGTGAAGTAAACATCCGGATATTTCGCGTGACATCGCAAATACTCGGCACAATTCTTATTGAAACCGTACTCGTAGCACGAGGAGCTATGATAAAGAATGAAAAGACCAAACCAATCCCGCTCACTTCTGAAAGATTTGTCTTTGTCTTCAATCTTCTTAAGGTTCTCCCTTGAACCCAAATGCGATTTGACATAGGATTGCATTCTGAATTCTTCCTCATGCTTTTTTTGAAATTCGGCGTACTTTGATAATTTTGACATGATATATCAGCGTGTTATTGATAAAGTAGTTTCTGGGTTAAAGCAGCCTTAATGTCGGCAATATTCTTTGCGCTTAACGGTTCGAGAATTTTCTCATAGATTTCCCCTTTGCCGTCGAGGAGAAAGATTTTCCGTTCGAGTTTATCGAGATTGTCGTAAATGGCCTGTCCGGTGATTCGCAACTGGTCGTTTTTGTGCATGATCTCGAGTTTCGAAATGATGTCACCGACCTCCAATTGTTACATCTGATTCATCGTTGATCAATTTTTCCGAGGAGTCCTTTTTCCATAATATCATCGCGGGAAGAAAGCTCTGAAGGATTGATGCTCCAAGTGGTGGCAACTCTCATCACGAAATCTTCGTCGGGATGCGTTGCCTGTTCCCAATAACCGTCTTTCGCCGCTTCGGGCGAAAAGGAATTGAACAAATTACTGTTTCGTTCTACTTCGGTTGGTTCGCCTTCTACCAATGTGCTTTCACCGTCAGCGTATGAGTAAGCACGCACGATCTTTCCGGCAACGGCCTTGATCCAACAATGAGCTTCCGAACCACGATGAGTTGCGAAATACTGTGCTTCGTCGAATGTACTGCTCAAGCGTTCGATCAGTTCCGTTTCAATCGTTGCGTCGGTCGACATCAATCCCCAGCCGACGGCCAAGACCCAACCGTCGATCGGTGGTGTAATGAAAACAGAATTTTTTCCGTAAGCGGCTTCTATTCCTTCATTCCAACTGACCTCTCTCGGGGCGCTGATTCCCAGCGCATGGGCAACATTGAGCGAATCGGTCGACTTGACGGCAAACCACATGTTTTTGAAGCCGAATCCAGAGATGCCGAGACTGGGAGCCTCCTTCGGACCGCTCTTCGACAAACGAGGCGGTTCTTTAAGAAAATCGGCGAGGAGTTTACCATCTTTGCCGATACAAGCCCCTAGGATACGGTCAATCGCCTTGTCCAACTCCTCATCTGATGAATCAGAAGGAATAGTGAATTTGCTCTCTCGTATTCCAGAAAAACCGCCGCGGTTGTATTTTCCGGGTGTAAATACAAAACAATTGGAATCAAAATAGACGCTAAAGCTTAATGCCTTGCTGTCGAAGGCCCCAATAGTTTTTGCATTTGCCTGACGCAGAAAAGGCTCCCATTTCCGAAGTTGTGTTTTTTCATCACATTCAAGCAAATGCGACGGTATTCTATTGCCGGACTGTGAAAGAGCCTGACGCAATACCGCCTCCTTTTCCGAAGCAGAAGCTGCATATGGAATGAACATCATCTTTTCGATTTCCGCTGTACCTATTCCCGTTTCTTTCATGTACTGAACCGGGAGAAAAAACAAAATATGATTAGACAAAAAAACCGAGACTGACTGTTTATCTTTCATCAAAAAAACTCCGATAATTTGAAGATTACGCCTTGGGATTCGGCATAAATTTTCACTTCCTGTAATGCTCGACGTTGGGCGTTGCTTGAACCGTACGGAATAATCAGGTGCAATACGCGTTTTTCAATATCCTCAGCTGTAACTTTGTAGAATTTTCCTTGCGAGAACATAGCATCTTCACTGAATGCAACGATTTCATCAATGAATCCTTTCAGTTTGTTTTGGAGTAAATCCAGGTCCTGAGCGGTTTTTCCATGTATATCGACGGTCTTGATACTCGTTGCCACGCCATCGACAAATCGATCAAAAGTCTTAAACGTGTGCGGCAAATTTTCGCCGAAATAACGGTGAAGGATGTTTCCGCGAACGGTCTCGCCGATTTTCAACTTACCGTCAACGATCCTGACGCCTTTCAAGTCCCAAACGTCCGGTCCGTGAATTCCGGCAGCTTTTTCGCCAAACTTGAGGATATCGCTGTTGTCATCGGCAAATTTTGCGGCATCAAAGGAATAATATGCATTAACCTTGGCGAACGAGAGCCCTTCAAGTTGGCTGATGGTGTCCTTGCTCTTGTCACGAATAAGCAAGTATACATCTTGGAGGGCGGCCTTGGTAGCGGTGGGGAGCTGGCGAAGGGGCACGGTCCCGATCTTGGTCGTTCCAAGACCACCGGCGACGTCGAAGAGAAAGAGGCTCCAGCCCATCCAATAGCGGGCTTGGGCTTCGCCTTCCGGGCCGCTAACGGTTCGGCCGTACAGACCGGCAACTTCGCGAATCGGACTGACTCCGCCGCTACGACTCCAAAACTGACCGGCGCCGTTGACGAAGGTATCGCCACCGGCGAGCATTGCACCATAGCCGCCGACTTTCGTCAATCCCGAGACGTCCGGAGCCAAAACGAGGGCAGTACCACCGGCAACCGCCAGGCCGCCGAAAAGCATATTGGCCGTTCCACTTGCTTTTCGCCACGTCCAACCTTCCCACGATTCTTTCAGTTCGGAAACAGTAAAAACTCGTCGGAGAGAATCTGATACAACTCCTTGGCGGCGTTGAGATTGCTTCGTTCCGAGAGATAGGAAGTTTTCGCAATGTAAATAATCCGATTTTCGTGATCGACGGACCATTCGTTCCAATAATAATCGTCCGTTTTCTCGATCTTGTAGGTCGAGCAGACGAGTAAAAGAGCTCGTAACGCCTTCTCGTCATTTTTGTAGAGCTGCTTGAACGTCTGGATGAGTCCTTCTTCCGTCCATGACGCGTTCGGGTCAGCGTCGCGTACTCCGCCGCTATACCAACAGTCATCAACCGGAATAAGCGACTGATAGGGATCGTCGGCTTTCTCCTCGGTCTGCTCCGGCTCCGGATTTTGGGGTTGAGGATTATGGATGACGCCATTATTCTCGGCGAGTCGTTCGACGACTTGTTGAAAGTCGCCGTCGCCGAGGGTTTGGAGGCCATAGAGTTCGAAGAACTTCTCGACGGAAGCGAAGTGACTTTCGCCGACATCGAGAGCGGACCGCAGCGTCGGCGAGTCGACACTCAATTTCCGCAGCGAAAACTCGGAGCCGGGCATTGTCGTGAGTGTCGGCGTCGACGAAGCGGCACGAAAAGCAGTTGCATCCACCGGAGCTTCGAGCTTCGTTGGTTGTCCTTATCTATTGCAAGTCAAAGACTTATATCAAATTTTCAAAGATCGCCGACGTGTGAATGGAGCGGCGTTTTCGCCGTCCGCCGACTATTTGTCGCGACGAGTATAATCGACGCCCGGCGCTTTTCAAGTCCAAAAAGGAGCCGTTATGTGTTACAATTGAAACATCCGTTCATGTCGTCAAACATATTGACGCCGGACCCACAGAGATCGTGACCAAGCGAATGCTCACCTTCGAAAGGTTCCCAGTTGCCTTCATTAAGTTCTTTCAATCGCCGCTCGAACATCGCAATAAGTTGTCCAATTTGAGGATGCTCCTCATTGGTCAAGGTCGTTAATTGTTTGCTCTCAGAATCATGCCATTCTTTGAGAGCATTATGGGCGTACGAAACGCTGTCAAGTTCGGCGTCGAAATCCTTGTGAATATGAAACCGCACCTCCTTTCGATCTGTTACAAGTTCATAAGTCGTCAAAAGCGGTAATAATGCATCTAGATCGTTATTGAGAATTCGACCAATAGCCTTGTTTGCCAAAACCGAATTGGATTTCCAAACCAAACCTTCACGAAGTGAAATGCTGTCGGAAGAAATCATGGGACGGGAATGTCCACGTTTCTTAAATTTTATGGCATCTTCCGTCGGAGTCCATGTGCCGTTTTCTTTTTCCTGCCGAAGCTGCTCAAGCCGAATTTCCGCCATAGCAAGAGGTTTATCAAGACATTCGGGGCAACTTCCGCAAATCCGAGACGGTTTGCCTTCGCAAAGGCGTTGATTCTCCCATTCACGAAAAAGCTTCATGCCTTTGTAAAAATCCTCAATGCTCAACAGCTCCGTTTCGCAGATATGAAAACGTCTAAAACTTATTATCGAATTATATTGGGCAAATGCCAAGTTGTTAACATAGTCGATCGGTAGTTTTCTCTCATAATTATGGTTGAGGAGAAACCAAGCCCATTCGGTAACCAAACCGACCGATCCTGTCCAACATAATCCGTGGTCGTGAGAAAAAAATATATCGCCTGCCATTTACTTCCTCTGAATATGAAAATAAAAATTTTACGGATTCAACACGGCACCCGGTTTTATTGTCGAATTGGACATCGTACAAAAGATTTTCGGTTCAATCAATTTGTCTTTTATACCTTGGTTTATTGCCGCGAAAAGTTCCTGTGTTTGCTGTGGTGTCATTTTGTCCGTAATGTGGATGATGATACCGGTGTCCAATGTCTGTCCGCTCCTGTAATTTGCTGTCAGATCTTTAAGTTTGCCTACAATGCTGTCAATAACGCCATCTTGATTTCCGAACGGCGTTTTGAAATCGTACCTTATTATTTTCTCCACATCCCCGTCCATTGTTTTAAAGACATATTGTGCATCCGCGCCTTCGTGAACGGAATTGCGTTCGAGGTGAATGTTCAATCCCTTTCTTTTCAAAAGCTCGTCGAAATGAAGTGCGGCGTTCATTTCTTTCCAGATGAATGTGGCTGTTCCTCCTGGCTTGGTATCGATCCCAAGACACAGTGTTTTGGCCGACTTGTAAAGTGCATGACTCGGATCGGCGGCGATCTGCTTGATCGTTGCCAATACGCTATCAGGGATATTATATCCATCGTAGTTGAGAAACGCCTCCGCAAACAACTTTCCACTTGAATCGGACGTGCCGATGACGCTTTCCAAGTCCTTAAGGCACTTTTGAATGACTTCGGAGGTGTTGACGATCTGAGCTTTCGGAATTGAATCGAATGCATTGACCAGTTGCCGCAGCGTCCCGCTTGTCTTGGCGTGGGCGATGAAATTGGCGGTCACGCCGAATAAACGTAACGTTGCTTCGCCGAGATGCCCGGCGGCGTCCCAACCGTTTTCGGCGGTCGCTGCGTCGCATAAATTGTAGCCGACGAGACCGCCTTCGAGCGTCATCGCACCACGATTGAACCATGTTGCATACTTTGCCGATTGACTGGCTTGGGCAACGGCAGCCGCCTTTTCCGCCGCTGTCGCGACTTCAATTCCTTTTGCGCCTCCCTGAATGAGCTTGCTGGCGCCGAACGATAGGAACATTGCGGCGTCCCCGGTGAATGCCAAACCGGCTTCTCCATAGTTTCCTTCAAGGGTATGGTCTATTCCCGCTCCCAATGGTACAAGGTGTAACGCAAAAGTCAAGCCGTTGAGAACATATTGTTTTCCGGCGGCAACGTCGGAAAGATAACCGCTCAAATAGAGGTTCGCGGACTCCTCGGAATTGTTGTTCTTGTAAATCTGCTGATGTGTTCCAGCGCCGTCGCCGATGGGAGCGACGGTACTCTTGACGACTTCATAATGCCATTCCTGTCCCGTGGAGTACTGCCACCAGGACCGGGTCTTCTTGAGCAAAAAGAGTTGGACGTTTTGGCCGTCGGGAATATCGGCGAAATAAACGTACTCTTCTCCGTCGTAGATAATCTTCCGCGCCAGACCATCGGCAACCATCGCATCAATACGAGCAAGGTCGATGTTTTGTGGCTCGAAGGAACCGGTTTGTAGTGTGGTGTCAGGTTCGTCGACGATGATGATGACACCGGGAATGTCAAAACCTGTCTGTGGCGTTTCGGTCGTCGTTTGCTCGTTGTGCTTGTCTTTCCCATTATTCTCGGCGAGTCGTTCGACGACTTGTTGAAAGTCGCCGTCGCCGAGGGTTTGGAGGCCATAGAGTTCGAAGAACTTCTCGACGGAAGCGAAGTAACTTTCGCCGATATCGAGAGCGGACCGCAGCGTCGGCGAATTGACGTCCAATTTCCGCAACGGAATCATGGAACCGGGAAGATCGCGTCCGGAAACGAAAAGCGTCGTCGGCGCGGAGCCGGGCATTGTCGAAAGTGTCGGCATCGGCGTCGACGGAGCGGCACGAAAAGCAGTTGCATCCACCGGAGCTTCGAGCTTCGTTGGTTGTCCTTATCTATTGCGATTCAAAGACTTATATCAAATTTTCAAAGATCGCCGACGTGTGAATGGAGCGGCGATTTTCACCGTCCGCCGACTATTTGCCACGACGAATATAATCGACGCCCGACGCTTTTTCAAGTCCAAAAAGGAGCCGCCTTAAGGCTTCCGCTCGAAGGTTGCATACGCGCTTTATCTAACGCTTGCGTTTTAGCCGCAAAGCGAGTCTGGTATTTATCTAAACAGAAATAATTTCTGCTACAACGAAAACAACCGTTTATGCCGCTGACATTCTTCGTGATCGATGAGGAGTTCTTCGGGCACCAGCGGCGGCACGGCGGGAACCCAGAGTCCGTGCAGGCGGCAGAGGTTCGCGATCCCGATCGGCCACGTCGAAACGAATTCCGAGGCGAACGCGGCATCGACTTCGTCACACTTCATATCCGTGACGAATTCGCGGAGTCCCTTGTGGCCTTGCTCGATGTCGTTCTCCAGGATACCGGTAAATATTTTCTGAAACGCCTTTCCGACACGTTTTTGCTTTTTCGTCATCAACAAATCGTACCATTTTTTGAATCCTTCCTTGTCACCCATCAGGAATCGAAACAGGGCATTGCCGCTGTGATAAAAAGCCGGTTTCAGACCGGGAAACTTGAACAAATCCTCATGTACGAGCATTTCGGCACACTGTTTCGCCCCTTCGAAATTACGGCCCGCAAGCGAATAGTAAACGCACTTCTGAAGATCGACCCATTGTCGTTTGTGTTCTTTTTCCATTTGTTCCGGAGGCCATTCCTTTTTGGCGAATTCGAAATATTTGAAGTAAACATCCGGGTACTTGGCATGGCAGCGGATATATTCCGCGCAATTCTTATTGAATCCATACTCGTAACTGCCATAATAGTGATGGAGATTAAAAAGACCGAACCAGTCCCATAATCCCCTTGTAGATTCGTCTTTGGCTTCAATTTTGCGGAGGTTTTGTGTAATCCCTTGGTGTGACTCAATATGTGATCGCAGCCTGAATTCTTTTTCGTAATTTTTTTGAAATTCGGCATATTTTGATAACTTTGGCATCATAATTTATTGGTAAAGTTGTTTTTGAGCAAGAGCGGCTTTGATAAATATTACATCATTATCACTCAACGGTTCGAGAATTTTCTCATAGATTTCCCCTTTGCCGTCGAGGAGAAAGATTTTCCGTTCGAGTTTATCGAGATTGTCGTAAATGGCCTGTCCGGTGATTCGCAACTGGTCGTTTTTGTGCATGATCTCAAGTTTCGAAATGATGTCACCGACCTCCAATTGTTGTCCGGCAGCGCAATCGCTGAGCAGATTATCCTTGAGAATTTGCTCATCTGCAAGGACGGGCTTGTAAGGAAGATCGGTGGTGTCGCGATATTTCGTCTCGGTAATTTGGACGACGTCGACATGGTCGCCGGTCTCCTTGACGGCGACCAGATCGAACCCTCTGTTCTCGCCTTCGTTGCCTTTGGAGCCGGTGTAGTGCGACGGAAGTACCTCGTAACCTTGGACTTGCGCACGGGTAATGGCGAGGTCTTCGGCAAGTTCGCCTTTCTGGGCGGTGGTGAGATTCGCCCGATTGGCGTGTCGGGCCTGGTACATGGCGTTGTACCCGCCAAGATTCTGCGACGCGATGTCGCCCTGGTGGTCGGTGGGAACTTTTTGGATTTCGAGTTCGCTCAACGTGGTCCGCTGCTGTCCGGTGGACACCATGGACGCATGGGTGGCGGCGGTCGTTTTTCGTTGCGATTTGATGAATTCGATCTGTTGCTGACCGAACCCCATCAAACGCAGGGCCGCTTCACCGAAGTCGCCGAGCGCCGCCGTCGTATTTCCGGACACAAAAGACTTTGCGCTTCCGTAAAGCCTGGCGGTACCGATTGTTGCGTCGGCGACCATGGACGATCCGGCGAGAACGTACTTGGCGAATTTACCGGCTTTTCCCGCCAGTCCGACGCCGAGCAGCGTGGCGGTATCGTCGACCAGGGAGAGTCCGGCTTCGTAGTAATCGCCTTCCCAAACCTGGTCTGCGGCCGCTCCGAACGGGATTTGATGTAACACGAAGGTCGCGGCGCCGAGAATGTTCGCCTGCCGACTCTGGGCGGCGAGATCGAAGACGTAAAAGTCGAGTGCCTTGATCGTTCCGTAGGTCGGCGCGACGGAGGCGACGATTTTGTAGAGCGCCGGCCCGTCGGGAACGGTCGTCAGAATGGGTCCGCCGGCACCGGTATGCCATTCTTGTTTGGTCGGCTGCCATTCTTCGAGAATGACTTTGGAAACGACGTTGCCGAGATTGTCTTTAATCGTAACGGCGACACCGGTTTTGCCGTTTTTTGTTTCACGGGTCGCGCCGTGATAGTTGACGAGATCATCGACGACGGCTTTCGAGATGCGGTTCGGATCGAAGGTATTGGTGAGATCGACGCCTTGAAACTGTTGTTGCAGGGCGGTATTTTTAGTGTCGGCGGCATCGAGAATATCTTTCGCGAACCCGAGTTTGGTGAACCCGTCTTCGAGAAGCCACTGCACTTCTTTTTCGTACACGGTCAGTGTAGGATCGGACTCGTTTGTCGTTCCCTCATGAATTTTCCCATTATTTTCGGCGAGTCGTTCGACGACTTGTTGAAAGTCGCCGTCGCCGAGGGTTTGGAGGCCATAGAGTTCGAAGAACTTCTCGACGGAAGCGAAGTAACTTTCGCCGACATCAAGAGCGGACCGCAGCGTCGGCGAGTCGACACTCAATTTCCGTAACGGAACTCCGGAGCCGGGCATTGTCGTGAGTGTCGACATCGACGGAGCGGCACGAAAAGCAGTTGCATCCACCGGAGCTTCGAGCTTCGTTGGTTGTCCTTATCTATTGCGAGTCAAAGACTTATATCAAATTTTCAAAGATCGCCGACGTGTGAATGGAGCGGCGTTTTTCACCGTCCGCCGACTATTTGCCACGACGAATATAATCGACGCCCGACGCTTTTTCAAGTCCAAAAAGGAGCCGCAGAGTTCGTGTCCCACACGTGTCGTTTATGGTCGTGTCAATCGATATTATTCGGCAACCCATCGGTAAAGGGATGTTTTTCCAGAATTTTCAATATTTCACGCCGTTGCCTCTCTTCAAATGCAGGATCGATTTTTTTTAACAATCTTAGTTTTGTACGAAAAAGAAGTCTTCTTGAATCAATGTTTTTCTCTCGATGTTTTAGCTCATAATCTGACGCAATAGAAAAAGAAATGTCACACGCAATCCAATACAGAAGTAGTTGGTAATTGTCTGTCTTACGTTTGTCTATTTCATTTCCTCGTTCAGAAATAATATAACAATATTTATCATTTTCAATGCAGACAAACGGGGTGCCATCCTCTTTAGGGGAGTCAAATGTTACGTAGTGAGAATATGGCAGACATCTTCCCATACGATAAATAAGATTTTGAACATTTTGTTGAATTTCAGTGATGGAATGAAGAGATGTTGACATCTTACACAAATCATATAAAGGCAGACTTCGTTATTTATCAATAAATTGGCTCAATGTAACCAAGCTCTCGCAAATTTTCAATGGTATCTGGAAGTTTATACTGAACGCCGCCGCCCGGCTGATTAAACCAAGGCGCAGCTGTACCGGCTTCAACTTCCAAGGGTTTCAATATTTTGTAACGGTGATACTCCTCAATCATATTGCCAGGCGGTAATCCTCTATCTGCGAATGGCACGTTTTCCGGAGAAGCGTAAGTTCCTTTGGAACTCCCAAATCTATCGATGACTGTCCCTGGTTGAAGCGTTTCCAGATGGCGGGTACCATCGACGAATCCATCGACGACGGGCGGTTTATCGGGCCAATGCAGTTTTCCATCTGGCTTGACATAGTCTTTGGACATAACGCCAATGTTTCCGATCGGAGGTTTTTTGTACCCATAAATCGTGATATTGTACTTCGACTGGTAAATTTTGTCATAGGCTTTGACCATGCTTTGTCCGGCCGCGGTGTTCAGGATCTTCTTCATGGTATTCTCGCCGAGCTTGAAGGTCAAGTCGGCAAGGAGGAATTTCCCGGCGGCCGTATCGGCGATGGAAGCCACGCCCAGAGCGCGCAATCCCCAAGCGCTGCCGGCCGTAACTCCTTTGGCGACGGGAACAACCGTCAGAAAAGTTTCGAAGGTTCCCCAGGCACCATTGCTGATTCGCTGCTTCAGACTCAACGGTTCGTCGAGAATCGATCGACCGGTCCAGGCATTCTCCATCTTGAGAACGCCGCCCGCGACCCAACTGTTGAGCATCCACGCGGCGTTGAAACGATAATATCTCGAAAGCGCGCCTTGTTCGAGATAGTCTTCTCCCAAAAGGCAATCGTAGATTTTTCGTTCACGATCCATGCGATTCTGTTCGCCGAACTTGTCGTCATAGACTTTTTGCAGCGCATACATGAGTCGGTCGGCGGCATCGTCGGCGGTACGATAATCTCCGAACCACTGAGTGTTTCCGATGTAGATCGTCTTGCCGTCGATCCACCATGCCGGATGATACGCGTAACCGCCGGAAGAATAAACGCCTTTGGTGATGTCGTATCCTTCACGAAGGGCCAGGAGCAGGAGCGTAACTCCTTCTTCGCCGTATTTCGTGAAAAACGTTTCGTACATGTCTTCGTAATCGAAACCGGGGACGCTGTCTTCAGCAGCGGGAATTTCGAATTCTTCTTCGACGATTTTGTCGCTATTCTGTTCAGGAGAATTTTGGTCATTGGTGTTGCAACTGTTGATTTTCCCATTATTTTCGGCGAGTCGTTCGACGACTTGTTGAAAGTCGCCGTCGCCGAGGGTTTGGAGTCCATAGAGTTCGAAGAACTTCTCGACGGAAGCGAAGTGACTTTCGCCGACATCGAGAGCGGACCGCAGCGTCGGCGAATTGACGTCCAATTTCCGTAACGGAACCCCGGAGCCGGGAAGATCGCGTCCGGAAACGAAAAGCGGCGGCGGCGTGGAGCCGGGCATTGTCGAAAGTGTCGGCATCGGCGTCGACGGGTAGCCGTACGCGGCCACCCAAGAGAACTGATGAGCGTCCCAATGGAATCCGATTTCGCTCGAATCGAGGTCATAGGAACCGTCATCATCATAAGACCAGAGCGACGACCAGGAGGACCAGGAGCCGTAAACATGGTTCGTAACGGTATTCCATGTTTCGTTCGTCCCGTCGGAAGAGTTATATTCGCTCCCGTAACGATGCTCCAGCGATTCATAATGATGGTCATCTCGAAACCAGTTGTATGGAGTGCCATTAGTAGAATACTCCGTGTAATCATGATAATCGCCGTCACCTGTCCGCCAACCGGATTCCGAACGGGCCGTGACGGCGACATTTGTACCGTTTGATTCGCAAACCGATTCAATGGTAACGGTGCTAATCGCTTTGGCATTAAACGTTTCCTGTTGCGACATCTCATCATAACACCGTGAGTTACCCCCGCACCAATCACCCCAACTGCTAAAAGAATAATTACCGTTCGAGTTTTGAACGACCGTCGTCTTGTCCGTCGAATGATAACTTCCTTCATTCTGCGACCAATGGTTGTCGATAATGGTCGTTTGGTCGGCATATCGGAACGAATTATAGCAACTCTCGCCACTCCATTGCGAGTAATCGTCGAAGCCCGTACCAAAAGTATACGTATCAATTGTTGTCGTTTGCTCCTGATAGCGTCGTTCGAAGTCGGAGCCGTCGCCGGAGTACTTCCATCCGTCGACGAGATAATCTTCGTCGCCCCCGGTGAACTCCGTTCGATAATGGTTGCGGTTGTCGATCTGGATCTCGCTGCAAGTGAGGACAGTTCCATCGGTTATGGCGGTCACCGAATGACTGGAGTAATCCATCGTAACGTCGACGTCGGTCGTATCGACGCCTTCGACCGTACTCCAATAGACGTCATCGGTACGAAAACCGCTTTTCGTCAGCACGCCGTCGATCACCGTACGATAACCCTGGGAAACAAGCCAGATTCCGTACTTTTCGGCGTCGATTTCCTTGCGGACGTCACGGTGCCGCACGACCGATTGGTCGGCTTCGTATTTGTCGACGAAAAATTGAGAATTACCGTTCGAGTAAGCGCCGTCTCCGATGAGTTTCTCGGTTTTTTGGGAGTCGAGCTTTTCCCGCATCTCCCCGGACTCGACGGACCAGTAATACTCGACGTCGTCGTTCGGTTCCGTTTCGTCTGCATCGTGACTCCAAACGTACTTGACCGTCGCTTCGTACCGGTAGTCGGTTTTGTCGAATTCCTTCTTCGTGGCATTGGTCGAATCGGGAAGTCCGGGAACCGTCGCCTGATTCTCGCCCTCGATTTTTTCGTTCCATGAATCCAACAGCGAAACGGTTCGGGTTCCCGTTTCGAAATCGCTGACGCTTGCGGAATCCGGATCGTCGGGCCGTTCGATCTCCGCCCAATCGGAAAATTCCTGTTTCGACTTTCGTTCGATGGTGTAATGATCTCCCGCCTTGACAAGAGTCCCCGTCGCTTCGTCTTCCAACGAATACTTCTCGCCGAAGGACCGAGTCCGGGTTTCCGAAACGACATTCCACATGCCGTCCTCGACGTTGTATTTCACGTGGGTTCCGTCGCAGCGAACGTTCAGGAAACCGCGTTCCTTCGATGTCCCGTTCAGTACGATAATCGCGCCGCCGACCGAACTTGTCGTTACGTATTCGCCTTCGCCTCGGTAATAGTCGCCGGTTTCGGTGTCGAACGCGTAAAATCCTTCGCCGACGTCGAGTTTCCATTCCCCGCCGACGATGCTCGTCGAACCGTCGTACTCGAATTCGGTGAGTTCTTCGAGATAAGAGCCGAAACGTCCTTCAATATTTCCTCCGAAAATGCTCCGTGAATACTCGTCGTCCGTGATATTGTTTCCCTTTTCGTACTTTCCGTACACGTAGGAATGTCCTTCTCCTTCGGTGGCGACCCACGCACCGGCAACGAGGTTCCGGGTCAACGACGTCGTGTCGTTTTTGACCGATTTCGTCTTATCCCAATAGTCTCCTTCGACGCTGCCGTCTTGGTAATCCCCTTCCGTCGACGATTTGTAATGGTCTTCCAGCTTGGTGGTTTCCGTTTCCCGTCCGGATTGGACGACCCATGTTCCCGCGACCAGGTTCCATTCCATTTCCCGTTCGACGGAATAATTGTCCAGATAATGGCTCGAATCGGCGGATCCCGACGATGCCGAGTATTCGCCATCGTCGACGGAATAGGTGTACGTTCCTTCCTCGTCGTTCAGGTACTTCGTTTCATCGTAAGAATAGCTCGTACCGTTTCCCGTCGTCGTCCAGTTCCCGCCTGAAAGAATACCCGATGACGAATATTCATGGGAAGACTTGTTTTTTCCGGATTCCGTGATTGAACCGGATACCGCCGCCGTGGAAAAGACACCGTACTCATCGTATGTTTCATCGAAGGAGTATTCGCCTTCGCCTTGATAGTCGTTTCCGGAAATGCCTGTCGAATAGGAATGGTACGTTCCCGACGTCGCCCATGATCCGTTGCCGTCGTCAACCATATTCAGAAAAGTTTCCGAATAATCGAGCGAATAATCCGATTCATTCAACGCCCCTTCGACCTGTCCGCCCTTGACCGCATGGGAGTAATGCCCCTGTTCCGCTGTATGTTTGCCTGTCGACATCTCGATGCGGTTTTCATAGGCGAATTTATTACCGTTTTCGTCCGTCCAGTTTCCCAATTGTGTTGACGTCACGCTTCTGCCGGTATCCGTGGAAACAAGGTGATAACTCGAACTGTCCGTCGTCGTATCTTGTGTCGTCGTCACTTGATAGGTGTCATCGGTCAGCATCGAGTAGCTGTAACCGGTCTGCCCCGCGATGGACCATGCGTAAAACAAGTATTCGTAGTAACCCGAATAGACATCTCCCGTCGCGGTCGTTTGCGTGTAACTCCAATGAACGAACTCGTAATAGGTGAAATCGCCGTTTTCGTACGCCGAAGAGACGATCATCACTTGAATGGTTTCTAAATCGTCCTCTTCAGCATCCGGATCGTCGACGTCTTCCAGTGTTTGGGTCGTCGTTGAACTGATAGAATACGTTCCAATCGTCTCGGGAACAAATTCGGCGGTCGGATCAAGAGTGAAATTCGTTCCGCCAAAAGTGGTTGTGTTGTCGAAGTCCGGAATGTCCGGAATGAGTTCCTCGTCGAGAGTCGGCAGAAGCGTTCCTGCGCATGTCGGCGTAACGGCAATGGAAACGGTGGCGATGTTGCTCGCGTTGCCCTCCGCATCGAAAATAGTGTACTGAAAAAAGTCAATGCCGACATAGTTGTCGGACGAAATATATGTATACGTGCCGTCCGCGAGTGTGATCAAAGAACCGTGAGATGGAGCCCCGACCACCGTGACGCTATAATTCGGGCTCGAAACATTCACGAACACTTCTTCGCCGGAATGAACGTTCAGCAGTTTCGAGACAGCTTGAGGTGTCGCTTCGTTTTCGAAATCGGTGTCGAGAACATTGAACGTCGATTTGCCCGAACCATCGACTGTATATCGGGTTCGGTCCGTCTCCAAAAGGACGAGCGTTACTCTTTCCGGAGCTTTGGCATATTGATCGTCGATAACGATAATTGGAATGTCGACATGCTCCTCACCGACAACGAAAACAATCGCCCCGATCCCTGTCGCGGAATTCATCCCGGGGAAAGACTGGAAATCAATTCCGTACGATGCGGTTGTGTTGGAAAAGTCAATCGCGTAATTCACCGTCAGCGGAGCATCGGTTTTATCTCTCCTCAGCCGAAAAAAGCCGTTCTCGCTTCCTTCGATTCCATTGTGGACGGTATCGAACCAGACTTTCGGCGCGACATCGTTGTCGACGACGATAATTCCCGCCGCCTTCGGACGGTTGGAGTCTGACGGCAAAAGGTATTGTGGAACGTCGTTGACGCCTTCGCTTGGCAAGATGGTCAACACGACGGTTTCATCGTACTCGACGAGTTCATCGTCACGAACATTGATCGGAATGTCGATAAACTTCTGCTCCCTCAAGAAAGTGACGGTTCTCGACGTGTACAAATAATCGAGGCCGTTGATTGCCGTACCAGTAAGTTCGAATTTGACCGTCGTTAAATTTTGAGCGTTATCTCTTCGGAGCCGGAAATATCCGTCTCCCCCTCCTTCGATGGCATTTTGTTTTGTATCGATCCAAACATTCGGCGCCGCGTCGTTGTCAATGATCGAAAGCGTTGCCGAGGTTTGATGTTCCGGTAAATCCGACAAAAAGTAAGGTGTAAGTCCGTTTTCCGTTCGCGGTAAAAGGCTGATACCGATCAGTTCATCACTTTCGACGATACTGTCGTCGACGGCGCGAATCTGTATATCGACGTATTCCTGTCCGGCTGCAAAAGTAACGCGTTTTTCAGTTGAGTCGTCGCCGGACGGTGACGGAAAATCAGATCCCATGAGAGCCCACCCGATTGTCGCGGCGCTATTTCGAGTGTCAATGCCGTAATAGACATCCAAAGCGGCGGTCGTGCTGTTTCTGCGTAGACGAAAATATCCGTTTGCCCCACCTTCATGGGCATTCTGCGTCGAATCGATCCAGACTTCGGGAGGCGTGTCATTGTCCGCGATAGAAATCGTCGAGGTTTTACGGGAGGCGTCGATCAAATACGACGAAGCCCCGCCACCGCAAGCTCCTTCCTCATCGGGAACCAACGTAATTTTCACCAATTCAGGACCTTCGATAAGATTATCGTCGACAACACTAACGGTGATGTCAGCGTATTCCTGTCCGGCGGCAAAAACGACGTAACCGGAAAGCCTTTGAAAATCATAGCCGCTGTTCGCCCAGCCTGGCGAAGACGCATAGTCGTCGTTTCTGTAATCCAATTCGTAGTAAACCGTTATCTGGCTTTGCGTATTATCACGGCGGAGTCGAAAAAATCCATTCTGCCCTCCTTCGGTTCCATCCTGAGTCGAATCGATCCCGACGGTAATCGAAGGAGTCGTGTCCTGAATGGCCAATTGGGCGGAACTGCACGACGAGTTGACGGTGTAGGATTGGTTGTTCCAGTCCCAATAATTGCTCGATAAAAGTTCGAGACGTACATTTTCCGTTCCTTCGATATGGATATCGGAAAAGGCGTTGATGGAAATGTCGACGAAACGCTCTCCGTCCTGAAAAGCGATTTGGCCGTAGTCGTTCCAATTGTTGGTACCGGGCAGAAAACTGAAATCTTTGCCGTTCTTGGCCCAGCCTTTATAAAAGCTGTAAGGGTCGGCACTGTTACGCCAATCGAGAGAGTAGTTGACCGTCAGCGTCCCCTGGATATCATCCCGTTCAAGTCGGAAGTATCCGGGCGTGGAAGAACCTTCGACGGCGTCCTGAACCGAGCTAAAACCAACGACCGTCAAGAGTTCGCGGGCTTCAAGCGTCTCGATCCCAAGAGAACGTTTCCGATGGTGATGATGCTTTTTCGACTTTTTTTCATCGAAAACCAGCTTGGCCAGCTTTTCCAAGAGAGTTTGCCGTTTCGACATGATGATTGATTCCTGGTTTTCGGGATTCGGGATTCGGGATTTTGACAATAACCAACTTGCGCAACAAAACGTTTCTCTGCGACTCCACTTTATCTGAAAATCAATCGGGAATCAATAGCCGTGAAAGACTCTTTTTGAATGCACGAAATATTTATTACCGCATTCTCCGTGAAAAATCGAAGATGTTTGACGAGTACGACCTTGAAAGAATTGATTTCGGCCTTCCTGTTTGTATTACTAATTGTACTGCGCAAGTTTTGGCTTTGTTTGTGAACGCAACCTTGATGTTGCCGCAAGACTGGAGGCTGGAGACCGGAGGGAACGGTTGGAAACCGGGAACTCCAGCCTCCGGACTACAGTCTCCAGCCGCGTTCAATGTGGGAGCGTTTGCGAAAAAGGGGCGGTCAGGAGTTTCGAATTCAACCCCAACGGGGTTCAACAATGTAGCCGGGGGGGACCTGCCGTCCAGGCGTGAAGAGCCGTACTCGGCGCAACCCCCGGTTTAAGTTTCGTGCGACAATCCGCACCCTGATGGGTGCAACAAGATCCCGTGAAAAACTGTGCGACCCCGTTGGGGTCGATTTTCTATTTCGTTCCATGACCGGGGGTTACGGCGAGTACGCCTCACCCCCGGCTACTCTGTTTCACCCCGTTGGGGTGGGATGCTCGCCGCCCCCAATCGGCAAACGCTCCCGTTCAATATTCGATGTTTCGCAACTTGCGCAGTACAACTAATGTTCAAGATTGTGATTTTTTTTCATGCAGCGCCGGCGAAATCGGGAGCGGAACGACCATTTCGCGGGTTTCGGCGCCGGAGCGGCAGTTCCTGTTGACGGCCCAGCCGCGCTGGGCTGCGGTATATGAATGGTTTTGTTCATCAACAACAAGCCTCAATACTCGTTCGTTTTACGATTCGTGAGATTTGAATTTGGGGGGGTCTAGTCCACCATGGCGCCTTGTGGTATCCTATTCGATGAGATTTTCTCTCGATTCAACCCGAAAGGTTCGTTTATTTCTACAACCCGATTTTTGAGGAGTTCCTCGTGAGTGAAAACCGTTTCAAGATGGTCGATGGCAATGAAGCAACAACCTTGATCGCGCACGCCTGCAACGAAGTCATGGCGATTTATCCGATCACGCCGTCGTCCACCATGGGCGAATTGGCCGATGAATGGGCCGCCAAAGGAAAGAAAAACATCTTCGGCACCGTGCCGCAAATCGTCGAAATGCAGAGCGAAGCCGGAGCCGCCGGAGCCGTTCACGGCTCGCTCCAGGCCGGGTCGATGACCTGTACCTTCACCGCCTCGCAAGGGCTGCTCCTCATGATTCCGAACATGTTCAAGATCGCCGGCGAACTGACGCCGACCGTCTTCCATGTCTCGGCACGAACCGTCGCCGCTCACGCCCTCTCCATTTTCGGCGATCACGGCGACATTCTCGCCTGCCGAAGTACCGGCTGGGCCATGATTTGCGGCGGAACCGTCCAGGAAACCCACGACATGGCGATGATCGCCTACGCCGCGACCTACAAGTCCCGCGTCCCGTTCGTCCATTTCTTCGACGGCTTCCGCACCTCGCACGAAGTCAACCGCATCGAGCCGATTTCCGACGAAAACATCCTTAAAATGCTCGATATGGACGCCCTCACCGCGTTCCGGCAGCGAGCGCTGAGTCCCGACCATCCGGTTCTCCGGGGAACGGCCCAGAATCCCGACGTCTTTTTCCAGGCCCGGGAAACCTGTAACGAGTTCTACGACAAGGTTACCGGCATCATTCAGGCCGAGATGGACAAGTTCGCCAAGCTGACGGGCCGTCAATATCACCTTTTCGACTACTTCGGCGCCCCCGACGCCGACCGCGTGATCGTCGCCATGGCGTCCTCGACCGGCGTCGTCGAGGAATATCTCGATCACGTCAAGGCCGGTGAAAAGGTCGGTCTGGTCAACGTCCGCGTCTACCGTCCCTTCGACGGCGCCGCGTTCGTCGCCGCTTTGCCGAAGACCGTCAAAAAGATCGCCGTTCTCGACCGGACCAAAGAACCCGGCGCCATCGGCGAACCGCTGTATCAGGACGTCCTTACCGCCTTGGCCGAAAATTGGACCGGCGACAAGCTGACCGTTGTCGGCGGCCGCTACGGCCTCTCGTCGAAGGAATTCTCGCCCACGATGGTCAAGACGATTTACGACGAACTCGCCAAAGACGCACCGCGACGCGAATTTACGATCGGAATCAACGACGACGTCACGAAATTGAGCTTGTCGTACGATCCGAACTACTCGACGGAAGCGGACGACGTCGTTCGCTGTCTCTTCTACGGTCTCGGCTCCGACGGAACCGTCGGCGCGAACAAGGACACGACGAAGATCGTCGGCGAAAACACGGATCTTTCGGCCCAAGGCTATTTCGTGTACGACTCGAAGAAAGCCGGCTCCGTGACGGTCTCTCATTTAAGATTCTCGCCGCGTCCGATCAAGGGCTCGTACTTCATTTCGAAGGCCGGTTTCGTCGCCTGCCATCAATTCGTCTTCACCGAGAAGCTCGACATGCTCGGCAATCTCGTCGACGGCGGAACCTTCCTGCTGAACTCGCCGTTCGGTCCGCACGACGTCTGGAAGGAGCTTCCGGCCGAATTGCAGGACGAAATCATCAAGAAGAAGGTCAAGTTCTACGTCGTCGACGCCATTAAGGTTGCGCACGACGCCGGAATGGGCGGTCGCATCAACACCGTGATGCAGACCTGCTTCTTCCAGCTCGCGAAACTGTTCAAGACGCCTGAAGAAGCAATCGGACACATCAAGAACGCGATCAAGAAGACCTACGGCAAAAAGGGCGAAGCGGTCGTCCAAAAGAACTTCGACGCCGTCGATTCGGCCCTTGCGGCCTTGAAAGAGGTCAAATATCCGAACGAGGTAACATCGCAAAAGCATCGTCAGTCGGGCACGGTCGGCAATCCGCCGGAATTCGTCAAGAAAACACTCGGCGAAATCATCGCGCAGCGCGGCGACGATCTGCCGGTCAGCGCGTTTCCCGCCGACGGAACCTTCCCGACGGCGACCGCCCAGTACGAAAAGCGGTCCATCGCGATCGACATTCCGATCTGGGATCCGATCACCTGCTTGCAATGCGGACAGTGTTCGTTGGTCTGCCCGCACGCCGCGATCCGAATGAAAAAATTCGACGCCGCGCTGCTCGCCACGGCGCCGACGACCTTCAAGTCGATCGACTGGAAGACAAAAGAATACCCCGGCGCCAAAATGTGTATCCAACCGGCGCCGGACGATTGCGTCGGCTGCGGACTCTGCGTGCGAAATTGCCCCGGCAAGAACAAGACGCAGGAAGGCCGCAAGGCGATCAACATGGAAAACAAGCACGACCACCTCGAAGCGGAACGGAAGAACTGGGACTTCTTCCTTTCGATTCCGGACGCGGACCGCTCCGAAGTCAACGCCGACGGAATCAAGGGCTCGCAGCTCCTGCTGCCGATGTTCGAGTTCTCCGGCGCCTGCGGCGGCTGCGGCGAAACGCCGTACATTAAGCTCGTCACGCAGTTCTACGGCGATCGGATGCTGATCGGCAACGCGACCGGTTGCTCGTCGATTTACGGCGGCAACCTGCCGACGACGCCGTACTGCGTCGACGCCAACGGACGCGGTCCGGCCTGGTGCAACTCGTTGTTCGAAGACAACGCCGAATTCTCGCTCGGTCTCCGCATGGCGGTCGACCAGCAATACACTTTCGCGGTGGAAATCCTGACGGCCAAACGCGACAAAATCGGTGCTGAACTCGTCGACAATCTGCTCGGCAACAAACAGGAAACCGAAGCGGAAATCGCGCAACAAAGAAAATGGGTCGCCGAACTCAAGGCGAAAATTACTGCTTGCCAGAAAGACCAAAACAGCGGCGGCGAGGCCTGCACGACCAGCATGAACCTGTTCAACGCGGCCGATTCGCTGGTTCGTCGAAGCTGCTGGGCGTTTGGCGGCGACGGTTGGGCCTATGATATCGGTTACGGCGGTCTGGACCATGTTCTGGCGTCGGGTCGCGACATCAACGTCATGGTTCTCGATACCGAAGTCTATTCGAACACCGGCGGTCAGGCGTCGAAGTCGACACCGATCGGTGCCGTGGCGAAATTCGCGGCCGGCGGCAAACCGACCCGCAAGAAGGACCTCGGCATGATGGCGATGGCGTACGGAAACGTTTACGTCGCCCAGATTTCGTTGGGAGCGAACCCGAACCACGCGATCAAGGCAATTCGTGCCGCGGAAGCGTATCGAGGACCGTCGTTGATCATCGCTTACGCTCACTGTATCGCCCACGGCATGGCGGATATGGAAATCGGTCTCGAAATCCAGAAGGAAGCCGTGAAATGCGGATACTGGCCGATTTACACGTATGATCCCCGCAAGGATCAGCCGTTGGAAATCGCGAACAAGGCGCCGGAAGGAACGATCAAGGATTTTGTGCTGAAACAGAATCGATTTGCCGTCCTGAACCGTGCGAAGCCGGACGTCTTCGAGAAGTTGATCGGCGAAGCACAACACGACGCCACGCAACGTTTCGCGTTCTACAGTGCCTTGGCGGCGTCGAAGAAGAGCGAATAGGATTAGGAAATAATTGGTACAAAGAGCCCCGAGTGGAGGCGGTACTCCGCCGTAACTCGGGGGTTGAACCTCGGTAGTTTTTGTACAATTCGATAGTTTATTTTTGACCAAGCACTAATCAGAGCCGCGCCCGTGAGAAGCGGTTGCCCCGTGCAACCGTTTCCTCACGGGCGCGGCGTGCGCCGATTGCCGAAAACCATGTTTTTTTCGTGAAAATTCTGAAAACGAGCTGCGACCTGTGGTCGCAGTCCTGAAAAATCAAGAGACGTTTTCGCTCCCGGCGACGTTGGGCTGGATTTTTCGAGGCGTCCTTCACGAGGTCGCCGGAGTTCGAATTTCCGGAACGACGACCGGTTTTTTTCGAAATAGCCGGAACGATGCTTCGGCCATCGACTGCGTGACGACGTAAAGTCCCGGAATCAAAAGGATTCCGACGACCGTCGTCAGGGCGTCGACCGGAACGAGATCCCCACGCCGCGACGGAACCGTCAGCTCTTCGACTTTCTGTTCGCAAAGAAGATAAATCGTCCGCGTTCCGGTCCGGCGGTCGACTTCGTTGTCGAGAAAATCGACGTTGAACGTCCCGGCGTACGGTTGGCCGTTCGGTCGGACGATTTCGATTCCAGCGTCACGAATATCGGTTCCTTGCGCGAAATTCATGTAATCCGCTTCGCTTCGGTCGAAATGACGGTTGGGGAATCAATCTCAGGACAATTAGTTACCGAACTATTCATCGAAAAATTTTTCAATCGACGTAAACACGACGCTCCGCGAAAAGTTCTTCCTGCGACAACAATTCCTGCGGCGGAAGTCTCAGATATCCGAGGATCGTCGCCGTGGTGAACCAGACGAGATTATCGAAGCGGACCGGATCAATGCGGAATGCTACGAAATCCTTGCTTTCGCAGGCGGCGGCCGTCAGGAACGACGAAATCTGCGACAACGGAAAGCAGCGGCAGACGATCTCCAATTCGTCTTCGGTGAGATCGCTCTTGATGTCGCGGCAGAAATCGTACAGGTCGTCGGTCAGGGTTTGGACGATGTATTCGAGTTGGTTTTCCTTCGAAAGGATCCGCGTTGTCATCTCCCGGGCAACGAGCGCCGCCTTCCACGGATGCTCTTCGCTTCGAAGATTGTTGAACAACGCCAAAATTTTCAGGCGGATGACTTGCGCTTGGCCGTAGGGGGAATTCGCCCATTCGGGGTAGTCGCGCAGGATCGTGTCGATTCCGACTTGGCGATCTTCTTCCAAAAGCATCAAAAAAACACCGGCATAAAGGTTTTCCTTGTTCCGGATCCAATAAGCGAGCTGTTCCAAGGAAAGCCCCGCCGCTTCGGCGATCATTTCGAGACTTGTCGCTTCGTAGCCGTGTTCCGCGAAGAGTCGGCCGGCCGTCCGGGCAATCAGCTTGCGGGTGTCCAAGGAAGATGTTGCGATCATGGTGTTCTCCATTCTGAAAGGGTATCGGTCAATTTTAATTAGTTCCCGAACTATTTAACGCGGAAAATTGGAAAAGGTTTCTCGAAAAATAAATTTTTTGGCGGGACCGGTGACTCGCAGTGGGAGGCGGCAAAACGGGGTGGGAGGAAAATTCTTACTTAAGATTCTTTCGAATTCGCTCGGCAACGTCGAGAAATTTCTCAAGTTCCTCTTGGGAAATGTCCTTGAGAATTCTCGAGCTGTATTTTTTCATGTGTCCGCTGAATTTTTCGGCGAATTCGAGGGTTTTTGCGGTCAGCACGATTTTTTTCCATCGGGCGTCGTTCGGGTCGGGTTCGCGGCGGATGATCCCCTTTTTCTCCATGAGTTGCAGGATACCGGTCGCCGTGGACCGTCGAATATTGAACTCTTCTTCGATGTTTTTCTGGAAAACATCCTCTTTTTCATGCCGTTCCAGGAGAAAACCAACGATCGTTCGCTGCATGCCGGTCAGCCGCTCTGATTTGTCGGTGAATTGCTGTTCCGCTTCGATCAGCAGCCGCGAAAACTGATTCGACAGCTTTTTGACCGCGATGACGACGGTTTTTCCGGTGATCATGGGTATTCCTCGGAGTTATTGTTAGGTTGCTAACTTATTATGCGCTCCGTGCCGTTTTTTGTCAAGAGCAAGGGCAAACACCTCGCTTGTCGTGTCGTGAGAGAAAAAAGCATCAACGCTGTTGCTTCAGTCCCTCGATTCCTGCTATACTGTGACACGGTACAAACAGGCCGTTTGTCCATTTGACCGGTACTCCGGGCCGTTGGGACGCTCTAACGGGTTGTATCGCCAAAAAAACGACCAATTTGTGCCAAGGTAGAATATAAAATACGTTTTTCGAGTTATTTCGAAAGCGTCAACCATTGATTCGAGAGGGTGTCCCATGCAGCGAGTATTCGTTTTCTTGGCGTTTCTTTGTGTCGCAGCGATCGCTTTTGCGGCGGAGAAACCGACGGCGGAACCAAACGATCTTTTCGGCAAACTTCGCATCCGACTGCTCGACAAAAACGGCGTCGAACTGAAAGGCGTCGCCGATGCCGCCGCCACCGAAAAAGCCCAATCGCCCGGTTTGGTACGGCAGAAGTTCCTGTTTCAGGAGAAGGAAATCGTCGTCGAATCCTGCGTCGATCCGGCGACCAGAACGATCGTTTACCGGATCGAGTCGCCGTTTCTTGAATCCGGCGACGTCGGTCTCGGTCTCCAGTTTCCGAAGGAAAAACGCTTGCCGAAAGTTTCCGTTGCCGGCAATCGGGCGACGTTCGAAGGCAAACGAGGAAAATTTTTGGTCGGTTGGACCGGCTCGGCGACTTTGACGGCTCCGAAGTCGCGTGAAGAACTCAAGATCTCTCTCGCGGAATACGGCGCGAACGACCGTTGGGCCGACGTCACGGAAACGGTCCGCGATTTCATTGTCGGCGACACGCTGGAGATTCGGGCTGGAAATCTCCTGTTCGGCGATCCCGCCGGCGGCGTCGTCAAAAACTTAATCCTGACGTATTCGGTGGGCGACGAGGACGAAAAAATCGAAACGTTCACCGAAAACCAACTCGTTAAAATTCAGTTCGATCCGAAAGACCGGTTTTTCCGGCTGAACGTCGACAAGAAATCCGCGTTCGAATTTGTCGTCGCCTCCAAGTTGGAAACGCTGCCGGAAACGCTGCCGACCTTCGAAGAGGCCAAAAAACACGCCGCCTCGGTCGACGTGCCGGGGATCCATTAAACGAGGCTGGAGACTGTAGGCCGGAGGCTGGAGTTCCTGGTTTCCAACCGTTCCCTCCGGTCTCCAGTCTCCAGTCTTGCGGCGGAATCAAGGTTGCGTTCGCAAACAAAGCCGAGAACTTGTACAGTACACTTAAGACGCCGTTCGGAAAAACAAATCGCCCTTTGTCGGGATGTCTTGCGACTCGCCAAAGGTTTTTGCCGTCCGGGAATCATGATTTCCGGTCGTCGATTCGTCCAAGTCGATTCCATATTTTTCCTGAACGACGAACAAGGGGCGTCGCTTGATTTCCATATAAATCCGACCGACGTACTCGCCGACGACGCCGAGCGAAATCAGCTGAACGCCCCCCAAAAATAGAATCGCAATGATCAAGGTCGGCCAACCGGGCGTAATCAGGCCGAAAACGAACGTTTCGAAAAGAACGTAAAGAGCGTAAGCGAAGCTAACCGTCGCGATAAAGATTCCCGAATAGGTGATCCAGTGGAGCGGTTTCACGGAAAAACTCGTCATTCCGTCGAAGGAGAGCTTCAGCAGCCTCGCGACCGAAAATTTCGTTGTTCCCGCCGCGCGTGAGTTGCAGGTAAACGGAATGCCGATCCGGCGAAAGCCGAGCCAGTAAATCATCGCCCGGAAGAATCGGGAACTCTCGTTCATCGAGTTGAGATAATCGACGATTCGACGGTCCAGCAAGCGGAAATCCGAAAGCCCTTCAGGAAGTTCCAGATCGGAAATCGCATTGAGAAAACGATGGAACAACAAAGACGACCAACGTTTGAAAAAACCGCTTTCCCGATCGTAGGTTCGAACCGTGTAAACGCAATGATATCCTTCCTTCCAAAGTCGGAGCATTTCGGCGATCATTTCCGGCGGATGCTGCAAATCCGCGTCCATCGTGATGACGGCGTCTCCCACGGCAAATCGTAGTCCGGCGGAAACCGCGATCTGGTTGCCGAAATTGCGAGCAAAGTCGACGATTTTAATTCGAGCGTCCTTTTCTCGAAACGATTGGAGGACATGGAGCGTTTCGTCCTTGCTGCCGTCGTTCACGAAGATGATTTCCCAAGACTCTCCCAGTTTGTCGAGTTCACGGGACACGGCCTCGACAAACGCGGGAAGACTCGCTTCTTCGTTGTAGGCCGGAACGACGACCGACAAGCAAATTCGTTGTTCCGGAACGCCGTTGCAAAGCGTCGGTCGAGTCTCGGACAATGGATTCGGGGATTGACCCTTCATGGTATTATTTGTCGGGCGGTGATCACGTCCTGGATCAATGGATTGGAGCGCGTGTAGAATAATGGAAATCGGAAAACGATGCAAGAGGAGTTTTTTCGAGCCGACAAGACACGAATCGGGGCGGGAAAGTTCGTGGAGTCCCGCTCTGTTCAGGGAGTGTCGTTTTGATAAAATAAGCCGTCTTTGGCGGACCTCCGCTTCCCCATTTTTACAGTTTCGTAAATTGAAGTCGTCGAACAAGTCTTTCGCTCGAAAAAAATATACCCGAGGTTTTACACCGTTCAGAACACCAACCATCCGGGGGCTACGGCGGAGTACCGCCTACCCCCCCGGCTCTTGGGTAGTTTTCTTTCGAGCAGAAACCTAAGTCTATTCTATTTGATTATCCGTAAACATGCCTCACGATCCCGTTCCGCAACCGAAGACAACCGTCGAATTCGCTTTTTCCGTCCTTCTGTGGTTGGTCTTTGTCTGCGTGTCAACGGCCGGCGCCTATAATTCCCAGGGCGTGCTTGTCCGTTCCGTGACAGGAAATTATCGAGAAGGCGCCGTTCGGTGGTTCGAAGGCCGCGATCTCTATTCGGATACCGTCCAGACAGGACACGGCGTCATCTATTGGCCGCAGAGCTATATCATGATGATTCCGTTCGCCTATTGTCCGGGCGCGTCCGGCGAGTTTCTCTGGCGTCTGATCGCCGTGGGGCTCTGGGGGGCGGCGATTCTTCACTTGGCTGGACGCATGAAACGTTGCATCGCCGGACCGCATTATTTTTGGTTTTCGATTCTCGCGATCCTGCTGTCTCTGCCCGCGGCCCGTTGCGGTCAGTATACGCTTCCTCTCGGAGCGGCAATGCTGTTCGCCTCGTCGGCGTTGTTCGACAAACGCTGGAATACAGCCGCCCTCTGGCTGTTCGTCGGATTATTCCTGAAACCGCATATCGTCGCGATCTTTCTCTTGACGTTCGTCCTTTTCGGTCCCATGCGCTGGCGACTGATCGTCGCCGTACTCTTATTCGCCGCGTTTCCATTTTTATGTCAACACACGGAATACGTCGTGGAACAGTACCGGATTTATCCGCGAATTCTCCAAAACGTGTCGGGAACCGGCGAAATTCAGGAATTCGCCAGCCTTTATCAACTCGCGAAGTCTTGCGGGTTCGAGCCGTCTTCGACAATCTGGAAGCTTTTGAGCGTTTCGTCGGCGTTTGCGGTTCTCGTTTTTTGCTTCCTGTTAATTCGCCGCCGGAGCGAACCTTTTTTTCTCACGGTTTGGTATTTTTCGTTGCCCGTCTTTTTCCTCCTCTTGATGAACACGCGAACGGAAAACAATTCCTACGCCATCCTGACCCCATTACTCGTTTCTTACCTGACGATGGAATTCCGTGTCAGGAAAAATATCGCGCTGACCGCCTTTCTCGTTTTGCTGATCGTCGGATTCATCGGACATTACGAGCTCGGAAAGTTCTTCCTGTCCCGAGGCGGCGTCTGCTCGGTTTGTCCGTTTTTGACTCTCGTCTTCCTGATCTATCTCGGGTTTCGCGTCAACGCCTGGACGTTCGCCGACCGTGTTGTTTCCGATACGAATAATAACGGCGTCCCCGTCGACGCCTTGGCGACCTCTCGACCATGATCCGCATCGAAGGAGCCCGCGTCCACAATTTGAAGAATATTTCGCTGGAGATTCCGCGAAACAAACTGGTCGCGATCACCGGTCCGAGCGGCAGCGGAAAAAGTTCGCTCGCCTTCGATACGATTTTCGCCGAAGGACAACGGCAGTTCATCGAGTCGCTGTCCGTCGACGTACGAAAATTCCTCCGCCAGATGGAACGACCGGACGTCGATTCGATTCGCGGTCTCCAACCGACGATCGCCGTCGATCAGCGGGGCCGCTCGAACAATCCCCGGAGTACGGTCGCGACGCTCACCGAGATTTACGATTACCTGCGGCTGCTCTACGCCCGTTTGGGGCTGCCCCATTGCGTTCGCTGCGGCCGTCCGATCCGTCGCCAATCGGCGCAACAGATCCTCGAAGACATCCTGTCGCTGCCCGAAGGCACGCGATTGATGCTTCTCGCTCCGATCATCCGTCACGAAAACGGCGACCACCGTGAATCGTTACGTAAAATTATGAAGGCCGGATTCGTCCGAGCGCGAATCGACGGCGAACTCCACGACATCGAACACGCTCCGACAATCGACCCGTATTTACCGCACGATATCGAGGCGGTGATCGACCGGATCGTTCTCAAGGACGGCATTCGGTCCCGGCTCGCGGAGTCGTTGCAACTCGCGCTGCGGCACGGTGAAGGAACCGTCGTCTCGGTCCATGAAAATTCCTCTCGCGTGAACCAAGGACGCGCGACGGCGGGCGACTGGACCGATATTTCGTACAACACACGGAATTCCTGTCCGTATTGCAACGTCGCTTTCGTCGAATTGGAGCCGCGAACCTTCAGTTTCAACAGCCCTTACGGAGCTTGTCCGACCTGCGAAGGAACCGGAATCGCGGAACCCCTTCAGCCGAATGCTCTCCCCGAAGAGAGGGAATGTTCGGAATGCGGCGGCCGCCGATTGCGACCGGAAGCTCGCGGCGTGATCGTCGGCGACAAACGAATTCACGAACTCTGCGCGCTGCCGCTGGACGAATCACTGGAATTCGTTCGAAATCTCGAATTTCCCTCGGATCGACAGTCGATCGCCAAACCGATTCTCGAACAGCTCGTCAATCGCCTGGAATTCCTGAACCGCGTCGGGCTCGATTACCTGTCGCTGGACCGGCCGACGGACACGCTGAGCGGCGGCGAGTTCCAACGGGTTCGTTTGGCTGCCGGTCTGGGCAACCGTTTGGTCGGCGTCTGTTACGTTCTCGACGAACCGTCGATCGGCCTGCATCCGCGGGACAACCGCCGCCTGATCGACGCGCTGCGCGAACTTCAACGACAGGGCAACACGGTGCTTGTCGTCGAACACGACGAGGAAATCATGCGCGAGGCCGACTGTTTGATCGACCTCGGTCCCGGCGCCGGAATTCACGGCGGAAACGTCGTCGCCGAATGGAGAACGGAGAATGGAGAATGGAGAGTTAAAGAATCAAAATTTTCAACAAACAAACGAAAACAAGAACTCCCGAATTCTCAATTCTCAATTCTCAATTCTCAATTTTCTTCCCTGACGGCCGAATATTTGAACGGTGAAAAAGGAATTCCCGTTCCAAAAGAACGGCGACCGGTCGACGAGAGAAAAATGTTGCGATTGGAGGGCGCGTCGTTACACAATTTGAAGAATATTTCCGTTTCGTTTCCGCTCGGCGTGTTCGTTTGCGTAACGGGAGTCAGCGGTAGCGGTAAGAGTTCGCTCGTCAACGAAACACTCGTCCCCCTGGTTCGTGAGTTTCTCTCTTCACGAAACGGGGCCCGTGGTCCCGCTCTTTCCGGCGTCGAACATCTCGACAAGCTGATTGAGGTCGACCAATCGTCGTTGGGGCGTTCGGCACGGAGCAATCCGGCGACGCTTTGCGGCGTGTTCGACGAGATCCGCAAAATTTTCGCGTCGACAAAGGACGCCAAACAACGGGGATACAAGGCAAACCGCTTCAGTTTTAACGCAACCGGCGGCCGCTGCGAAGAATGTCAGGGTTACGGAACCCGTCGCATCGAGATGGGATTTTTACCGGAATTGTACGCCGTTTGCCCGGAGTGTAACGGAAAACGTTTCAATCGACAAACGCTCGAAATCATGTATAAGGGAAAGTCGATCGCCGACGTTCTCGACTTGTCGGTCGACGACGCGGCGACGTTCTTCAAAAACTTTCCTTCGATCTCCCGGATCCTGGAGAGTTTGCGCAACGTCGGACTCGGCTATCCGTCGCTCGGCCAACCGGCGACGACGCTTTCCGGCGGCGAAATGCAACGAATCAAGTTGGCGACGGAACTCGCGAAACCGGACACCGGCCGAACGTTATACGTTCTGGACGAACCGACTTCGGGACTCCACGCCCACGACATCCGGTTGCTGCTCGACGTGTTACAGAAACTTGTCGACCTCGGCAACACGGTGATCGTGATCGAACACGACCTCGACGTAATGAAAAGCGCCGATTGGATCGTCGACATGGGGCCGGAAGGCGGCAAATGCGGCGGCATGATTATCGCAACGGGAACTCCGGAACGAATCGCTTCGCTTCCCGACAATCCAACCGGGCGATTCCTACGGGAGAAAATCCCTTGCTGACGCGTCGGGCTCTGAAATTGTCATCAGATGACGTGGACGCGATATTGAAAAACGATTTTCGGCGACCGGTCGAAAAGACGAAGCGTGTAGACGACCAGGTAATCGCGGCCCGCTTGGGGAAACGGCGAAAACATCGAATCGTCCGGCGTGTGACGAAAATTATACCCGAGAGCGTCGAACGTCCAGTTTTCGTCGACGACGGCTTCCGGTAAAAGGTTTCCGGCGAGGTCGAGCGGGACCTCGGTATGCCCTTCAATCGGCGTTCGAACCGTTCCGTCGGTACCGTCCAAACGATAGACGGTGTACGAAGCCGAGGCGATGTCCAATGGATCGGGAAGTCGACCGTCGGAAAACGTCACCCGGCCGAGGTAAAGACCGCTGCCGTTCGCCAGGGCCCGACCGCTTTCGCTCATCGGACAGAATAATTGCAAAGTATCGTACATAAAATTCCTTCCAAGGGCCAGGGTAAAACGATAACAAGACGGTAAATCTCCCCGGGGAACGCCGGACGACTTTTTTCTTCCATCGAGTTCGACGGTTCCCGGCGTCGCGGGTCCCTCCGGCGCATCGGGGATCGGGAAGACCGGGATCGTTTTCGTTGCAATATCCGTTTTTCCTTCGTCGTTTCCGGCCGTCAATCGCAAGGTTCGTAAAACGGTGTCGTCGGTCTCGAAATATCCGTGTTTCAGGATTTGGGGAGTTGTCGTTTCGGAAAACGAGCCGTCGCCCCAATCGAGTCGGAACCAAGTCCCGATGGAGCCGGCCAAGTCGACGGAAAGTTCCGTTCCCGCCGTGACGCCGGACGCCGTGGACAACACGGCAAGAACGGGGCGGTCGAAATACCGTACGTTGACATTCGAATCGATCACACCGGAATTCGTCAATCCGCCGTAACGAACACAAAGCGTTCCCGCTCCTGTGATTCTCGCTCCGGCATGATTTTTGAGCGTTTTCGTACAGAGTGTCTTTCCGTCCGGAATCGCGATCAGACCGTAATTGTCACACGAATCCATCGCTTCCTGAAGGTGTTCCGCGACCGTTGAAGAGACGCCCGACGAAACGACGTCCGCTTTCAGGCCGTCATAACAACTCCATGAGCCGGACGTCGTCGCCAACACCGGCGAAGCTCCGGCAAGCTCAATGCTCGAAGCGGCTCGAACGACCAACCGACGGAGGCGTCCTTGAAGAAACCCGTTGAACGAAGTCAACTCGAGAAGTCCCGCCGGCTTATCGACGATCCAAGACTGTCCGACAACGGAAGAAGGCATGTTGATCGTCTGGTCGGCCGTCCCGACAAATTCGAGCGGCTCGGTCGTCACGGTCGTCCAATGAACGGTTCCGCTGGCGACTCCGCTTGTCGTTACATTGCCGGCAACACGGAGTTTTCCCCATTGCTCCACGGTGATCGTCATTGGCGTATGCCAATAAAACACCAAGTCCCCGGTATCGACCAGATCGCTTGACAGGCGGACGTCGAAACCGACCGACGCGGTGGAACGTGTCGAATATCGCAACAAATCACAACGGACGTTTTCCGATATTCGTACTATTTGCGGCGTTTGGGATAGTCCCTGCATCCATACTTGCGTCACCCGACCCGGTAAGAACGGGATGTCGCAACGATCATTTCGTGTCACGACGACAAGCCTTGCGGTTTCGACAGTTCCGAAATTTCGAAACGATCCGTCTATTTCGACGGAGATGTAGGACACAACTTTGAATTTGGCGTTTTCGTGGATCAGGCATTCGGCGGTGTTGGTGATCCAAACATAAGCGTTCGGATAATCCTCGCGGCCATATTCCAAGGTTCCGTCAACTTCGAGACGATTGGCGCCTTTGAACGTCAACAGGGCGTTGGGCAGGGAAGGGACGATTTTCACGACAACCTTGTTCGCCACGGTCGTGTTGAATGATTCGCCCGTGTACGAAAAGTTCGTCAGTTCGACCGAGGATTCGAAAAACGCCGAGTCTCCGGTGACGGGAACGGATGCGCCGCCGCTTCCGCGACTGGTCGCCGACCATATCGCGGTGTCGTGGAAATCACCGGATGCAATGCAATATCTGTTTGCCATGAAATCGTTCGAAAAGAGGAAGGAAGACGAATTTGCTATGAAAGACGCGGCGTCGGGGACACGAACTCCGGGTCGTGAATGACGGCGTTTCAGACGTCGGAGGTCTCGCCGACTGCTTCCGCGCGTAGATGGGCGCTGAGAATGAGATCGTTGCGATATTCTTTTCCGAAACGGGGAACAACGGCGGCGAAGGCGGTTTGCATCGCTTCGACGCGATAAGAACTCCGGAGCAAGTCGAGGATTTCGAAGAATTGTTCCGACGAAAACGCTTCCGGAGTTCGGATCGCTAAAATCGTGACGAATTTATCCGGTTCCAGTCCGGAGATCGTCAGATGACGCATCCCGTAACGATTTTGTTGTTCCACGGGAGAAATTTCCTGAGGCGAAGCGAGAAGAGACGCGGCCGGGGCGGATGGATCGATGGTCATGGTTCGACTCCAGAAGGGACGACGGAAAGAAGCGGCGATTACGGATTCGTTTGCCGCACGACGCCCGACAAGATACCAGAAGTTACGAAAAACTCAAGAGCAAAAAGGAGCCGGCACGAGCTGCCGTGTGTCGGGAGCCGACACGGCTAACGGATCGTTTGGGCGTGTTCGTACAAAAAGATGCCGACGGCGACGCCGAGATTCAACGAGTCGACTCCCGGAGCCATCGGAATCGTAATTCTGTGACGGCACCGGAAATCCACGGTTCCGACAGGCCATCGAACTCGTTGCCGAAGACGAACGCCGTTCGTATCGGACGTCGGTGAGTGGGCGACGGAGTTGAGCAAGGGATTCGTCAAAGGCGGGAAACGTTACCGCGGGTTGCGATTGTTCTCGGAAGAAGACGTCGCCTTGCTCGAAGTGATCGGCGAGTTCGTGACGAGCGGTTTTACGAACGGCGCCATCTCGGAGCGATTGGGACAACCGTTGGTTGGAACGGTTATGGACCGTACTGGCGACTTGCGAACAACAGGGAACGAACGTGATGTCGTTCCTGAATTCGTACGTCGAGTCGTTTCTTCATGGTCTCGCTCCTCCGTCGCTCTGTCGCGACTGAATTCTTCCGCGCTTTTACCTTTTTCAATAGTCCCGTCCGCGGGCTCAAGGTCCGTGAACGGTTATCGATTCGTTTTGAGCGGCGATCGACGATTACGTACGTAATAGCGGCAAGCACGACGCCGCCGAACTCAAGTCATTGACGACGCTTCATTTCCTGTCATTCGAAAACGTCCAATGTCTGGCCGTTTGAAGTATACCGTAGCACGGTAAGGCGGCTGCCTTCGGCCTCATCGACGCCGCCTTCCGTTGGTCGGCTCATCGTTCGGCGGTATTTGACTTTACGAAAAAAAGCGAAACGGACAAACCTTTACTCAAAATGTCAGTCGAATGCCGTTTCGCAGTATATAAGGCGGTCAAGCGGAAGCACCAAGAACCGGCATTACGGTTTCCGCTCGAAAGTTTCAAACCCCCATGGTGATCCGCTTGCGTTTTAGCCGCGAAGCGCGTCTTGGTATTTTATGATTCTCTTGATGCGAATCAGCGATCCCGGTGTCGGTGTTGCAGCGGAGCGTCGGTGTGCGGCGTGTGTACCGTCCGACCGTGTCGCTGCAGCTTTTCCGGCAACGTTTTCTGACCGCCGTCGCCGCCGTCCTTGTACTCGTTGGCGACCTTGGCGAATCCCTTCGCCTCGGAAGCGTTCGATGCGTACATCGGAGCCGATTCGCTGACTTTCTTGGCCGGAGCGTCCTTGAACGTTCGCTGCGTGTACAACGAATCCGTTGCGCTCGGTCGGTACACCGCAAGCTGGGCGATTCCGTCGCCGTCGAAGTCGCCGACGACCGGCATGTCGCCGGACTCGCCGAACTCAATCGTCGTGTCGAACTGGAAGTTGCCCGTCGTGTCAAGATGCCAGACGCCGTTGACGAACAAACCGATCTTGTCGATTCCGTCGCCGCTCCAGTCGCCGACGACCGCAACGCCGTCGGTCCCGATGCCCTGCTTCGAATTTTCGATGTAAATATCACCGTCGTCCCAACGTCCGTTGCCGTTGAAGTCGATATACCAGTTGCCCTTGCGGTAGATGCCGATTTTCGTTACACCGTCGCCGCTGAAGTCGCCGGTGAACGCCTGGTCGCCCTCGTCGCCGTATTGAAAAACGTGGTCGATCACGTCGAGCCGGGTCTGTCCGGTCGCCGAGTGTTTCATGGCCCGGACGTTCGTCGCCGACGCGTTGATCTTGACGTCCGGAGGCATGTTCTTCGGCCGCGACGTGACCGTGTCGTTCAAATCGCTCGGCAAGCCCGGTTCGTCGACGATAATCGCCGCGTCGCCGGACCATTGCGGTCCGAAAATTCCGATGTCGACCTTGCCGTCGCCGTCCCAGTCGCCGACGACCGGTTGGTCCGCCGAGGTCCCGAGCTGGGCGAGCAAGTCGCCTTCGTCCCAAGCACCGTTGCCGTTCAGGTCGATGTACCAATTGCCTTCATGGAAAACGGCGAGTTCCGCGAGACCGTCGCCGTTGAAGTCGCCGACGAGCGGTTTGCCGCCGTTCGGACCGAACGAAAATCGTTTCGTAATTTTGCCCGACTTGTCGCGAACGTACCAGACCGATTGGTTCATCGGCAACGGCGTCCACGCCACGGAAACGTATTTCGCGCCGGCCGAGGAATCCGCGTCGGAACCTTCGAGAATCATGGTTTGCGCCGCTGTTTGATTGGCGGCGACGATTCCATTGGCCGCGACGTCGCTCCGGGGATATCCGCCGTTGACGACGCTCAGATGCCAGGAATATCCGCTCTGGATTCCTCCGCCGCCGTAACCGGCTTGCAGGGCGTCCGAAATGAGCGGCGGCTGCCAATTCGGCGACGCGGCGGCTCCACCCATTCCCGTTGCGCCCATCGCTCGGGTCGCCGGATTGAAGTTGGCCGGCGGAATGTACGGCGGAATATACGGCGGCTCCGGATCGGGCGGTATCGGCGGATCGACGACTTTTTCGAGTTCGCCGAAGTTGTAATTCACGCCCTTCGCGCCTTCCGTAACGGTAATATTCAGGATCGTGTCGTTGTCTTTCGTCGGCAGGTTGCCGCCGAGACTCCCGACCGTTTCCGCGCCGTCGTCGTAAGCGGTCGGCTGCGTCTCCTCCAGATGATAGGTTTCGTCGGGATCGAGATTCGCGAAAATATAGAAACCGTTGGAATCGGTCGTCGTCGTTCGTTTGAAATTCGGATCGCCCGCCTTGGTGAGCGTTATCGTTACACCGGCGATTCCCGCCTCGCCGGAATCGCGAACGCCGTCTTTATCGGCGTCGACGTAAACGTAACCGCTGAGCGAACCCTTTTCGGGATCCGGCGGCGTGACCTTGACGAGTTCGCCGAAGTTGTAGTTTTCGCCGTGTTCATCGGAACCGACGACGATCGCGGAGATCACGTCGTTGACCGACTTGTCGCCGCCGAGCGAACCGACGGTTTCCTGGCCGTCGTCGTAAGCGGTCGGCTGTTCCTCGGAAATTTCGTACGTTTCATTCGGATCAAGATTCCTGAAAATGTAATAACCGTCGGCATCGGTCGTCGCGTACAGTTTGAAATTCGGATCGCTCGCCTTGGTGAGCGTCAGTTTCACTCCGGCGATTCCGGCTTCCCCGGAATCGCGCAGGCCGTTTTTGTTGGCGTCGACGTAAACGTAACCGCTGAGCGAACCGTTTTTCAACGGCGGATCCACTTTCTTGACGAATTCGCCGAAATTGTAATCCGTGCCGTGTTGCCCCGGTCCGACGTAAATATCACGGATCGTGTCGTTGTCGGTCGCCGGAAGCGTTCCGCCGAGCGAACCGACGCTTTCGCGGCCGTCATCGTAAGCGGTCGGCTGCGTTTCGGCGATCAGATATTTTTCTTCAGGATCAAGGTCCGAGAAGATATAATAACCGTTCGAATTCGTCGTCGCCGTTCTGCCGGTGTTAACGTACGTTCCGTCGACGAGCTTCCAGAGCGTGAGCGTCACGTCGCCGATTCCGGCTTCCCCGGAATCCTTTTTACCGTTTTTGTCGGCGTCGACATAAACGTAACCGGCAAGCGAACCCTTGGGAAGCGGCTTGACGAGTTCACCGAAATTGTAGTTGACGCCTTCGCCGCGCCACGGCATGACGATTCCGGAAATCACGTCGTTGACCGATTTGTCGCCGCCGAGCGAACCGACGGTTTCCTCGCCGTCGTCGTAGTCCGCCGGTTGCGTTTCCGAAACGATATAAGTCGCGTCCGGATCAAGGCCGGTGAAGATGTAATAACCGTTCGCGTCCGTCTTGGTTATCCGCAAAGAGAATGTCGGATCGTTCAGCTTGGTGAGCGTAATCGTTACGCCGGCGATTCCCGCCTCCCCGGCGTCCCGACTGCCGTTTTTGTTCGCGTCGACGTAAACGTAACCGCTGATCGATCCGAGCGGAACCAATTCGCCGAAATTGTAACCGGTTCCTTTTCCCCCGGCGGGCATCTCAATGTCCGAAATGATGTCGTTGACGGATTTGTCGCCGCCGAGCGAACCGACGGTTTCGTCGCCGTCGTCGTATTTGGTCGGCTGCGCTTCACGAATCTGGTATTTATTGAACGGACAGAGTCCGGTGAATTCGTAATATCCGTCGACGTCCGTCGTCGCGGTCTTCGAAGTCTGAACGTAGGCCGAACCGTTCCAGACCCAAAGCGTGAGGACGACGCCCTGGATTCCCTTTTCGCCGGGATCTTTTGTCCCGTTGCGTTTGGTGTCCTCGTAAACGTAACCGCTGATACTGCCGCGTTTCCCTTCGCCGAAATTGTAATTGACGCCGTGTTCACCCGAATTGAGATTGATGTCGTGGATCTGGTCGTATCCTTCGGGGAGGTCGACGTTGACCGAACCGTTCGTCGTGCCGTCGACGGTTCCCGGCGTCGTAATTCCATTGCAGTATTCCTCGGGCTGAACTTCCGTGACGCAATACGTGAAGCCGGGGTCCAAATCGTCGAACGAATAGTTGCCGTTCTCGTCCGTAACGGTTTTCTTGATGTTGATTTTGTTGCCGTTCTCGTCGACGACGCAGAGCCAGATTTCGACGCCGGAAATTCCTCGTTCGTCGGGATCCCTCGTGCCGTCGTTGTCGTCGTCTTCGTAAACACCCCCGCGGATCGAACCCTTTTTGTACTCGCCGAAATCGTAGTCGACGCCGTGCTCGTCGAACTTCGGCGTGATCCCGGAGAGTTTATCGTTTTCGATATTGCTCCCGCCGAGGGAACCGACGCTGTCCTTGCCGTCGGTCCAACCTTCCGGCTGGTATTCGACGACGCGGTACGTCAGGAACGGATCGAGATTTTCGAAAACGTAATAACCGTTCGTGTCGGTCGTCGTGGACGCGTCCGTGAGATCGACGTAGTTGCCCGACGCGTCCAGGACCTGGAGCTTGAGCCGAACGTTCGCGATTCCTTCCTCGCCGGTTTCGCGGACGCCGTTGTTGTTGCGATCATGGTAAACGTGTCCGCTGATCGACGCCCGTTTCAGTTCGCCGAAATTGTAGTCGACGCCGCGTTCGTTCGCTCCGATGTGAATCTCGGCCAACTGATCCGGCTCCCAGGAAACGCCGACCTGTTCGCCGCCGATCGTTCCCGGCGTGTCCTTGCCGTCGGCGTAACCGGACGGCTGCGTTTCGACGACTTTGTACGTTTTTCCCCCTTCGATGTTGTCGAAGAGGTAATATCCGTCGCCTCGGACCGTGTCGTTCGCCGTTTGCGTGCGGCGACCGGTCGTTTCGTAACGTCCCGTGTTTTCGTTGTAAAAATACAGTTCGAGGCCGACGCCGTTGATTCCCTTTTCTCCGGCCGATTTGATGCCGTCATTGTCGAAGTCTTCGTAAACGAAGCCGGAAATCGAGCCCTTGAGCGGCGTTTGGAGGTCCAGCGTGCCGAGGGCGCCGGCGGTGTTGTCGTGATCGTTCCGGATATCGTACCAGGCGTCCTTCGGCAGGCCGAGCTTCGTCGCCATGTCGTCGGAATAGAAATCGAGCATTTTGAACGTAAACGAACTGTTTTCGTAATCCTGTTTCGAAAAGACTCCGGAAACCGTTGCGCCTTCCATTTCGGGCCCGGTGACGAGCCTGTCGACGGTCGGCGTCTTTTCGCCGCCGATTTCGTCGACGTCGATCTTAAAGAAGAATTTTTTGTCCGACGTGAAACCGTCGAATTCGATCGTCAGGGTTTTGCCGTCCTGCGAGACCACCACGGATTTGACCGTGATGCCGTTTCCGGCGTTGGCGTCGAGATCGGCGTCGAAATTGTAATAGGTACCGTCGCGGTTCGGAATATGACCGTCGATGTTGAAATGAACGCTCGCGGAGTTCGGATACGCGGAATCCTTGTTCAAATCGATGACGATCTTGTCGAGCGTCGTGCCTTGGGCGCCGCCGTTCCACGCGACGATGAACGAGTCGCCGCCGGCGTCGCCCTTGTCGGCGCCGAGACCTTCGTAATAGTCTTCGTGATAGACGAGTCCGACGTTGATCGGATCAGGCGCGACGTATGGACTAGCCGAGAGCAGTTCCCGTCGTTCGACTTCCTCGATGCGGCAAATTCTGTTGCGCAACGACTTGCGTCGCTTGATCGCTTCCGATTCCTTCGAGTCGCCGGAAAAACCAAAAATATCGTTCAGAAGTCCCACGGGAAACCTCCATGTTTACGGGGGGAAGGGGCTAAGTCGGAGCAGAGTCAACAAAACAAATCGTCATCCCCGCGAAGGCGGGGACCTAGAGAGTAAACTTCAATGTGCCTTTGCACACGATACTCTCCGCATATACAAACCATCAATAACGGATGCAAACGTTCATCACGCTTTTCGTCTGGGTCCCCGCCTTCGCGGGGATGACGGCACTTTACCTCACTCCTTCAAGCTCCAAAACCGCAACGTCGTGTCGAAGCTGCCGGAAATCAATTGGTTTTTCGCCGGTTCGAAAATCATCGTCGCGATGGTTCCGGTGTGTCCGATCAGAATCGCGGTGTTCTTTAAGGTTTTGAGATCCCAAATCCGGATGGCGTTGTCGCTTTCCCCACTCGCCAGGATTTCGTCGCCGCAAAATGTCAGCGAAAACGTCTTGCCGGGCCGCTCCGGAAGCGTCTGGAGCAGCGACCCTTTCAGCGGATTCCAAATCGTGATGAACGGTCCGTCGCCGCCGACGGCCAGTTTTTGACCGTTGGACGAAAAGGCGATGGCGTTGATCCGGCGACCATCTCCTTTCAGGTCGGCGACCTGTTTGCCGGTCGCAAACTGCCAAACCCGGACGATACCGGTTCGACCACCGACCGCAAAGAGCGAACCGTCGGGAGAAAAAGCAATCGCCCGATTGTTCGAACCGGGAGCGACGAGAATCTTCGATACGGTACCGCTCGAAAGGTCGTAAAATTTGACGTTTGCCTCGAATCCGCAGACCGCCAAACTTTGACCGTTGGGGTGAAAAACGATCTTTTGAGCCCCGCGTCCGGCGTCGTCGAACGAATGAATCAACGTTCCGCTCTGCACGTCCCAAAGATGAACGTGTCCGTCCTGACAAACGGTCGCCAAACGACTGCGGTCCGGACTGAAAGCAACGCCCCGCACCCAATCGCTGTGCTGCTGGAAGTTTTTGACGAACGTTTTCCGTTCGACATCCCAGAGCCGAATTTGGTGGTCGTCGCCGCCGAAAGCCAACAGTTTACCACTCGAATCCAAATCAATGCACGCGACGACAGGAACTTTGGCGAGGTTGGCGACGTTTCGATAGAGTTCGACGGTTTCCGTCGGCTGTTGTTGCGTCTGCGCAAACGTCGTCGCGGAGAGCAATAGCGCGGCAAACAATGCCGTCGTCATTCGATATCGGATGGAAAACATTCCTTTGTCTCCAAGTCTTGACACCGTCAAAACGCCAATTCCTCCTGAATTGGCCGTTGTTTTCGGCTTTCAATGGTTCTTTTTCAGAATCTCATAATCTTCTATCGGCCAAGACAGTCACACTGGGTAGAAAAAAGCTGAAAATCCGGAAAATTCGGCAAATTTTATCTATTTTGATGTTTCACGTAAAGAGCGAACCTGAAAAATTTTCGAATGCTTCGACCACGGAGCCGGGTCCGAGGCTCCAATCGGGAACATTGGTTCCGTCTCCAACAAAAAAGGGAAGGAATCCGAGGATTCTTTCCCTTTTAGCGTAACGGATGAATTTTCAACTGGAACGAGGTTGCTTAGGCCTTCTTTTCCTTGCGGTACCGACGAGCGAGCGCTCCGACGGCCAATCCAATTCCCATGACGAGCATCGTGGACGGCTCGGGGGTCGTCGACGGCTGACCTGGACCTCCACCGGGACCGCCACCAGGACCACCAGGTCCGCCAGGACCACCAGGGGGGCCAAAAGGACCACCTCTAGGAGGAGCTTCACTGACGTCGTTTTGTGCAAACGGTGAACCCTGCAATGTCGCACCGACAAAACTTGCGTAACTGTCCGTCGTACCGTCCACACCGTTAATCTGTTCGACAACCGGCGGCAGGCTGCTCTGGAACTGCAAGTTCGACGCGGGAGTTCCCATGATGCCGTTCGTCGCGCAGGTATCGCCGGCAGCTTGGGCTCCTTGATCTGCCGTGTAAACGACAAACTGGACCGATTTGGCAGGAGCATTCGACGTCGCTCCGTAATTAAACGACGGACTGTAACTCTTGGGCATCAGATCTCCTCCGACGCCGCCAATCCTCACGTTTTCCGCTAAAGCCGCACTGATCGACAACGTCGCCAGGGCTACAACGGAAAGACACAACAAAAACCTCTTCATGATTCGTGCTCCTTCTGGAAAACAGGAAAAAAACTAAATGAGAGTACCAGAAATATCGCCAATATACAAACTCGGGATCATCACGAATACAAAACCCATCGTTTACCTTCGACTGTTAGTATAATTTAAAATCGTACAAAGTAAATACGAATATTCGAATTATTTTGTATTTTTCCAAAAAAACTCAACAAAACGGAGTTGGGCCCCTTTATTCGGAAAACCGATCCGGCAAAGTCCCCAAAAAACAATCTTGCAGATTTCATGCCTTTCTGTTGCCGTTGTTGAAAATATTTTTAAAAACCGTAGAAGCGTAAAATCGTTGACACTCGATCGGTTTTCCTTGACGTTCATCTTCGACTCCAATGTGTCGTGTTTTAATGATGTATCAAAATGCGATACAACAAACGCAAAATGCATCATAACGCAACAGTTCTTCGAAATATCCTGAAGTGTGGCAATCGAGTATACCGTAGTATATACTACAAACGGGGACAAACTGCACATTTTCCCCGCTTCAACCCCCAAGTTACGCGGAGTACCGCTCCACTAGGGGCTCTTTTACGGACGAAAACGAAAAAGGTAATTTCTCGCCGTTTACAGTATAGTATTTTTTTGGAAGATTTGAAATTTTTACAAACGCACAAACCAGACTCCGCCTCCTACCGAAAGGATGGGGAGCATGCTACATTGATAGACGGCAAAGGGAGACAGATTACGCGATTCTCTGCTTCAACCCCCAAGTTACGCGGAGTACCGCTCCACTTGGGGCTCTTTTCGGTCGAAAAACGAAAAATGTAATTTTAGACCGTTTTCAGTGCGGAATGAGGGGATCGAAACACCGAGCACGTTTTAAGCTATGCAGCAATACTCGACGATTGACGCCGCTGTCGCGGCGATTCGTGACGGCAAAATCATCATCGTGATGGACGACGAAGACCGCGAAAACGAAGGCGACTTCGTCTGCGCCGCCGAGTCCGTGACGGATGTTCAAGTCAATTTCATGCTCGTTCACGGACGCGGACAGGTTTGCATGCCGATCCTCCCGGAACTCTGCAAGCGGTTGGATTTCGATCCGATGGTCGCCCATAATACGGCGCCGCTGCAAACGGCGTTCACGGTTCCCGTCGATCACATCACCAATCGGACCGGTATCACGGCCCAGGAAAAAGCGGCGACGATCCGGGCGATCATCGATCCGGCCAGCAAACCGGAGGATTTCGCGCGACCGGGACATCTTTTTCCCTTGGAAGCCAAAGAAGGCGGCGTTCTCCGACGGGCCGGACATACTGAAGCGGTGATCGATCTGGTTCGCTTGGCCGGTCGGTCGCCCGGCGGCGTCCTTTGCGAAATCCTGAACGAAACCGGCGATCGGGCCAATCGGGAACAACTTTTCGAACTTGCCGGAAAATTCGGACTCGAAATCATCACAATCGAAGAGTTGATCAAATATCGGCGTTCTCGGGAAAAAATCGTGGACCGACTCGCCGACGCCGAACTGCCGACGAAATATGGTAAGGCGACAATCTACGTCTACCGAGTCAAATACGAAACCGAAGAACCGATCGCGATCGTGTTCGGCAATCCGTCAAAAGCCGAAGCCCCGCTCGTCCGGCTCCATTCTTCTTGCTTTACCGGCGATTTGCTCTCGTCGCTCCGCTGCGATTGCGGCGACCAACTCCACCTCGCCCTCCAAATGATCAGTCAGGAAGGTCAGGGCGTCCTCGTTTACCTGCCGCAGGAAGGACGCGGTATCGGCCTGGCGGAGAAAGTCAAGGCGTATCATCTCCAGGATCAGGGACTCGATACGGTCGACGCGAACCTCGCCTTGGGACACAAAGCGGATCTCCGCGATTACGGCGTCGGCATCCAGATTCTGAAAGATCTCGGATTAAGCACGATTCGACTCCTGACGAACAATCCGAAGAAAACCGACGCGTTCATCTACGGCGGCTTCGACCTGACCGTTTCGGATCAGATTCCGATCTTCGGTCCCGTCAACGAGTTCAACGAACAGTACCTCGCCACGAAACGTGATCGAATGGGACATCGGTTGCCTTAGGCTTTCGCCAAAAGATAATCGGCAATAAAACAGAGCACGATGCGTCAGCGAGTGTTTTGAGCACATTCCCTCGCTGACGCGTCGGGCTCTGGAACTTGCCGCTAATTTCCGGCGGAAGCCTTAGGCGGCACGTTGGCGTGTTTTTTGGTCGACGGGCGTTTCGACCGCTTCCTCTTCGGCGTCCGTCGATTCGGCGTCGGCGCGAATCAGTCGAATCGCCAAGAAGACCAAACCGCCAACGACGAGGAAACCGCCGATCCAAAGAATCGTTCCCGATCCCGACGCTTTTCGAGGAACCGGTTGCAACGTGTACGGCGACCTCGCGCTTCCGGCGTATTTCTTCGAATAATCCGCTTGGCGAATGTTTTCGCGGATGATTCGATACGACGCTTCCGAATCGTCCGTCGGATTCAACGCCGATCGATCTTCGGCAAAAGGATCGCCTGAAACCGCTTCCGCGGCGACCACGGTGTTCAAACCGGTCTGGATGACATGCCGCTCGAACGACGACGGCGGAAGAGTCGCCGGAAGACTTCCATAAACGGGCGAAGTCGGCGGCGTCCAAATCGCCTTTTGAATCGGTCCCGTCGCCGGCGGCGGAACATCGGGCTGCGGGGAAGGATTGGTCGACGGCGACGGCGCGGTCGGACTCGACGACGGACTCGGCGCATTCGACGGCGGAACTTGGAACACCGGCATCTTTTCGTTCGTCGATACCGACGCCGGCGCACCGGACTGGACATAGCGGCGTGAGTTCGAACGGACGCCGAAACTCGATGACGACGATCCCGCGATATCAACAACCGATGGAGCGGCAACCGACGCCACCGCTTCGGCTGGAACGATGTTGATCGTCTCGCGCAGTTGCCGTTTCGGCCCCTCTTTCTCAATCGATGCGAAATAAACCTCCGGCCGGGCGGGGAGGCGATTCAACATCGGCGTCGCCCGCAACAAAAATTGGGAAACGCGTCCGCAATAACTCCCGGCTGTATTCCGGACCATGTCGGAACCGAAAAGGACGCCGGCGAGTTCGCCGTTTTGGTTCAAAATCGGACCGCCGGAATCGCCCTGTCGGGCACTGACGGACAGCTCGACGATTTCATAAATCGGATTGGTTCCATTTTGCGGCATCTCCGGGGCGAGATAGCGAACGCAACGACCTCCCGCCAAACGATAGACGCCGGGACCGTGTCCGGCAATCCAGAGCGGCTCGCCGGGAACCGGAATGGTTCGGGCAATCGGAAGCGGAACGATGCTGCTCGGCGGCTTCGAAATGACGATGGTCGCCAAGTCCCATTTTTTGTCCGCATCGATCACCGCGCCGAAAGAGGAAAAACCGTTCGGAAAATGAACGTGTACCAAACCGTCGCAATCGTTGACGACGTGCCAATTCGAAAGGATCAACCCGTATTCGCCGGAGTTGCCGATGTAAGAACCGCTGCCAAAGGACTGCCCGTTCTTTTCAAAAGCGATCAGACGAACAACGCTCGGGATCTGCGGCGTCTCTTTTTCCTTGCGAGGCAAAAGATTATCGAGTCCGACAGGTCCGGCGACTTTGCCGGTCGGAGCCGCAACGGACGGCGCCGGAAACGCGGCCGTTTCGGATCCCGTCGGTCGCATCGCATTCGACGGCGCTACCGGAAACGCTGTCGGCGACGCAGGCCTCGGACCGTTGGATAATCGCTGAACACCGAAGTTGGTTTGCGCCGAAACCGCCGAAACCCAAGCAACGACGAGAATAATCGTTACGACCGCTCCGAACGGCACGGCCCACGGTCTCCGGGAGAACGCGAGAGGACGGAAATCGGGATTGAATCGATGGAATGGACGCATGGAACGGCACGCGAAGGGAAAACGGGAATTGCTCTTTCCCCTCTTTCGGAACATGCGTCGGCGTCACTGGAAAAAGAATCGCGAGCCCGGCTCCACCGAATCATCTGACATAGACGGAGCAATCCGCTCAATGAGAGTCCCCGGAGTTCTCGCACCGGGAGACGAAACAACTCCGTCCTTCCGTGTGTTCCGTGTTATACCGTAGCACGGTAAGGCGGCTGCCTTCGGCTTCATCGACGCCGCCTTCCGTTGGTCGGCTCATCGTTCGGCGCTATTTGACTTTATGAAAAAATGCGAAACGGAGAAACATTTTTACAAAATATCAGTCGAATGCCGTTTCGCAGTATAAACCATCTCGAGCATTCATTTTCTCTCACAAATAGAGTAAAATATCGCAAAAAGGGAGCGTTCGCCGATTGGGGCGGCGAACGCTCCCGGGCTCTTTGAACAGGTTATTTTGATACAGTTCCTAGGCCCCGTTGGGGTTGAATTCGAAACACTCGACCGCTCCCTTTTCGAACAACTCCATTCAAGAAAAAGCCTTCTCGTGCTGCGGTATTTACGATCTTCGTACCCTATTTTCAGGAACCCGATCATGTTTTTTTTCGCAAGACTCGTCGTCGCGGCGTGGACCGTTTCGTTGGCCGTTTCGTCCTTTGCCGCCGAATCCGAAGTCGGCAACGGCAACGGCGTCGGTAAAAGATATCCGTCTGAAAAAACGACTTGGACCGATCCCGTCACGGAAAAAACGTTGACGGTTCTCACTGCGTCGACGTTCAACGATTTGAAGCCGTACCAGACTCACGAAACCTGGACCGCCGACGGCCGTTGGATCGTCTTCCGTTCCAATCGGAGCAAGAGCGGACCGCAGATTTTCGTCGTCGACGAAAAGAACGGCGACATCGTCCAAGTCACGGATTCGCCGAACGTCGACGCCGCGACGATGAACCTGTCCCGCAAGGCGATGAAGCTCTATTATCTTCGCGGCAATCCGAAGACGCCTCCGCGGCAACTCGTTGAAGTCGATCTCGGAACTCTGCTTGCCGACGCAACGGGCGGAGCGCTCAAAGAGCCGACGACGTACGAACGGCTTGTCGCGACCCTGCCGTCGGACGGCGACAGCGTCGGCTTTGCGCTGGACGCCGACGAGAGCAAGTTGTACTGGGGCGTGATCCTTTCCAAAGCGACGCCGGAACAGCAGGAGACGCTCAAAAAAGCCGGACGGGATCCCTTCAGCGGCGAAGGTTGGCTCAGTCGGATCAGCTCCATCGACGTGAAGACCGGCGAACTCAAGACGGTACTCGACATGACGATGCGTGTCGGACACATTCAGGCGAATCCTTGGGTTCCCGGCGAAATCATTTATTGTCACGAAACGACCGGCGACGCGCCGCAGCGGATTTGGGCCGTGAAATTCGACGGCAGCGAAAATCGACCGATTTACGTCGAAACGCCTGCCGAGTGGGTGACGCATGAAGTCGTTTCCGGTCCGAATGAAGTGATGTTTATCATTTCGGGACATCGGGGCGATCTTCAGGAAAAACCGAGCGGCGTCGGCGTCGTCGATCTTCGGACGAAAAAAATGCTGCTTCTCGGTCAGACAGGCCTCGGCGCAGACGGCGTCTGGCATTGTAACGGTTCGCCGGACGGAAAATGGACCGTTGCGGACACCTTTCGCGGCGGCGTGTATGCAATCCGACGGGCGGACGGCCAGCGGATTCTATTGACGGCCGGTCATCCGGAGAAGCCGGACCACACGCATCCGATTTTCAGCCCCGACGGCAAACGGGTCCTGATCCAGACCGGAATTCTTAACGGCGGTAAGTCGCTCGACCTGATGACCGTTGAGATTCCGTAAGACTCAAAAAGAGCCCCAAATGAAGCGTAACTTGGGGCATGGTTTTTCAGTGGTTTTTCAGGACCTGACGGTCGAGGCTCTGATTCCCCGGGGAGCGTTTGCCGATTGGGGGCGGAAAAGCAAGTAAACTACCGCGAAAAGTCTTAAGATTACCATCCCCTCTCCCAAAGGGGGGGTATCAAAACGTGTTCAAACGCTGATGTTGCCCCCAATCGCCGAACGCTCCCTTCCACCCCCGAGTTACGGCGGAGTACCGCCTCCACTCGGGGCTCCTTTTTGATCGTTTATTTACTCGCGCACCCTTATTGCGCCAGGTCGACCGAGTTGCCGTCGTTGACGACGCCAAGCCGAAAGAGAATCGGATTGACCGGCGTCGAAACGGTCAGCGCGTGTACGGCGCCGTCGCCGAACACAAACTGACACAAACCGGGATGCCAGCTTCCAAAGCCGTAAATGCCGTTGGGTCGGCCTGACAACGCCCCCTGATGGTCGATGGGGCGACACAGCGGAAAAGGAGTGGTAATACTGTTTTCATCGTTGGTAAAATACATACTGAACGAACGTCCTGCGGGAAAACCACGATTCTGACCGATCGATTGATAACCGCAATCGCTGTAATAATCGCTGGTGTTCGGAATCGGATCACAGTATCCCAAACTGCTCATGGGAATATGTTTTTCACCGATCAGGATTTGATTGCTGGTTCCGTCGGCAATGATCGCCATCGTATCCCGGGGAATCCACGCGACGTAACGATCGGAAACCAACGGCGCATTTGGCGCGTTCGTGTTCGCCAAGCGAAAAGGACTTCGATACGGCTGAACATGATTGGGATAAGCGGGATCCCAATTCATGTGCCAATTGTTGTCGGTCACACTCGGATGGTTGGGACCACTGAGCAAGGCCCGATCATACATATGGACGATGGCGTAATCGCTTTGAGGCCCGGGAACGAGATTCTGACCTCCAGTTCCTGTGAACGTTTCCGCTTTCACATAATGAGGTCCGCCGCCTCGACGCGTCGGACAAATATAAATCGGTACGGAGCCGAACTGTCTTCGAACCGCTTCAGCGGAACTTCCTAATGCCCCATCAGGGGTAGCGGAGCATCCCCACCAACTGGCGTTGAAACCGCTGCCGAATCCCCGGGAGTAAACAATATCGTACAAGGCTTGTTGTTCGATATAGGGATAGATGAAGAACCAAAAACTGGCGTATTCCATGGCGATACCGCCGGGGGGCAGTCCCTTTTGGGCGTCATGGAAGTTATGGACCGCGACTCCCAACTGCTTAAGATGGCTCGAACACTGCATGCGTCGTGCCGCTTCCCGGGCGGCCTGAATCGCCGGCAAAAGCAGAGCGATCAACACGCCGATGATCGCGATCACGACCAGAAGCTCGACCAACGTAAACGCCTGTCGTCGCGTCTTGCCCGCCCACTCCGGATTGTCAAAAATTGTTTTTCTCATTGTTTTCCTTTCGAAGGTTTTGAAATACAAACTTGTTCGATAACGGTCGTTGCCGCCGAGACGGCGGCGGCTACCACAGACGAGTACAAAGTTAAGAAAATAATGCTCACGAAAAAGGATCAATGGCCGTCATCCCCGCGAAGGCGGGGACCTAGACGAAAGGCGTGTTGACCGTTTGCATCCGTCAATAACGTGTGCAAGAATCTGTTGAAATCTGTTCTCTGGGTCCCCGCCTTCGCGGGGATGACGATTTTTTTCCGTTCGTTCCCACGAAGGTTAATTCGCCGACGTTGTATTAGCCCCAAGCGTTGGCGTGGGCAACCGCTTCCTCACGGGCGCGGCTCTGATTGTTTCAGTTCGGATTGTTTCGGTTCTGATTGTTTCGGTTCTGATTGTTTTTCGACGGGTTCTTTTTCGAAAAGCGTCAAAAGGACGAGCAGGATCGTTCCGCAGACCAATAGGGCGTCGGCGATATTGAAATTCGGCCAATGATAAGAGCCGAGCATCACCAGAATCCAGTCTCGGACCGCGTAAACCGGTTCGCCGATTCGATGGAAGTCGTCGGCGTAGTTCCAGTGGAGTCCGTGCAAGCCGAGCCGATCGTGAAGATTGCCGAGAATTCCGGCGGAAATCATTCCCAGTGTGGTCGTCAGCACCCGACTTTTCCAAGCGGAATGAGCCAGCCAACCGAGAATTCCGATCAGGGCGATCAAGGAGAGAACCGCCAGCCAACGGACGGTTCCCGCGCCCATTCCGAAAAGGGCTCCCTGATTGAGACTCGTCTGGAAACCGAACACGCCGTTCCAGAGCCAGTGTATTCCGTGAAGCTCCGGCTCCGTTTGCCAACGAAACTCGCCCGGCATTCCGAGCGAGGCGAACGCCCAATGCTTCGTTCCCAAATCGAGCGCCACGCCGCCGACGACGATCAGCGGATAGACAACGAGCGCGAAAAGGGGCCGAACGCGTTTTTCGTGATCGTTAGTCCTGTTCATTCGACGCGGCGCATTTCACGCATTTAGCGGCATAGGGCAAGGCGTTGAGCCGTGCTTTGGGAATTCGACAGTCGCAGTCCTCACAAAGTCCGTACATTCCTTCTTTCATCCGCTGCAAGGCGTCTTCGACCATATCGAGGAGTCCGTGTTCGGATTGCATGAAGGACAGCGTCTGTTCCTGCTCGAAATTATCGCTGCCGATGTCGGCCATGTGAATCGGCATCGTGGAAAGATCGCCGGAGGATTCCATTCGATTCTTGTTCAGCGCGGCGTCCGCCATCGTAAAGACGTCGCCCCGCAATCGGGCTCGGAGCGTCAGCAGCTTGGCCTTGAAGCCTTCCAACTCGATTTCGGACAACCGTTTGTCTTTTTCTTCGATCACCGTCGACGTTTTGACGGCCGGCGGCGTTTTCTTTTTTGCGACCGTTGTTTTTTGAGTACTTGCCGCTTTCTTCTCGGTCGACGTCGTTGGGGCGACCGACTTTTTCAGGGTGGGGGCGGCTTTTTCGACTTTTTCGACTTTTTCGACTTTTTCGGCTTTTTTAACAGCGGTCGCTTTTTCAGCGACCGGAGCCGCTTTCTTGGCGACGGAAACCGCTTTCTTTTTGACGACGGATGCTTTACCGGCAGATGATTTTTCCATGGTCGGTCTCCTCCAAGCGGCTTGTTGCAATGGGAAGGATGGTTTGAAACAACATGTCGAGCGAGAACTCTGAATTATATCGATCTCCCCCACGAAATACAAGCTCGATCACACGAAAAATACTGATCCACGACTTTTCAAAGAGACTTCATTAAAAGAGCCGGGGATGGAACTGGTACTCCGGTGCAATCCCCGGACGGTCCGGCAAAATACACCGTTTCCATTATCGAATGCCGTTTCGCAGTATATCTGAGGGGAATCTCTGAAAATTCTGAAAACGAGCCGGGACCTGGGGTCCCGGTCTTAAAAAATGAAGAGATATTTTCGGTCCCGGCGACGTTGGGATGGATTGTTCGAGGACCCCAAAAGGGAAAGGGTGAGAGAGGAAAAAGGTGAAAAACCGCCTTGCGTCACCCTTTCACCCTTTCACCCTTTCACCGGGACGCGTACCGCAGGCGGGTACGGCTAACACCGACCTTACTTCGTCAGCGACGCCAGGACGGTTTCCAGTTCGGAAGCGGAGAGAATATTCGGATTGGCGACGGTTCCGTCTTTGTCGTAAAGAATCATCAGCGGCGGCGCAGAGATTCCCCAATAGACGGCGGCTTGGCTGTCGAGTCCGCCGGGTGAGAAAACCTGCGGCCACGGAACCTGAATTTTCGCCAACGCACTCTTCATGGTTTGCTGGTCGGCGTCGATGTTCACGCCGATCGTCTTCAGCCCGGTGTTCGCGAACTTGTCGACGACACCCTTGACCGCCGGAATGTCGACCGTACTACGACTGTCCCAGAAATAGAGAAGAACGTAGTTCCCCTTGAGCGAGGCGACATCGATCGCGCCGCCGTTCGGATCCTTGCCGCTGAACGCTACCGCCTTGCCGACCGAACTCAGGCGACGGATCGCGCCTTTCGCTTTTTCGGCAATCGGTTTTCCGGCGGCGAGTTCCGCGACCTTTTGATACCATTTCAGTGAATCTTCCTTCGTTTTGCCGACCATCTCACGGTAGGCGGCAAGCTGCATCATTCCCTCGATTCCGGATTCGGTCTTTTCGTATTCGTTGACGAATTCTTCGAGGTTTTCGAGCCAGCGGACCTGTTTGACGAGATCGTCGCCGCTCCCGTTCAAAAGATCCATATAATAGTCCGTCATGATCTGACGGCTGCGAACGAAGGCGGCAAGTTCCTCGTTGCCTTTCGTTTTGACGCTGTCGTAAAGCGTCTTGAGCCGCTCCGCTCCCTGCGGAAACTCGTTTTGCTGCGCCGCGGCCATGATGGTGTCCGCAAGCTGCTGAATCCAAAGATCCTGATCTTTTTGCGTCGGGGCCATCGAAATGATTTTGAGGATGCGGAGCGTCACCTCGCCGTGCAACTCGGGCCGTTTCTCGACGGGAGCCGACGGAATTTTCGCCTGAATGTCCTGATATTCCTGGACCAACGAAACGATTTCATCCGTTTCCGGTCCGCTGCTGCGTCCGCCGCCCTCGGTGGGATGGATGAACGTCGTCTGCGGCTGATTCTCGTCGTAGAGTTTCGGAATATCGACCACCCGCCAATTTCCGTCGCCGATCTTGACGAGCGTTCCGACGGAGAGTTGCTTCGTTTCCTTGCCGTCGCCGACCGTTGCCGTTGCGTTTTCGTAGACGACGAGATCTTTCCTGTTTTCTTTCTCACCGGAAGGCACCAAGCCGGGCATTCCGCCGGCGAATTGATACCAATCCATGGCTTTTCCAGCGAAACCGACGGCTTTGGCGGCTGCCGCGAAACCGGCTTCCAAAGCGTCGACTTTTTTCGCGACTTCGGCGTTCGTCGACTCGCCGAGTTGGAGGCTCTTCAATTCTTCCGCATTCAGCGCGACCCGAAGAAATCGGGCCGCGTCGTTCGTCGCCAGCGCCTGCATGACTTCCTCGGAAACCTCTTCGGCGGAGATCGCTTTCCAGGAATCGATGACGCCGTCTTCGTTTACGTCGATTCCCCAACGGGTTCCGCCGCTGTTCAACCAACGATATTGATCCGCTTTGCCGTTGCCGTTGGAGTCGATGTCGCGATAAACTTCGACGCCGTTTTTGTAATACGACCATTGATTGACGCGACCGCTGCCGTCGGCGTCGAGGAACAGTCGCAGAACGTTCTTTTGCGGTCCGAGGACGACGTATCCGCTCTTGTCATGCGGTTTGAACTCGCATTGCTTGCGTTCTTCGGCGGTCGGTTCGTCGTACTCGACGCCTTTCTGGATCGGCTTGAAGCTGAGCGCCTTCTCAAGTTGAGCGTCTTGAGCGAAAGCGGTCGCGGTCGAGAGCATGAAGAAAAGAAAGAGTTGAATCGTTTTCATGGGAAAGTCGGGAAAAAGTTGGCGCAAGGCGCTGAGCCCATCGGCCGACAGGAAAAACCGGGCGGTATTCTCTCAAATCTCGACCGATGAGTCAACGCCAATTTTGTGGGAGGCGTTTTCGATGGGAGTGTTTGCCGATTGGGAGCAACATCAGCGTTTGAGCACGTATTGAAACCCTTCCCCTCTCCCGAGGGAGGGAAGGGTATGTGAGTTTATTCAGGCAATACCACACCGAAACCATCGCTAGTACAAAGTTAAGAAAATAATGTTCATGAGAATGGATCAATGTCCGTCATCCCCGCGAAGGCGGGGACCTAGACGGAAAACGTGATTGATCGTTTGCATCCGTCAATAACGTGTGCAAAAGCCCATTAAAATCTGTTCTCTGGGTCCCCGCCTTCGCGGGGATGACGATATCTTTTCAGTTTTCACGAATATCAATTCGTTAACTTCGTACTAGGGTCCCCCAATCGGCAAATGTTTCCTTTGCAATATAATAGACTCCGTAACGGTATAATTGTACTGTGCAAGCTCTCAACTTTGTTTGTGAACGCGACCTTCATTTTGCCGCAAGACTGGATGCTGAAGACCGGAGGGAACGGTTGGAAAACGGGAACTCCGGCCTACAGTCTCCAGCCGCGTTCGATGTTTCGCAAGTTGCGCAGTACAAATAGTAAAAATTCCCCTTGAGGGCCCCGCTTTCGTTTGCCCATGCGATACATCGATTCGGATGAATACGACGAGAGAGAATACGGCGCCGCCGAGGAAGAGAGCGAGACGCTTCCTTGTCCCTATTGCGGCAGAGAAATGTACGCCGACGCGGACGTCTGTCCGTACTGCGGCAGCTTCATCGTCGAAGAAAATCGGCCGAGGCGACCGAAATGGATCATCTGGACGGCCCTGATCGTGCTGGCGGTGTTCCTGATCGGATACGTCTTTCGCGGGTTTTGATCGTGATGCACTTCTGAAAAAGAGCCCCAAGTGTAGGCGGTACTCCGCCGGAACTTGGGGGTTGGAACTGAGAGAGCGTGTAATTTGCTTCCGTTTGTAGTATAAAGCTTTCGCCAGAAAGTTTCGTGCCGAAAACGAAGAGGTGAGAGGGTGAAAGAGTGAAAGGGTGGGAGAGACGCAACCGCTTGATAGAACGCATCTTGCATTTCCCCTTTCACTCTCTCACCCTTTCACCCTCTCACTCAAAAGTTGGCGGTTTATTTTTTGGCGAAAGCCTAACACTACAGCGCAAAGAGTTTTTCATTTCGGAGAACACGAAAATCACGAAAAAACGAAAACCACGAACAATTCGACGAGGAAAAATATTGGTTCCATCGCATGAAAAAAGTTCATTTTCAACTTTTCGTGTCGTTCGTCTTTTCGTGTGTTTCGTGTTCCTTCCGGAAAAAGTCCATTGCGCTGTCGTAATAAGTCCCGGAAAGAATTAG
>JAVBQW010000149.1:0-13792 GCA_031548665.1 Thermoguttaceae bacterium
TATCATGATGCCCGTCATGGCGGACGTCGCGATCGAAAGCGTCACGCTCCTCGCCGGGGCGCTGGAAGTTTTTACGGAGAAATGTCTCAAAGGTCTCGAAGCGAACGAGGAAAAGTGCCGCGAATCCGTGGAGAAAAGCCTCTCGATGGTCACGGCGCTCAATCCGTACATCGGTTACGAAGCGGCCGCCGCGCTCGCCAAGGAAGCGTTCAAGACCGGCAAGACGATCCGCGAACTCTGCATCGAGAAAAACGTGCTGCCGCCGGACGAACTCGAAAAGGCGCTCGATCCGTGGTCCATGACGAAACCCCGTTAGCGCCGATGTTAGCCGCGTCGGCTTCCGACGCGCTGAATTTCTCATCGGGGAAGCGCGTCGGGGGCCGGCGCGGCTAACTACGTTGTTTCGAGATATTCGCTGTACCAGAGGGCGCCGAGCGGCAGGCCGCCTTCCACCATGCCGCGAACGATCGAGTCGTCGCTGGCTCGTCGAACCGTTGCAAAACCGTCCGGGCCCTTTTCGAGAATCCAGACTTCTTGCGGATTCAGGGCGTCGACCAGATACGGTTGGTGAGTCGTGATGAAAAACTGGGCTCCGCCGACGCCGCTACGGGATCGGATTTCCTCGACGAAAGCCGCGAGCAGTTTGTGATACAGGCCGTTTTCCGGTTCTTCGAAACAAACGAACGGCGGCGGCTCCGGATCCGCGAGCAACAGCATGTAAGCGACCAGTTTGAGCGTTCCGTCCGACATCTGATCGGCGTAGAGCGGCTTTTCGAGGCCCCGTTCGAAAAAGCAGAGCAGCAGGCGACCGTCTTCCGTCGTTCGAGTCGAAATTTTTGAAACACCGAGAATCCGCTTGGCGACCCGGTTCAACATCTCTCGAAGCCGCTCCGGATGCTCCCGCTCCATGAACTGGACGACGTTCGCCAAGTTTCCGCCGCTGCTTGAAAGATGCTTTTGCGGTCCGGCTGCCGGTGTTTTTCGGGCCGCTTCGGGAGAAAAGAAACTCAGATACCAACTGTCCAGGAACTGTCGGAACGACACGATGTCCGGATACTGCGAAAGATTGCCGAGCGTTGAGAGCACCAGGCGGCGTTTGTCGGCCAAATGAATGTCGTCGACGGCTTCAGTGTTCGTTTTGACGACTTTTCCCTCACCGGCCCGGGCGAAGAAGTTCATCACGGACGTTCCGAGGTCCGGTTGAACATGGGACAATGTTTCGGCGTGGACGAACGGAACGTTGTAGTCGTCTGCCGCGACGCAGAGCGTGTAAAGAATGTCGCCATACCGGATTTCGAATTCGAGAATCCGATCGGAACCCTGCGAGACGACGCGATCGAAACCGCCCCGGGAATTGCAAGCCTGTTCGACGCCGCTCCGCAAACAGTCGACGATGAAGCCGAAGGCGTCGAACAGCGTGCTCTTGCCGAAGCCGTTGCGACCGATCACGACGGTCAGCGGCGTTAACCGTTCGCCTCGCTGGAATTCGCCGACGCCGATTTCCGACGTTTCCGGCGGCGAAAGCATGGAGCCGAGCGACACGTCACGCAGCACCCGATAGTTTTTGACGCGAATTCCTTCGATGTATTTCATGAGACGTAAACCGCCGTGTCAAGGCGGCGTTTCGGGGTAATCGGCCTTCGCTGGAAAATAAACCGCCGACGCTGGGTGAAAGGGTGAAACGGTGAAACCTTTTCGCAAACGCTCCCACCGAATACCGTTTCGCAGTCTATTTACCTTTCAGGACAATTTTTCCAACCTGCCGATTCGCCTCGGCAACTTCGGCAAGGAAATCCTTCCACGGCCGATCCGTAACAGAAAAAATTCCCGTATTGGCTCGTTCGCCGGTATTCTTTTCGAAAAACCGCCCGGCTCGGGCTTGGTCGATCAACGTGAACCATTCGACGCCGACAACGTAATCGAGAGACGCCGCCGTTTCAACGTAGTTTTTGTAGGCGACTCCCCGCTCTTTTTGTGTGTTGACGCTTCCATGTCCTCCGGGCAGACCGCTTTCCGCCGTGCAGGTATAATGCCATTCACTGAGCAGCATCGGCTTGTCGCCGCTCCAAGCGTGGAGCCGATCCAGAAACTTCCGATCGATCGCCGCCGTGTAGTAATTCACGCTGATCACGTCGCAGTATTTCGCGCAGGTTCGGACCAGAATTTCGTCGTCCGCCGTTTTCGGCTGCCAACGGCTGCCCAGCAGGAGATGATTCTTGTCGTATTTCCTGAACGTGTCGTGAAGCAGGGAATAATACTTGTCGAGGAAAACGCTGACGAAGACCGCCAAGTCGTTTTTCGCCGCGTCGGTCGTCCTCGGAAGACCTTGGTCGACCAACGATTCGAAGGACGTTGCGTTCATTCCCCAAGCGGCGTTGAAGGCGTCGATCCTGTCGTCGTATCTTTTCCGAAGGAATTCAATCAGCTCCCTCTTGGCGGAAAAAGAAGAATCGAGAGCCGCCAAGGCTTTGGGAAGGTCTTCCGCCGCCTGTTCGTTGGCGAGGTAATATCCGATCAGCAGCGTTTCCTCGGCGTGTTTGGCGACCGTTTTCGAAAAGATTTCGTCGATTTTTTCGGCGAGTTTCGAATTGAAGGGATCGAAGAATCCGCGAGCGCCCGGAATGTCGAAGCCGAGTCCCCAGAATCCGAACGAGCGAATATAAGGAAAACTCTTTTCCTCGAACGCCTTCGGAACGGCGGAGAACGCTCCCGCCGACGTGAAACCGACCGTTCGAACTCGATCGATCATTCGAGCGGCCCAGACGTCGGCGTCGTAAGGCTTGCCGTATTTTCGGACGCAGTTCGCGACATAAAATGAAAAGGCTCGCTGGTTCCACCAGGAATCGGCGTGCCAAGCCGAAGAAAACTCGCCTGTTCGCGGCGGCAACCATTCGAAGAGGTTTTCCCGGCCTTCCGTGTAGGTAAAGTCGTCACTCGGATTGAAGCCGCAGATTCCGAGATGGAAAAACGCGTTACCTTCCGGATCGACAAGGAACCAACGCTTGCCGGATTTTTCAACGTGAAAGAATTTCTTCTTTTCGAGCTTCAGCGAGGTTCCGGTTCCGGGAAAGCCGCCGCAAAAATCCCGGTTGAGTTTTGGAAAGGAATCGTAATATCGTTGTTCGGTTTCGGCGTCCCTTTTGAGTTCGTCTTCGGACTTGATTTTGTCGGCGAACGCGGCGGAAAAATCCTGACCGAACTTGTCGACCATTTTTTTTGCTCCAACGGCTTCGGTCTTTCCGGTCGTAAACGCCAACGGAACGACGGCGTGGTCCTTGTTATACGGAACGAGAAACATCAGATGAAAGGTCGCCCAGTTCCAAGCCCGATTATCTTGGACCTGCACGAAGGCTCCCGGCGTCAGGTTTTCGATTCCGAAGAATTCGCCGCCGGGAGCGATGAGAGAGAATTTTCTGGCGTTGCCTTGGAAAAGATGCGGCTTCTCCGGTTTCTCCGTCGGAAAGAATTTGACGTCGCCGTCGTCGATTTGGTAGGCTCCGCCTTCGTTCATCGCAAAGGGAACGAGCGTTTCGAATCGGAATTTCGCGAGTCCCGTCGGCGTATTCGAGAGTCGGAACTCGATCAGGCCCTTCGGTTGTTTGGCGAAGCGAATCTCCGTGCCGTTGTCGTAGTTGAGGATCGCTTCCTTGCCGCCGTCGAGGATCTTGCATTCGACGATCTTGTCGAGTTCTTTCGAAGCATTGTCGGACATCGAAGGGTATTTGAAAAGAAAGTCGTCCATTCCACGCAGAGAAACTTTTATTCCTTCCGGCGTCAACGTCGGTTCTCCGGCGTTTGTTTGCGTGAGGAGCAACGACGAGAGGACGACAAGCAACAAGAAACGGAACATGATCTTCTCCTTGGGAAATGAAGCGGGAATCGTTAAATTCTATTATCAGGTCGCCGCCGATGCAAGACGGCTGCCGACCGCAACACGAGGAAGGTATTGTCTTCACGCTCTTTTGGGTTAGAATGCCGGTTGGTTTCATTTCCACCGTTTTCGTAGTTCTTCGACCATGCCAACGATTCTGATCACGCGACCGGAAGCTCGAAACGAGACGTTGCGTTCGGAATTCGAGAGACTCGGCGCGACCGTTCGAATGCAGCCGACCATCGAGCTGAAACCGCCGGAATCCTGGGACGCGGTCGATGCCGTGATTCATGCGATGTTCCGCGATGAAAACGCCTTCGACTGGCTCGTGTTTTCCAGCGCCAACGGCGTCGATTTCTTTTTCGACCGGGTCAACAAGTTCCAGCAAGGGACGGGAGCCGACGACGATTTCGGCTTCCTGTCGCCAGTTCGAATCGCCGTGGTCGGCAGCGGAACCGACAGCGTGGTGCAGCAACGAATCGGTCGCCGGGCCGACGTGTTGCCGGAAACGTTCGCCGCCGAAGGAGTTCTTGAGCATCTTCTTCCCGAAGCTGCCAGAGAAAAGCGGTTCTTGCTGCTCCGGGCGAGTCGGGGACGCGACATTTTGCGACGAACTCTCATGGAAGCCGGAGGAATCGTCACCGAACTCGTCGTCTACCGAAGCGTTGACGTCGAACACGCGGATCAGGAAATCCTCGGAATGATGGAACGCGGCGAGTTCGACTGGACCACGGCGACCAGTTCGGCGATTGCCCGGTCGCTGGTTCGGCTGTTTGGCGAAAGCCTCCGTCAAACAAAGATCGTGAGTATTAGTCCGATCACCTCGGACACGCTTCGGGAACTCGGTTATCCGCCGATACTCGAAGCGAAAACCGCGTCGATGGACGGAATCGTCGACGTGCTGAAAACGGTAATCCGGGAATAGAATCGTCGTTAGCCGCGTCGGCCTCCGACGCGCCGAAAGCGTCTTTCAACACTCATTCCATGTCGACGGACGAAGACTATCGCTTGGCTCCGATTGACGAGGACGAACTTCGCTTGGCTCCGATTGACGATGAGGAAGCGGAAAAACCGATCGCGCCGGACGTTCCGCTTTCGCCCGGCGTCAAACTGATTCCCGTGATCTGTACGGCCTGTCGAACACGGCTCTACGCCGGAGAGAATCAGGTCGGACTCTGGAAAAAATGTCCCGACTGCTTTCGATTGACGCAAATTTCCGCCGCCGAACCGGAATTTCCGTTGGTTGCCGACGATCCCGAAACGGCAGGGGGATACGAGCTCCGAGAATCGGAAGTCGGCAAACGGGAAACCTTCCGTCTCGGAATCGACTACCGGACGCTTGAAGAGGATCGAGGCGAAAAACGAGACATTCAACGGCATTTCGCGGACCAATCGCCGAAACTGGAACGTCTTTTCAACAATCTGTTGACGACCAAAGAAGAAAAAGAGGAAGAGCGGCAAACTCTGGCACGGGAACGAAAAATCGCGGAAGAAGTCGAAGCCGTAAAGCGAGCCACGCGGGAAGGTCGCTTGGAAGAACATCTCGGACACGCTCCCGGCGACTCGCTGGCAACCCGACTGGAAGCCCGCCGCCGCGCCGCGGAAGCCGCTGAAGCCACGGCAAAAGGAATTCAACCGTCTCGGAAAACGACGTCCTTTTCTCCGCCTCCATCACCCCCGCCTCCTTTACAGCAACCGCCGGCGCTCCGATTGTATCCGGGATCGAAAACGACGGAACTTCGACCAGAGGAAAAAAAGGCGTCGGACGCTGCTGCGTTCTTCGCCGCCTTGGACGCGGCGATTTCGGAAGTCGGACAAGAAGAAAAGCGACCGGGGTTCTTCTCGCCGTTTCTCGCTCCGTCGAGCCGGGCTCGAATGATCGTTTTTCTCGGTTGCGGGTTGATCGGCAACTTTTTTGGCGAAAAGGCCCGAGCGGCCGTCTGGCGAGTTCTCGGCGAAACGGATCCTGGAAGCGTTTTCAGCGCCGCCGACCAAGGATTCTTTCTCGGCAGTTTTTGGATCGGCGCCGTGGGAAGCGTCGTGTGGCTCGCGATGTTGTTCCTTTTCGGAATCAGCATCTTTCTCGAAACGGCGAAGGGAAAGCACCGAATCGACCATTGGGTGCCGTTCAACCTCGACTTCGGCTTGTCGTATTTCGGCTGGTCCTTTTTGATGCTCCTGCTCAGCGCGTTTCCCGGCTTTCTCGTTTGGCAAACGCTCCGTTTGGGAACGGAAATTTCTTCGGGGCAATCGCTCGCGATTTTCCTTGTCTCGCAATTCCTCTGTTTTCCGCTGCTTTTTCTCTGCGTGATCGAGTCGGATACGTTTTTCGGAGCTTGGCCGCATAAAACCTTGGCGAGTCTTCGGCAGCGCGTCGGACTTTGGTTGCGGTTCTACATTGAGGCGGCGTTTATCGTCGGCGTCCCTTCGTTGGCGATCGTCTGCCTGTACGCTTGGGGAATGCTGAATGCCGAGTCGGATTTTGCGCAGTCGACGTTTTATTCCCTCTTGGTCGGAGCGATCTTGACGCTCGGAGGACTCTTTCCGTTGTTTTATTTTCGGAGACTTGGCCTCCTCGCAGCGGATGTTCGGTAAGAGCCCCCGATTGTTTCAGAGCCCGACGCGTTAGCGAGGGAATGTGTTCCGCTTTTTGCCGGTTTTTTCCTTAACAACAGCCGGAATGAAGGCGTATTCGCCGTAATGACGGTTCCTGACGTTTCCTCGCTTTGCAATCCTCATGGGCTTGGGAGCAGTCGGGTTGCTTTTTCGCGGCATCCGAGTAAAATCGATTTCAACAGACTTGAAACCAATTCAGTTTTCTCGTTCCGCGATCGGAACGGCAAACAGGCGGCGTGACTCATAGAAAAACGTCCATGATCAAAACCGAAGAACTGACGAAGCAATACGGTAAACTGTTCGCCGTCAACAATTTGACGATCGATCTCGTTGAAGGGGATCTCTTCGGGTTCATCGGTCCAAATGGTTCGGGCAAAACCACGACGATGAAAATCCTCGCGACGTTGCTCCAACCGACTTGGGGCGAAGCATACGTCTGCGGCATGTCGATCTATACGCATCCGAAGGAGATTCGGCGACTCGTCGGTTACATGCCGGACTTTTTCGGCGTCTACGACGACATGAAGGTGATCGAGTACCTCGAATTCTTCGCCGCCGCGTATCGGATCAAGGGCGAGAAGCGGAAAAAAGTCTGTGACGAGATGCTCGATCTGGTCGACCTCGGATACAAACGGGAAGCCTTGGCGACGAGCCTGTCACGCGGCATGACGCAGCGTCTCGGTCTGGCCCGGGTGCTGCTGCACGATCCGCAGGTTTTGCTGCTCGACGAACCGGCCAGCGGCCTGGATCCCCGAGCTCGAATCGAGATGCGGGAATTACTGAAACGGCTCGGCGGCCGCGGCAAGACCATTATGGTGTCGTCGCATATTCTGCCGGAGCTCGCCGACGTTTGCAACAAGGTCGGAATCATTGAACGCGGCAAATTGCTCGTCAATGCCGACGTCGCCGAAGTGATGCGCAAGGTCCGCGACCACCTCGTGATCAACATCGAACTCGTCGGCGATCTGGAACAGGCCGCGAAGCTGTTGGAGCAGCACGATTCCGTACAGACGGTCGATGTCCAGACGAAGTTCGGCAAGCAATTGTTGAGGGTTTCCCTGACGAAGGAAAAGGGGCTCGACGATTACTGCGACCTGCCGACGATTCTGATCGAAAACGGCTTCAAGATCCGTTCGTTCAAAGAGGACGAAATCAATCTCGAAACCGCCTTCATGACGCTGACTCAAGGAATCACCGCGTGAACTTCAAGAAACCGGGACCGCAGGAAGGAAACCGGGACCGCAGGTCCCGGCTCTCGACAGCGTCTCTACGGCAGTTGGACGGGATTGCCGTCGTTGACGGCTCCTAATCGGGCCAAAATGCTCATCGAAGTAAGGTAGTTGGCATTGTCGGGACATCCGGTCGGAATCGTATACGAAATCGACTTGACCGCGCCGTCGCCCATGAGGAAGTTGCAGATGTCGGGATGAATGCCTCCCCACTGTCTGGCGTTATTGCTTGTATCGTTGGTAAAACCATTATCATCCACAACGCCTTCCGGTCCTTTGGCAAAATGGGCGTTCGGCGACCGCGAAACGGCAAATGTCATATGACGTCCCATCACCAAAATGGAGCAATCGGCAATCGCTGCGCGCGAAGGACTGCTGCCAACCGGCGTTTTGCAATTATTGATATAATCTTTGTGGATGGATTTTTCGCCGATCAATATCTGATTGCTCGTACCGTCTTGGATCCAAGCGAAGGTATCACGGGGAATCCAATTGGAGCGACTCGTACTCCCTTCGGCAATCGCCCCGAGTCGAAACGGCGTCGGAAACAGATCATTGCTGGGGGCTTCACCTTCCCCCGTCAGACGGCACGCTCGCGGCCAACGGCTCGGCGACCCCGTCACGGAAGCATCGTAAACGGTTCCGTAAACAATTGCGTAGTCGGATTGAGGGCCAAAGCGGGCATCCTCATTGGCATTGTTATTGGTCGCGGAAACACAGTCGCCGTAAACGAAACTTCCTGCAGGACGTCGACTCGGACAAAAATAAACCGGGACGCTGTTCAACTGCTTGCGACCGGCTTCCCGCTCGCCAAGCGTCGCCCAAGGAGCGACGTTCCTGTCCCATAAATTTTCCTTTCGAGTGTCGTTGGCGAAATCGTTCGTCAACGAACTGACCAACTGGTAAAGCTGCATTTGTTCGACGTAAGGGTAGATAACTCCCCAAAACGTCATGTACGAAATTTGGGTGCTTCGGTCGATCGCGCAAGGGGGCAAACCGTTACGAGTATCGTGGAAATTGTGGACCGCGATTCCAAGTTGCTTCAGATTGTTCGTACACTGGGAACGCCGTGCCGCTTCGCGGGCCGCTTGGATGGCCGGCAGTAAAAGGGCGATGAGAATACCGATGATCGCGATGACGACCAGAAGCTCCACCAACGTGAAACCCTGACCATCTGCCCGCCTTCTCCAATACCGTTTGACTTTTGGTTTTTTCATGAATTCTCTCCACTAAATATAACTTGTGAGATAATTACGTCAAAAACCAGTGTATATGAATTTCCGACCGAAGTCAATCTTTTTTGACAAAAAATGGAAAGGAATCACCGCGTACAATCGGAGCCGCAATCGTAAGATTGCGATTATCCGAGGACCCGGTTGAGTCGGTCGAGGTTCCACTGGACTTTTTCGGCGGCGGACATTTTGGAGAAGTCCGGCGTCTCGACGGAGTTCTCGCCTATCTGTTTTGATTTCGGTTGTTTTGATTTCAGCTGCTTCGGTTTCGGCTTCGACGAACCGCTGTAGCTGTCGGAGGTTTCCGTCTGTTCGAGGTCGTCTTCCAGTTTGCGGCGGGGTTTAATGCCGAGCTTTTGCAGGTCGCCGTGATACGCCTTGACGGCCTCCACCGGGGCGATGCGGCCGTCGGCGATCGCCCGAAGATATTGAACGAACGTCAACTGATGTTCCGCGTTATTGATTTTCCGTCCGTAAAGAGCGACTCGGGCTCCGTATTTCTTCGCGTCGGCGAGCATCTGGAAGGCGTCGCGCGTCGTGCCGGCCGAGCCGCCGAGAATTCCGACCACGAGATTGCTGTCGTACCTCGCCAACGCTTCCATCGCCTTGGGACCGTAATACGGTATCTTGAGGAACACCGGCCGGCCCTTGTTCGTTACCCCGGCCAAGGTTCGGACGATGTGATTGTTCACGAAAGTCGGAACGTCCTTCGGCGTGTTCGGTCCGACGAAATTCGGACTGAAAATTTCGAGAAAATGCCGGAATCCCTTTTGCTCCGCTTCGATCCGGAATTCCTTGTAGGCGAAAAGCGCTTCCCGGTCCCGTTCCAAGTCGTTATTGAACGTAATCGAATAAAGTCCCAAATCGGCGCCGAGTTTCCGTTCGTTCGGTTCGCAATGGGCCTTGCCGCAAAGAGCGTGGTCGATCGACGCCGTTCGAAACCAGCGCGACGGTTCCCGACCGTACACGCCTTCCGCTCCGGCCAGCCAAATGTCCGTCGTGTCGTTGGCCCGAATCGCCGGAGTGATCGGCGAATGGTCGAAGATCCGTTCCTTGATCGTTAACAGTTCGCTGTTGCTCGCGCTCATCAACATGATGTCGACGAGTCCCTGGGCGACGATCTCCCGAATTTGTTGCCGGTATTCGTCCAGCGTCCGGAAACTCGCTTCGTGTCCGTACTGTTCCGGACTTTGGCCCGGCGCCGACAGTCCGTACGCCATGTCGGCGTCCTTCGCGTCCGCCAGGATGAAATCGTTGCAATGACGATCGGCGAGAATGCGGGCGAGTTTCGTGTCGAGAGATTTTTGCATGGAGATTTGTGAAGAGTATAAACCTGTCATCCCCGCGCAGGCGGGGACCTAGACGTAAGAAGTTATTGATCGTTTGCATCCGTTGTTGACGGGTTGAAATACCATCAACAGCGGATGCAAGAGGTTATTGGAGCGTAATCTCTAGGTCCCCGCCTGCGCGGGGATGACGGAGTGTTTTCGAAGCTCAATACAGTTTGATCTCGTTCCCCGGCGTCGGATTCGGTTGCGGCTGCGGCGTCGGCGGATACGGATTGGCGGTTTTCGGCAGTTCTTCAGCGGGCTTCGGTCCTGCTTGCAGGTATTTGTCGTCGACAACGATCAGTTTCCAACCAAACGGCGTCGTCGGCTGGAAGAGACGGCTGAAGTCGATCGGACTGTTGATCATCGGATCGTTCAGGACGTACACGGTATACGCCTTACCGTTGATGTTGTCTTTCTTCAACGCGGTCGCCCGGAGCGTTTTCTTGTCGATACGGATTTCGAGGTTGAGAAATTCCTGTTGGTCGGCGATCAGCAGCGGTTTTGCTTCGAGCCAGACTTGCGAGTCCTTGTACTCGTCCCGAGTCACGATTTTCATGCTGAAACGTTTCTTCATTTCGTCCGCTTTGGCCCCGAAAATCAAGGGCAGCGGACTGTCGGCGAACCCACGGGACAAGAGTTCCGGAGCGATGTTGTATTGCCGAACCTCTTTAGCTTTAAAACTGTACTCGAAAATCGAGTTTCCGTCGATAATGATCTTTTCCTCTTTCGGACCGCTCTTGACCTGCTTGCCGTCAACCCATTGACCTTCGACATGGTAAACGAAGCGGTTCGGTGCCGTGTATTTGAACATTCCGAACGTCGTGTACGCCGGTTTATTGTCCGGATTGAGTACCGGATCGTATTCATACGACGTAAACTCGACCTCGTAACGTTTCACGCTGCCGCTGTACTGTTCCCAACGAACGAGGAATTCGTCGAGCTCTTTCTGTTCGGCGGGATTAAGAACATGCGGCACGATCCGGGACTCCGGAGCCGAACGGCCCATATATTGACGACCTTCGGGACCGGGCCCTGTTGCGGGTTGAACGGCAGGCTGACCAACCGACTGACCGGCAACCGACGGATTTCCCTGAGCAGCGTACACCGACTGACCGGCGACCGGCGGATTTCCTTGAGCGACGTACATCGGTTGACCGGCAACCGGCGGATTTCCCTGAGCGACATACATCGGTTGACCGGCAACCGGTTGCGGTTGGTAGGTAGGTTGCGACTGCGGCTCCCGTTGCGCCGGCAGGCCGTAAACGCTTCCCTGTTGAGCCAACGGATTCGTCTGCGCGACCTGTGCTCCGCCCGAATACGGCGAACCGTAACCCGGCGTCGCGGTCCGATTGTCGGCCTGAACATTCGGCTGCACGGGCACGCCGTTGAGCGTGATCGATTTCGGCGGCGTCTGGAGCGGAGCCTGTTGGATCGGCTGCGCTTGATTCGGTTGCATTTGATACTGTCCCCAAACCGTTCCGGCGACGAACAGAAAACCGACGAAAACAAGTCGTTGCATCGAAAACCTCGAATTTTTTTTGCGTTAGCCGTCTCACTCCGTAAGACGCTCCTACCGGTTGACTCAAAGTCCGGGAAACTATAGAAAAAAACGTAAAGTCTGTAAAGAGGAAAAAACGACTCGACAAAATCGGTTTTTGGGCTATAATTCGGAAGAACGTTTTCACGCCGCCGCAGCGCGTCGCAGGCGACGCGGCTAATCGGCGACGCGGCTAACCCGACTTTTCCGCGATGATCGAATCACAGTACGGACACGGCCCTTGGGAATATCGATACGTCTGCCGCGCCTGCGGTCACGCGGTCCGATCGCCGAAAAATAAGGCTCCGTGCAGTCGTTGCGGCGGCGACTTCGGACCGAAGGTTTCCATGCGGAAACTCTATCTCGAACCGGAGAAACCCTTCGAAATCGTCGAAGTGGAATATATCGCGGAACCGACGTTCATGGAAAAACTCAAGAAGTTTTTCGGACTCTACGTCGAACCCCGTATCGAAATCCGCAAGGAGAAAAAACGCGGCCAACGCCGTTGGCGCTGGCAGTCGCATGCCGAAGTCGAAGAAGAATCCGGAATCATCAGGCACGAAGAGTTCTTCGGCGAATAAAGCGTTAGCCGCGTCGGCCTCCGACGCGCGGAAGGGCGGAAAAACAACGGTTTCGATTATTTCGCGACGTCGCTGACGCGAACTTCTTTTTTCGATGTCGCTTCGGCAACACTCCAGTCAGCGGGGCGGCCTTTCCGTTGCAGCGACAGCCAACGCAAAGCGGCTTGGTCGGAGCCGGCGTGTCCGCCGTCGAAAAGCGTCAACCGGGAATTGCCGGAAACTCGACGGAACAGGACCGTCAACATGCCGTACAGCGGATCGTCCTGCCGTTCCGATTGCAATGATTCGGGAACTTTGCGTTCCTTCAGCATGTACTGAATGTCCGCGTCACCGACTTTCTTCGCCGGTTCCGCCAGAAGATTGAACGCCGCGATCGAATGGGAACACGGAACGCTGCCGATATGGCCGTCGTGGATACCGTGGTTGATATCCAACGGAACATCTTTCGCCTTGGCAATCCAAGAGTTCGCGGAACGAAGTCGGTATTGTTCGTCGACTTCGGAACTCGTTCCGGGAGCGCCGCCGCAACTCTTTTCGAGGTCCTTGGAGTATTTTAGTTTACGGGCTTCGGTTTCAGCGTGCCAGGCTTTCAGGTCGGCGATTCCGACCCAAGCGGAGGCGCCGGCCCAGATTTCCGGATGCCGCCCCGCAAGGAGCATGGTACCGTAGCCGCCGCCGGAGGAACCGATCAGATAAACCCGGTCCGAATCGATTTGAGTCCGCTTCTTCATGTAATCGACGGCGGCGACGATGTCTGCGACGGCGAGTTCCGAGCCGCATCCTTCCGGTTTGTCGTTCGGACCACGAAAATTCGGAGCGATCAGGGCCCAATCGTTCTTGATGACCCAGTCGGCCCGAGCCTTGGCCGATTGCGTGTAGTCGCCGCTCCAGGAATGCAGCGTAACGAGCAGCGGCACGGCCTCCGTTTTCGCCTTTTCGGGAACGTAGACGACCGCCGGTTGTTCCGTGTTGTCGATCGGCGACGGATATTTGACGGTCTTCATGACATCCGGCCAATCTTTCGGCGCCGGAGCATCCTCCGCAAGGACAACGGAAACAATCAGCAAACACGCAAAAATAAACCGCATCATGATAGAACTCCTGGCACAAAGTTAAGGAAATAGTGTTCGTGAGAATGGATAGATTGCCGTCATCCCCGCGAAGGCGGGGACTTAGACGGAAGGCGTTGTCGACCGTTTGCATCCGTCAATTAACGTGTGCAAGAACCTCTTGAAATCTGTTCTCTAGTACACGACATTTCAAATAATCTTCATTAAAAAGAGCCGGGGGTGTAGGCGGTACTCCGCCGTAGCCCCCGGATGCCCCCTGTTTTCAAGGGACTTCATAATGAATCGTATTTTAAACTCGGCGTACTAGGTCCCCGCCTGCGCGGGG
>JAVBQW010000205.1:0-15060 GCA_031548665.1 Thermoguttaceae bacterium
CGAAAAAAACATACCCACCAAACAATGGGTGTAGAGTACAAAGTGTAGAGTGTAGAGTACCGTATTGGATGATTTGGCCGAATCGGTACTCTACACTGAACACTCTACACTGACTGCCAACCGGGTATAAAACTTTCGAGCGGGAGCCTTATGATCCCGATCTTGCAAAGCCCGCCAACGGTTGCTTTCCGATGTTCGCCGAAAATCTTGTCGACCTGCTTGCTCAAAAAAACCTTGTCTCGTCGGAGATCGTCGGCGGGCTCCGTGAGCGGATTGCGCAGTCGCCGCAACCGATTCCCGCGGAAGTTTTCGCTGAACAGCTCGTCGAACACAAGCTCTTGACGCCGACGTTGGCCGACTTGTTATTGCGGCAACTGCGGAGCGTCCAAAAGCAGCAACCTCCCGGCGAGCCAATCGCGACGGCAGCGGCGCTGCCGTCGCCGACCAAACCCTTGGCTCCGATTCTCGATCTTCGCGACGTCGAGACCGTGGAAGAGCAACCGTCGCCGCGAACGAGTTTTGTCGGCGGCGCGATCGGCTTGCCCGTCACCCACAAGACCGAAGAGTTTCCGCAACTCAATCCCCTGAAATTTCCAAAACGATTTTCGACGAAAAAAGTCGCCGAAAATCCTTGGGACTCGAAGCTCGTTCTTTTCGGAGGTTCCGGACTGTTCGCGTTGTTTCTGATCGGTTTTTTTCTCTACGGGTCCCTGTTTCAGCGGAGCGCCGACTCGATGTTCGACGTCGCCGATCTGGCTTATGAGAACGGTTCGTATTCGCAGGCAATCGTCGACTACACCGATTTCGTGACCGCCTTTCCGAACCATTCAAAAGTTTCGACGGCGAAGATTCGTCGGGCTTTGGCGAGAATCCGCTTGATCGTCGACGCGAAAACGGATTGGTCGAAGGCCTTGGAAACGGCGGGGACCGAACTGAAAGCGATCGAAAACGAGCCGAACTTTTTTGAGGAATCCCGAGCGGAACTCGCCGTGCTTCTGCCGAAAATCGCCGTCGCTTTGGCCGCCGAAGCAACCGAAAAATCCTCGCAGCTCCACGCCGACCGCGCCGAAGAAACTCTGACGTTAATCGATAAGTTCCTGCCTCGGTCCCTGCAACCGGCCGATCAGTTGCTCGAAGTCCGGGCTCGGATCGACCGAATTCGGCGAGGACTCGTGATGATGGATCAATTCGCCGAAACGAAAAAAATCCTCGAACCTTTGCTGAAAGAAACGAGTTGGAACAAGACAACGCTTGACGACTGTTTCGCCAAACTCGACATTTTGCGCAAAGATTATCCGGAAATTGACGCCGAATCGGAATTTCAAGCCTTGCTTCGGAGTGTTTCGGAAAATTCCTATCGGGCCGTTGAACCGCTCTCAAAGGACGAACTCGGCTCCGTCAAACCACCGAGCGAGAAGGAATCGGCGCTTGCCGTTCCTTGGGTCTCGCTGTTCTTCCGCAATCACCGACAAGACGCTCCGTCGACCGGAGATCGAGCGATTGCCGTGTTTGCCGAGGGCGCCGTCTTTGGACTGCGAGCCTCCGACGGAACGCCGCTTTGGCGGAAAGCGATCGACCTGCCGACAGCGGCCGATTGGGGATCTTCGCCGCTGTTTCATTCCGTTCCGTTGACAAAGCAATCCTTGCGACCGAGTTTGTTGCTGCTCGACTCCCGAAATTGGACGCTCGTTCTTCTCGACGAAAAAACCGGCGAAACGCTTTGGACTTATTCCGTCGGCGAACTTTTTCGATTATCGAACATCGTTGCCGACGACGAACGGGCGATGGTCGCCTTGGCGACGGAAAGCGGTCGCCTCCTCGTGCTGTCCTTGGGAAAAAGCGTCGGTGTTCGCGGATTCCGTCTGCCGCAGCCAACCGCCACGGCGCCGCTGATCGACGTGGAGAACAACCTTGTTTATCAACTCGCCGATCGGGAAACGCTTTACGTTCTTTCCTTGGTCGATCCGAAACATCGATCCGTGTTTACCGAACATCGACGCTCGACGATTCGAACGGTTCCGGTTCGCTTCGGCTCGCAGGTATTGTTCGTTTTCCAGAAAGATCTCCGTCGTTGTTCGTTGAACGTGTTGAATACGGAAAAAAAAGTCGAATTCGTTCAAAAAATTCCGATTCCCGGGCTGGTCGACACGGCTCCGGAAATCGATGGTTCCTTCGTCGCCCTGACCGCCGACAGCGGCGAGACGTTCCTGTTCGAACAGGTCGACGGCAAACTCAACAAGATCGCGGAGGGTTCTGCCGGCGGCGAAGCGGCTCAGCACGGCGTCGTTCGTTTCATTGCGCAGGTCGGTAAAAACGTCTGGGTCGCCGACTGGCAGTTGATGCGATTCGAAGCCCAATTGGCGCAATCCCGACTGCTGCCGAAGGAATCCGTCAAACGAAATATCGTCACGCTCCAGCCGCTCCGGCGAATCGCTAAGACGTTGTTCCATGCTTTTCGTTGGCCCTTGCTTGGTGGAGTCGGTGTCGAAGCCGTTGCGACCGACAGCGTTTCGACGCTCTGGGAAACGGGAATCGCGGAGCTGATCGTTTTTGAACCCGGAATTCAAAGCAGCCAGGCCGGCAAGGACGGCAAGGGCGATTCCGTGACGGTTTACACGGCCGGCGGAAAGGCGTATTTGCTGGATCTCGCCGTCGGCAAGGAAAAATCCGACCTGTTTCTCGGTCAGCCGACAACCCTGTTGCCGCCGGGAACCTTCGACGTTCCTTTGGAAAAAATCCTGCCGATGAAAGACGGGTTCGACGCTTGGGTTCCCTCGTTGGCGGACAACAATCGTCCGATCATGATTTACGATCCGACGGCGACGGACGCAACGAGATTCCGAACGTTTTTGCTCCCCAGTCGACCGATGACGCCGCCGGTCGCCCTCGACGGCAAACTGCTCGTTCCTCTCAATGACGGTCAAGTTGCGTTGTTCGAGACGAAGACGGGAACTCCGGTCGCGTTGCCCTTTGTTTCGACGATCGCCTTGGAGCGGCAACCACGCTGGACGCAGCCCGTGGTGATTGAGGGAACGAAGGAATTTCTGATCGTCAACAACCGACCGGACGAAAAGAATCAAGTCGCCCTGCATCGGGTTGTCCTCGTCGACGCCGGCGAAACGAAGTTGATTGAAAAAGATCGAACGACTCTCGATCGACCGTTGCGGTCGCCGATCGTCTTGGCCGGCCGACTAGCCGCGATGATCGATGATCGCAACGTCTTTCTGACGATCAAGCTCGATGATCTGAAACCGGGAGTTTCCGCCAACCTTTCCGGTCCCTGTGTTTGGGGGCCCTACGCTCTCGGCGAAGAATTCGTCTTCGCAACGGCCGATTCGACGCTGCATTTTTTCGATTCCGGCGGCGAAAAGTTTTTCTGTTCGGCTCCGAAGCCGATCGGCAAGCCGTTCCTTGACGGCGACAACGTCTATTTCAATTCTTCGGACGGCAAATTCTGGAGCGTCGACCTGAAAACCGGGAAAAGCAGCGACGTGCTGGAAACCGGCGTTCCGGCGTCGGTCGGCCCGATCCGGGTCAACGGCACGACGCTCTGCTGCGGTCGCGACGGAACGGTCTACCGGATTGCAATTCCGTAGCGAATTCCCTCCGCCGTCTCTCGATCTCTTTCCACCCTACACCTTACACCCTACACCTTACACCATGATGAGGCAATCGACGGGAATTCCCGGTTTGGACGAACGGATCGGCGGCGGCCTGCTGCCGGGCACGATGACGGTATTGGTCGGCTCTTCCGGTATCGGCAAGACGCAATTCGGTTTGCAATACGCCAACGCCGGACTCAAACAGGACGGCCGGCGCGGCGTGCTCTTCGACATGGCGACCCGGGTCGATCCGCAGGGACACCACGCCTACGCCCAACGGATCGCCGACTGGACGCTCCGGGATGAGGATTCCGAAGGCCGGATCGATTACGAACGATTTTTCGACGAGGATCGCGTGATCGGCGACTATTTTCGTGCTTTAACATACAAGGGACGCCGGGTCACGAAACGTGATATGGAATTCGACCAATGGAACGATTGGCAATCCGAACTGTCGAAACATCTCGATGCGACGATCGCGTATTTTTTCGGACATTTCGTCCGGGGAACGAGGCGGTTCGTCGTCGACGGCATCGAGCCGGTGGAGCACCAGGGCGAATCGATTCAATTCGAGCTGTTGGAATACGTTTATCACCAAATCATCCGCAAGGACCCGGAATGGGTCGCCCGGGATCTCTTCCGGCAGTATTACCGGGCCAATGAAGAAGAAATCGGCAAGCATCTTTACCGCAAGGAAGACATCGGTTGCATGGTCCTCTACACGTCCGGTGAAACGTCGCTGGACGCGATGATCGAGAAGCCGCTGGACGAAGGTGATTTGCTGACCGGCGCGAACACGATCATTTATCTGGGCAAGATTCGCGACGGCATTAAATTTCGTCGCGCGATGTACGTCTCGAAGCATCGGGGCAGCGTCTGTCCGGACGAAATTCTGCTCTACGACATCGACGAACACGGGTTGCGATTGGTATAATAAAAAAACAATGTCCGTCATCCCCGCGAAGGCGGGGACCTAGAGAACACGGCGTCAAACCGTTTGCATCGTTTCCTGTTAAGAATGGAAACGATGCAAGGGGATAGTTGAATCTTTCGTCTAGGTCCCCGCCTTCGCGGGGATGACGGTCTCCTTCTTTTTTTCGGACGATTTGACAGAAACCTTACACTTGTCGATCAGTTGGCCGTAAACTGGAGAATTCTCGCGGCGGTTCCTTTGCTTCCCGGCGGCGTTTCGTCGAGCAGTTTTAGTCGCAACGTGTGCTTGCCGTCGGGCAGGCCGTCGTCGAACATCACGGTTCGAGGATAATGGAGTCCGCCGCTGAACGAATGAAAGAGCACCGTTTTGCCCGGCGGTCGGTCGTCGATTCGGTATTCGAGAACTCCGGCGTCCGGTCCGGCGAGGACAAAGGCTCCGATCGCCTTGCCCTCGAAGTTCAGCGTGAGTTCCGCGTTCGGTTTTTCAGCGCAGAGCAATTTTTGTCCGGCGAAGGTCGAACGAAAGCCGCCGGGAATCGATTTCCAATCCGGAACGCTCCAGATCCAAGCGTCGGAAAACGTTGCGCTGTCCGGTGAAAGAAAACGTCCGTGTTCGTAGTTGAACGGATCCAGTGGCGCGACCGTTTCGACCGGAGGACGTTTGGATGCCGTCGTTTTCGTTGCGAAAGCCTTGTCGAAAAGATTTTCGATAAGATTCGCGACCATCCGGTTGCCGAACGGAGCCGGATGGACGCCGCCGTACTGCTCCCACGTCAACGTTTTGGCGTCGATTTGCCGCTGAACTTCTTTGGCGACGTCGATTACCGGGACTCCCAAATATTTGGCGTAATGCTCGGCAACTTCCCGATGAGCCGTGATGCTCGTCGCCTCTCGACCTTTTCGATATTCCTCGATCAGGTGTTCGTTGGCGAAAAATACCATCGCGATGTCGGCGTTCGGATTCGTCGCCCAAAGATGCCGGACGATACCCTCCATGCCGCGAATCGCCCGCTCCTTCGAATGTCTGGCGTCCTGATCGTCGTTGACCGCGAACTCGACGAAAAACAGATCGACCGGCCCTTTTGACAAAACGTCCCGTTCCAATCGGGCGGCGCCGGTCATCGAACAGGTCGAGGAGATTCCCGCCGCCGTGAACGTAAACTCCGTTTCGGGAAACCGCTTTTTCAAGTTCTCGCAGACCATGGGCCGATACCCGTCCATTTCGGTGATCGAACCGCCCATGAACGCGACATGCGCTTTTTGGTGAGGCCGAAACGGTTTCAGAACAATCTCCGCCGCCCTCGATTGAAGAGAGGCGGCAAAGAACAGGACCAACAAGGTCAAAAAAATAAGCGTTCGCATGATAATTCAAAACGGCCCATAGATTTGGAGCGGAATGGGATAATACTCGTCATCCCCGCGAAGGCGGGGACCTAGACGGAAAACGTGATTGATCGTTTGCATCCGTCAATAACGTGTGCAAAAGCCCATTAAAATCTGTTCTCTGGGTCCCCGCCTTCGCGGGGATGACGAACTGTTACTTAAACGAACGTTTCTCATTCACCGCAGCGGCTGACGTTGATTCCAAGTTCGGCAGCCATCGCGGCTTTCACGGCGAGGACGCGGTCGGCTTCCTTCTCGCTGTTCGCGTAACAGACCTGGATATGGTTCGCCCGGTGCCGCCCCATGAACTGGTCGCGAGAGACACCGTGCAGCACCGCGCTGACGATCGGCCAATTCGACGCGCAGAGATTCAGGCGACGTTCCGTTTCCGCTTTCGGCAGTTCGACCACGGTTCCGCGGCCGATGTCCATGCCGAGCTTGCCCTTTTCGACGAAGGTCCGCGACCAGACGATCGCGCCCGGCTTGTAAACTCCGGCGAGCGTTGCGCCGCCGAGCCGGAAATACATCGGCGATTGTCGATACCCTTCGGCTCCCTTCCAACCGTCGACGAAATGGGCCGGCGGCGCCGCGCCGCTGATCTGGAAGACCCAAACGTAATCCTTCGTCGAACCGGAAGCGTCCCAATCGCCCCAACGGACATCGTGCAGCGTTGTTTCCAAGGGCTGTCCGAGAGCGGCCAACACCCGGTTGTCGAGCAGGCCGTCGATCGCCGCGCATTCGTCGACCTCGTTGAAATGGACGATCGGCTTGCCTTCGAACAGGACCCGCTTGCCGTCTTCGCTCTTGACCGGCGGCCGATCAGCGTTGTTCAGGATTCCCTCTACCAAATCGCTGGCCGGGATCAGGTCCTTGAGTCCCTGCTGGTACTGGATGCCGATCATTGCGCAACCGAAACGGTCGGCCATCCGAACGGCGGCGACGTACATTTTGCACTGCGTCAGGATCTGGGCTTCCGTCAACTCGGTTTCCTCGTTCTTGCCGAGATGGAACTTCATGCCCTTGTCGAGCAACCATTGATACACGGCCTTCGCTTCGGCGTCGGGAATCTGCGTCGTTTCATAGTACAACGCCGATTGGCTGAGCCGTTCCTTGAAAATTCCGAGCGGAAAGAGCAATTCATCCGGAATGATCGCGTTGTACATTCCCATGCAACCTTCGTCGAAGATTCCCATGATCGCCTTGTCGTGACGCAATTGGTCGGCAAGCTGCTTGCCGAGATGGGCGTCGGTCGGCGTGGCGTCGGTGGGCTTGAAGGGATGAACGTGCTTCGAGAGATGTTTGACGGTTCCCTTTTCGAACCAGGTTTTGAGATGGTTGAGGAACCAATCGTCGGTAAAGTCGACGCTCCACAGGGTCGAGAAATTTTTTCCCGCCTTGATGAGTCCGCCGTTAAGATTGAGCATTCCAACGAGTCCGGGCCAGGTTCCCGACCAGTTCGCGACCGTCAGGATCGGACCGTGATGCGTCAGCAAGCCGGGGAAAACGTGATTCGAATACTGCCAGACCGATTCCGCGACGATCAGCGGCGTGTTCGGATCGAGTTTCGAAAAGATCTCGATTCCTTCTTTCTGCGAGGCGAGAAAGCCGTGTTTTTCGTCTTCCTTGTACGGATGGGCGCGGACGACGTTGAATCCGAGCCCTTCGATCGCCTTGGTGAGGGCGGCTTCCATTTTCTGCTGTTCCGGCCAGCACATCTGGTTGGCGGAGAGCCGCAAATCGCCGCTGGCGACGAGATAAACGTCTTTTTTTGTCGTTTTTTTCATGGGATCGTCAGTTAGTAAAGGAATGATGAAAGAAAAACATCGTCATCCCCGCGAAGGCGGGGCCCTAGAGAACACGGTGTCCAACCGTTTGCATCGTTTTCCGTTAAAAAATGAAAACGATGCAAACGAATAGCAAAATCTTTCGTCTAGGTCCCCGCCTTCGCGGGGATGACGGATCGTTTTTTTCTAAAATCCTCTGGCCGCTTTAACGTCGTCGAAGTCGCGCAGGTGATACGAAATGCCGACGAAATCGAGCGTTCGACACAGGGCTCGCAGGGCGACGCCGATACCGTCGGGACCGCTGAAGCCGCCGAACTGTCCGCCGCCTTTCAGGTGCGGTTCGAGGTCCATGAAAACGCCGGGAATTCCACGGCTCTTCAATTTTTCTTCCAGCGCCGGCAGAATCGAGGCCAAATCACGGAAAATACGTTCGTGTCCGGACTCGCCGCGGTCGCAGGGAACGAAGTTCGACATTTTATCTTCTTCGACGTGTCCGCCCTTTTCGACGCGGCGGGGATTGGCGTAATCCTTGACGTGCAGCCAACCGAGGCCGGGTTTCATCGCTTCGTACTGGTCGAAAATTTCCGGCGAGCTGTATCCCTGCATCACGATGTTGGCTCCGTCGAAGATCGAGAGCATTGCCGGATGGTTGACCTGTTTGTACAGATCGGCGATGAGATGTCCGTTTTGACCGACGAGATTTGCTTCGACTTCCAGACCGAAGGTCAGGTCGTTACGATGGCAGAGATCCGCGATGGTTCCGAGGCGGTCGGCGGCCTTTGCGATGTAGTCGTTCGGATTCTTACCCTTCGGATGGTAGAACGAGAAGCCGCGAATCAGCTTCGTTTCCAAGGCGTGGGCCAAATCGCAAGCCAATTTGACCTCGTCGAGATATTTTTCGAAAGGAACGTATTGATTATGGGTTCCGTCGTCGACGTCTTCGAGCTTGATCTTACCGATGGGCGAACCGAGCGAGGAGACGTTCAGGCCGTACTCATCCTGAAATTGCCGGATGCGTTGCAGGTCGCTCTTGGTGAGCTTCATCACGTTTTTGATGCCGTCGCCGAGATTCACGAACCGAATCGTGTAGTATTGGAGTCCGAGCGCGGCGAACACGGCGAACTGCTCGACGATCGTTTTGTTGGAGGTCGCTTCGTCGGCGAAGCCGGACAGGAAAACACGTGGTGTGGGTTGCATAATGAATCTCCGGTTCGTGGACTGACGAGCCGGGAGCTGTGCTCCCGGAGGTTTCAAACTAGACGTTGAAGTCATTCTACACGATTCGGAGGGGAAAAGCATCCCCCGCAGGAACGTTGCGAAATTTTCAACGAGGAGATAACAGCCGGAAGGGAGCCGGTACTCCGGCGTACTGACGGACGTTTGGGACGGAAGCGTTTGCCGGTTTTCCGTCAGTACGGCGAGTACGCCTTCCTTCCGGCTGCCGTCGTGCCGTCGAAAAACGCTTGCGAATGGTTTCCCGGCGGGATAGAATCATGTTTCTCCCCTTCACCCTAATTCCCTCAACGATTTTATGAGTCGTTTTTTCCTCTGCTTTGCGTTGATTTTGTCGACGTCCTTCGTGACGTCGCAGGAACTGATCAATCCCCGCGACCGTTCCGGCGGCCCGACGACTTCGCCGCGCATCACGCCGTTGGAAACGCCGTGGAGCAAGGAGCTCACGGCGAAAAACGTTCATCCGGAGTATCCGAGGCCGATGATGGTTCGGGAACACTGGTTGAACCTCAACGGCCCTTGGGAATTGAAGGACGGAATCGTTCCCGCCACGGAACCGTTCAAGGAAACGATTCTCGTTCCGTTTCCCGTCGAGTCGAAACTTTCCGGTGTCGGTCGTCCAATGGACGCCTTCGCTTGCCGCCGAACATTCACCGTGCCGGAGACTTGGCCGAAGGAGAGCCGTATTTTGCTGCATTTCGGAGCCGTCGACTGGTCGAGTATGATCTTTGTCAACGGTCGGCAGGTCGGAGCCCATCTCGGCGGCTACGATCCGTTTTCCTTCGACATCACGGAGAACCTGCGAACGGACAGGCCGAACGAATTGATGGTCTGGGTTTTCGATCCGACGAACCGGGGGGAGCAGCCTCGGGGCAAGCAGACGCAGACGCCGTCGGGAATTTGGTACACCTCGATCAGCGGAATTTGGCAAACGGTCTGGTTGGAACCGGTTCCTCCGGAGTCGATCCGCGAGATCCGGATGAGCGGCGACATCGATCAGGGCGAAATCACGGTGCATGCGGAAGTTTCGAAACCGAGAAAAGATTTGTCGGTCTACGTCGAAGTTTTCGACGGCGACAAACTCGTTTCGCAGGCTTACGGCGGCTGCAACGGGCCGCTGCTGGTCAAGATTCCGAAGGAATCGCTGAAACTCTGGTCGCCGGACTCGCCGAACCTTTACCAGATTCGGGTCCGGCTGCTCGACAAGGAGATGCCGATCGACCGAATCGGAACCTATTACGGCCTGCGAAAGATCGACTTGGCGAAAGACGAACAGGGCCGCGTTCGGATTCGTTTGAACAACAAGTTTACGTTCTTGATGGGCGTGCTTGATCAGGGATACTGGCCGGACGGCCTGTACACGGCTCCGTCGGATCAGGCGATTCAATCGGATCTTCTCGTTGCCAAGTCGCTCGGCTTCAATCTGATCCGGAAGCACGTCAAGATCGAGCCGCAACGCTGGTATTACTGGGCCGACCGCCTCGGAATGTTTGTTTGGCAAGAGATGCCGGAAGCCGAAAACCGAACGCCGGAAGCCCAAAAACAGTTCGAACTCGAACTGCAACGGATGGTCCAATCGCTGGCGAACCATCCGTCGATCATCATTTGGACGCTTTTCAACGAGGGTTGGGGACAACATCGAACGTCGGAACTTGTCGAAAAGGTTCGGCAACTCGATCCGACCCGTTTGGTGAATGCCGCCAGCGGTTGGAAGGACTTCGGCGTCGGCCAACTGATCGACCAGCATAAATTTCCCGGTCCCGAATCGCCGACCGCCGACGGCAAACGCGCCTTGGTGATCGGCTCCTTCGGCGGCTTGACGTTGGTTCCGCCGAAAGCGAATCTCTGGACGCCGGAGACTTGGGGATACCAACACGTTCCGGACTCCGAAACGCTGCTCAATCGATACCGTGACATGCACGAAGAGCTCCGCAACCTGATCCGCAAGACCGGCCTTTCCGCCGCCGTCTTCCATCAACTGATCGACGTGGAGTCGGAATGCAACGGCTTGATCAGTTTCGATCGCAAACTCTTGAAAGTCCCCTCGGAAAACGTTCGGTCGATCAACAAGGAAACGATCGACGTCGGCGCCCGATAAAGAAATTTCGTCATCCCCGCGAAGGCGGGGACCCAGACGAAAGATTTTACTAACCGTTTGCATTCGTCGTCAACGAAAATGAATGCCATCGAAAAACGTGTGCAATGACGCATTGAAGTCTGTTCTCTAGGTCCCCGCCTTCGCGGGGATGACGGTTATTTTGACCTTTGTTTTTCTCCCCGAAAACCCCATGCGAACTCCGACAATTTCGTTCCTCTTCGTGTTTCTCTTCGCCGCAACGCTTTTCGCCGAGGAGAAAATCGGCGTCCGACCTTACGAAATGGTCAACGCCGGCCGAACGACGGACACGCATCCGGCGTTTTGCGATTTCGAAAACCTCGAAGGCTGGACGACCGAAACCGTCGAGTCGGAAGCGGAATTCACGTTGAGCCGGGAGCAGCAACTCTGGGGAAAACATGTCGGCAAATTGACGTACAAAAACGTTCCGACGGACAAGAAAACGCCGACCGTTACGCTGAAACCGCCGAAGCCGATTGCAATTGGTAAAGAATTCGACTGCGTGAATCTCTGGATGTACGGCAACAATTGGGCGTGGGCGCCGAATCCGCAGACGCCGCAGGTCGCCGTAACGATTATTTTGCAGGGGAGCACGAAAAAACCGTTGCGGTTGCACCTCGGCACGGTGAACTGGACGGAATGGTTTTTACTGCACAAAAAATTGTCCGCCGAGCAACTCGCCTTCCTCGGCGACGCTCCCTGTTTCGAGGGTATCGAGATTCGCGGCGGAACCAACAAGGAACCGCGAACGCTTTTCTTCGACAATTTATCGTTCTATAAAGAGGAACTCAAACCGTTGACGTTCGAACCGCGACCGAAACAGCCGTTCCCCAACCGCGAAGAAACGATCTTGCCGACGAATTTTTCGAACGATTACAAGAACGTCTTGCTGAAACGAGTCGGCGGCCCCTATTCGTTGCTATATGAAGGCTCGGACGGCGGAGTCGAATGGACTTACACACCGAAAACCGGAACGCTCGACGATCTGAGAATCAGAGCCGCGACCGTGAGGGAGCGGTCGCCCGCCGAAGACCGCTTCCTCACGGTCGCGGCTCTGAAACAGAGCGGAATCCGATTCGTCGACGAACCGAAAGAAAACCCCGAACTCGTTTCGCTGGACCCGCAGCCGAAAGAAAATCTCCTGACGGCCCGTTGGAAATTCGGCGACGATGAAGTCGAATACCGTTTTTCGATGAAAGGCAAAACGCTGATCGTCGACGTTCGCTGTCCCGGCGGCAACGTGAAGGAATTTTCGTCCGGCGGCTGGAATTTCAACGAACAACCCAAAGAGCCGGGGACGGAGGCTGTACTCAGTCGCAGTCCCCGGACCAAACTCGTCAAAGTTCCCTATCTCGTCGGCAACGGCGCACTACGCCCCGCTGTAATCGTTGCGCAATCGAACGACGATCAAAAAACTCCGCTGTTCTTTCTTTCGATGCTCGACCACACCCGCTCGAACGCTTCGGAGTTTTTCTTCGAGAACAAAATCGAAACGCATCCATTGTCAAACAAGGCTGTTGCTTCCGAAACGGAAGCCGACCAACGGGAGGCGGAACTTCGAACGCGAAGCGAGCCGCCCGCCCTGGCTCAGGGCTTCGTCAGCGGCGCGGCGTGCAGTCGGTACAATCCCAAGACGGATGGTAAACGAAACGATTTTTACGAACGGCTGTTTATCACGGTGTCGCCGACGTTCGAAGAGGTGTTGCCGAATATTCCGAACGACAAATCGCCGTGGAAATCCGTGACGGCGGAGCGGGTTTGGCGGGCGCACGGAGCGTGGAAGCACGATTCCGATTACGAATTTTGGAGCCGTGTCAAACGGTTCGGCATGGAGAAGATGCTCGTCACGGACCACGAAACGCTCTGGCGCGACGGCGGCGAGAGCTTTACCTTTCGAACCGACGCCGCACCGGGCAAGGGGGGAGACGAAGGACAGAAGGAATATACCCGAAAGATGCATGAACTCGGTTTTATTTACGGTCCGTACAATAATTATACCGACTACGCTCCGGTCAACGCCTTTTGGAACGAAGATTGGGTCACGCGACTTTCCGACGGCAATTTCCATCCTGCTTGGGCTCGCTGTTATAATCCGAAACCGGCGATCGCGGTCCAGACGGAGCCGAAGATCACGGAAATCGTGCAGAAAAAGTTCGGTTTCAACACAGCATACTGCGACGTCCACACGGCGGTCCAACCTTGGCGTTACGTCGACTACGACGCCCGGGTTCCGGGAGCGGGAACCTTCGCCGCGACGTTCTACGCTTACGGCGAGATCATGCTGCACCAGAAAAAGATCTGGGGCGGCCCCGTTTACAGCGAAGGGAACAATCATTGGTACTACAGCGGTTTAACGGACGGTAATTACGGTCAGGATTCTTCCTACTTCTCGCACGAAAACGGCTTGCCGTGGATCGTCGACTTCGATCTACTGAAGATGCATCCGCTGGAAAACAATTTCGGAATGGGCAATCCCGGCATGTTCTACGGCAAGGAACAGTTCAAGGACGCCAAGGAAAAGGGTTTTGCTCTCGACCGATTCCTTGCCGCGACGCTGGCGTTCGGACACACGGGCTTTCTCGCAATGGAGTTCGGCCTCGACGGCGGCGCCCGCTCTTATTTTACGGTACAACAAATCGCCGCACGGTACGGTACGCAGAACGCCAAGTCGATCCGTTACGCCGACGAATCCGGCAAATTATTGACAACTTCGGAAGCTGTTGCGTCCGACGCCGTGAAGTTAAATCGAATCCGCGTTGAATACGAAGACGGGCTGACGATTTACGTCAACGGAAATCCGACCGAACATTGGGATGTTTTTGCCTCACACGGAGGCACAGAGGCACGGAGGGGGGGAGAACCGGATGCAATCTCCTCCGTGCCTCCGTGCCTCCGTGTGAACCCCCTCCCCCCGAACAGCTGGTGCGTCGCCGATCCCATGAAAGAACTGTCCGCATGGAGTCTCGACATCGACGGTTGCCGCACGGATTACGTCGACTCGCCGGTCTATCTCTTCGCCAACGTCCGCGACAATCCGAAGGACAAGCCTTGCCGTTTCGACCGCTTGCTTTGCGACCGTCAACTTATCGTCCGGAAAAACATCGACGCTGCCCTTGCCATTCAGCATGGTTCCGCTCAACAGGCAAGCGACCAACGGGAGCGATTGGACTCGACCGGAGCGGAAGCTCCTAGCCGGCCGCCGGTCCAACCGGCTTGGGAAATGATCGTCGGCGAACCGAATTATCCGGGTCGAAGTTCGCTTCACGCCGTCCGTTTGGACAACGACGCGGACGCCGACGTGATCGCTCTGGACTTCCACCGAAAGGAACTCGGTCCGGCGAAGACGAAATACAGTCGCGGCATGGTCCACGTCGAACCGGTCGACGGCGCGTTTTCGTACATTTTGACGCCGAAAGCGAAACCGGCGACCGTTGCTTCGTCGAAACGAATCCGCGTCGTTCCCGGCGAAACGGTTACCGTGGAAAACGGCGGAACGGAAATCGTTACGATTCCGAAAGACGCTGTAGAAAATACTTGGACGACGATTGCGTTGCCGAACGGAACCGTTCTCGACTTCGACATCGTACCGCTCGGCGACGTTTCCGCCGTGCTCGATACCGGAACAAAAACGATTGGGTTCGTTTATTCGTCGAACATTCCCGGCGTGAAACCGAGTTTTACGTTGCGTCGGGATGAAAAAGAGTTCCCGCGCTGCGCGGCTAAAACGCAAGCGGAATCCAAGTCGAATATTTTGTTCGAAATTGATCTTTCCGACAAACCGACGGTTGTTCCGTTGTCGTTCGACGTTCAGACCGACAAAATGTCGTTGCGAAAAAATTACTGGCTGAAGACTGATTTCGGCTTCCCCGAGTAAATATCCCCCGGCAGAGCCGGGGGCTTTAAATGGGAACCGCTCAAAGCGGATTGTTTTTACACGACCGTTACACAGTTATTTGAACAACCGGGGTGCGTCCTCTTTTCGTTCCATATCTTCCTGATACCGAATGTA
>JAVBQW010000147.1:0-14230 GCA_031548665.1 Thermoguttaceae bacterium
TACCCGGTTGGCAGTCAGTGTAGAGTGTTCAGTGTAGAGTACCGATTCGGCCAAATCATCCAATACGGTACTCTACACTCTACACTTTGTACTCTACACCCTTTGTTTGGTGGGTATGTTTTTTTCGAGCGAAAGCCTTAATGGAAAAATTGGCAGCGTTGGGAAGACTCGGAAGGTTGCGGCGACCTTGTCCGATACTCATAGAATTGCGTTTAGGACAGGCTCGAATTGCTTGATTTTCAAGTCTTTTTCCAAGTTTTTTTCGAACAGCGCTTTTTTGTCTAGTATACTTCGCTTAGTCCGAGAGGAAACGGACCTGCGAAACGCGTTTCGTTGAGAAACTTTCCGATACCTCCTAAATTACTCGTGATTGCTGTTTTTGCCCTGTCTTCCAAAACTTCTCATTTGGCTTAAATAGCCTGTCTGACTTTGCCGATTGTGTGTACAAGAACAAAAATAGTCGTCGGTGATTGCGTCGATCTCCGACAAACAATGTGTAGTCCAGTGTAGTCATTCTGTGAGGGGTGCGTGCGTGTACGTGTTCCACACCGGAGATTTTGAAACCCATGTAAGGAGAGAAAGAATGTCGAGTAAATTTGTCCTGTCGACTCTGGTCGCGTCGGTCGTTCTCTTCGTCGGTAGCGTTGCATTCGCCGGCGATTGCGAACCCTGTGCCAAAGTTCAGCCCTGCGTCCCGGCAGCTTGCGAACCGTGCGTCCCGGCAGCGTGCGAACCGTGTGTTCCGGCAGCGTGCGAACCGTGCGCCCCGGTCTGTGTCGAAAAGAAGTTCCACAAAGTTCGCCTGATTGATCGCCTTCGTGGTATGACGGCGAAGAAGGGCTGTGCCCCGTGTGATCCTTGCGGACCGCAACCGTGCGAAAAGGCCTGTGCCCCGTGCGAAAAGGCCTGTGCCCCGTGCGAAAAGGCCTGTGCCCCGTGCGAAAAGGCTTGTGCCCCGTGCGAAAAGGCTTGTGCCCCGTGCGAAAAGGTCATCCCGCCCGCTTGTGAAAAGGCTTGTGCCCCGTGTGAACCGGTCCAACCGTGCGAAAAGGTCTGCGCTCCGTGCGTCAAGGCCTGCGAAAAGGCTTGTGCCCCGTGTGAACCGATCCAACCGTGCGAAAAGGCTTGTGCTCCGTGTGTCAAAGCTTGTGAAAAGGCTTGTGCCCCGTGCGTCAAGGCTTGCGAAAAGGCTTGTGCCCCATGCGAAAAGGCTTGTGCCCCGTGCGAAAAGGCCTGTGCTCCGTGCGAACCGGTTTGCCCGCCCTGTGTTCCGTGCAAATAGTTCCTTTTGAATTGCTCCGGTGATTTGGTAAAGCTCCGTCCGGTTTTCGAATCGGACGGAGCTTTTTTTGCCGCTCCGCCCGCGGAGCGTTGAAGCGGAATAGACGTCGAATGCCGCTCCGAGCACGTTGCGGGCGATGCGGCTAAGGGCCGAGGGTAATGACGCCGATTTTATAACGGCGTTGGCCGTCGTCGCCGTCGAGCGGCAAAGCGATCGTCGGCGTACCGTCTCGTCGGCCCACAGAAACGAAAATGTCGTAAGTTCCCGGCTGCGTCGTCGGAGCCACCAGGCCGACACGGAATTCGCTGTGAACCGACTTCGTTTCCGCTTGCTCTGACGGCGCAACGGGAAGATTCTTGACGTCGAATCCGTCTTCGACGAGGACCGAAACGATTCCTCCTTCGGCATCCTTCAACGTCAAAGCGGGAAAACCGCCGCCGTAGCACGGAGCGACGCCGACGTTCGCCCAGTTCCAATCGACGCCGAACGGTTTTCCGATGTCGACGCCGTTCGGGTATTTCAGCTCTCGGAGCTGTAGCCGATATCCAAGACGGCGATTGATCTTTTCGATTGTTTCTTTATTCTCGTTGTAGAGAACTTCCGGCCACCAATGGATCGACAGGAAACTCGCGTGGTACTCTTCCACCGAACGGAGCAGATCCTCGCCGCTCCAAGCCTTTCGATGGACGGAGGTTCCGAAATGCTCATGTTCGACGATCACCGGCAGCGTCGGCCAAAAAAGTTGAGCCATGTCGGCGTGAAACCATTGATTCGGCTTCGGCTGCACCATGATGCTGTCGTCCCGCAGCGTGACGCCCTGCGACAGAGCGTATTCGATCCCCGGCCACGGAGCCTTGCTGTTATGTCCCGAAATGTCGTCGCTGACACAAAGCAAGGTCTTCGGAAAATGTTTTTTGTGCAGGTCGATATGGATTTTCGACATTGCGTCCGTTTCGGTTTGCGAAAGTCGCATGTCGAAACCGGTGTGTCCTTCACCCCACATTCCGAAGGTTCCGACGTCGACAAACTCGACGTTCGGATTGCCGTCGTACCGTTTCCCGACCGCGGCGAGAAATTTGTCCAATTTTTCCAGGAACACGGGATCGTTGTAAATCGGCGCCCAAAGTTCTCCTTCTTCGTTCGGTCCCTTTCCGTAATCGTAATTGATTCCCTTGGCTCCGGCTTTGTGAACCCATTCCGGCGTCGCCCAACGCAGCCAGCTTTCGCAGCAGGTAAAGCGGAAGGAAATTTTCTTGCCCTTTGAAATCCAACGTTGGGCCGGTGTATCGACGATTGCCCAGTTGAACGTTCCTTCTTCCGGTTCAATGTGCGACCACGGCAAACGCAGATAAATCGTCGAACAGCCGGGAAACCAGTCCAACGAATCCGACGGCTTCAGCTGCGAACCGTAGTTCGTCGTGATATTCGAGTAAAAATGCATCGTCCAACCCATGCCGGGATTCAAGAGAGCGGCGCCGTTGTCGATCGGACGAACGGCGACTTCTTCGGCTCCAAGCGGTCCGACGGTTAGAACGATAAAAAGGAAAAAAAACAAACGGCGAAATTTCATGGTCGACTCCTTGTTGAGGGTTTCGCCGATTGTATCGCCAAACCGATTTTTTTTCAACGGAAAGGCTCAAGGAGTCGATTTCCGTAGTGGAGCGTTGTCGCGGAGTCGGCAACATGATTTCGTCCACGGAGGGAGAACACCACTTTTTCCGAGGTCGAGAGCATGTCCCCCCTCAACTCTCCTCATCGGCCCGTCCTCTGTGCCGTTGCGCTTTCGCCGGGCCTCAAACTGTTTCTTTCCGGAAGCGTCCTTCTTCTAGGCTCAATGGGGACGTTGCCGTTTTTTCACGGAATCGATCCCTCGCCGATTCCTCCATTGCCGGACGAACAAATCACCGCTGCTCCCCTTCCCAAGGAAAACGTCAAGAAAAACGCCAAAGAAACCATCGTCGCCGAACCGCTCTCATGCGAAAGCAAGAAGAGCGGGTTATCGGGCAACCCCCCACAGTCGGTGAAAGCGGAAAAACGGGAAAAATACGCCCAAGCGTATCCGGAACCGATGCTCGTCGCTGCCCCTTCGTCTTCGAAAGCCGTCGAGGTTTCCACGAAGTCGGTCGCCGATTCCATCGTCAAGCCGATCATCGTTCCGTTTCGGGAGTTTTCCTCGATTCATGAGTTCAAGGAAAGTCCGACAACGTTTCTTGATCGAGAATCCATGGAATTCGACACGCAACCGGAAAGCATCGATCCCGCGAAAACAGTTGATATGCTCCTGCCGATGTTCAACTTCGCAGAAAACCTGAAACCGCTTTCCAAGGAAAGCGGGATTCGAACGCCGCCGGACAATCCGTTCCAACAACAATCGATCGAGGCAAGCGTCACGGAAGAAAGAAGGCTCTCACCGCTACGACCTTACATCGAGCTGCGGCCGCTACGGATTCCAGAGAAAAGATAGGCAATCTTTCAGCTCCTCCGCGCGTCGGAAGCCGACGCGGCTAACGACGATTGATTCATTAAAACTCCATGGGCCCGGCTCCAAATCGATGAAAGCTCGGGGAGTCATAGGGATCGACTTCGTGAGAGTAACAGCTCAAACCTCCCAACGCCGGATCATCGAAGGTCGGCGTAAAGGAATTATTTTGCGTGGTCAGCGTCTGCATCCAACGTTGCCGATAGTCCCAAGCGATCGTGATCGAATAAACGAGCAGTCCCAGTGTGATCACGGTAACGAGCAAGAGAACGCCGTTCGTCAATTGCTTTGTCTTTAGCTCGGCGGCTGCGGGGTCCGCGTTCGACTGTTTTACCGGATCCAAGGGAATAAGCGATTCTCCGGCGGTATTCGGCGATTCGACCAGTTTATCAGGAATAGCGGACGGATCACCGATCAGTCCTTGCGGAAGCGGCGGTTTGGTCGACATCGCCTCATCCAAAGCGTCTTTGAACGCCGGAGACTGACCACGCAACGTGCTTCGCGGAACTGTCGGCGTCTCGTTTCGTTGGTCGGCGAACGTCTCATCGTTTCCGATTTCGGGTTGCACCGCATCGTATTTAGGCACGGCAAGAGGCATCGGAGGAGGAGGCGTCGTGACGACGACTTCCTCCGGATCGGGAAGCGGCGCCGATTTGGGAATTGCCGGTTTTCGAACGACCGTCGGTTCTGAAACCGTTTCCGAAGCGGACAGTTCGAAGATCGGCCGAATCGGCTTGAACGGCGGCGGAGCCGTCGGTTCGTTGGCGACGTCACGCTCCTCAATCTTCTCCTCTTCAACGAAGGTTTTTCCGGGGGGCGACTTCTCGCTAACCGTCTTCTCGTTGACCGCTTTCTCTCGGAGCGTTTTTTCGCTGAGCGTTTCGGTAGCGACGAGATCGGAGACTTGTCGAATCGGTAACGCCGAGTCTATACCTTCTTTATTTTCTCCGTCTTCTCTATTCTCCGGCAAGACGACATTCGTAGTCGTCGAATTCGGCAGGACAACACCCGACGCGACGCTAAGCGGTTTGAGAACGATCGTCTGAATCGGCGTTCCGACAGAGAACGGTTCCGAAATGGTCGTCGACACCGAATCGGAGGCGAAGGTCCGTATCGGTCGGGCGTCGAGCATCGAAATCGACTCAACGATCGACGGCGAAACGATGAGCGGAGCCGAACCGTAAATCGGAGTTGCCGATTCGTAACGAACCGTCGCGTTCGGACAAAAACAGGGCTCGCTTCCCGATAAATCCGTCAACAGGGCAAGGAATGCCGCCCCCAAAAACGTCGCTCTCGTCAATTGATTCATGGTAGCACCACGCTTTCGTCCAAAGAAGATCAAAACTTTAAGAAATTCTACTCTTTCTACGCAAAATTTACAAGCATAGTGCGAAGGAAAGGCGAGGATTGCAAAGTAGGTTTTTTTGGTAGCCGGAAGCGGAGGGTACTCCCGCAGCGTCCGGTTGATCTCGCCAGTTGACGCCATTAACCGGGCGCTGCGCCAGAGTACTGGCTTCGCTTCCGGCTACCATGCGGACTTTGAATCCTCGTGCGAAGGAAAGCCCAAAGGAATCCGCATGAAAAGCCGGACCGACCCTTGATTTTCCTTCGACGCCGTGAGAAAATAGTTTTCCGTCGATCAAGCGGTCGGAGGATCCCCATCGAATTCATCATGATTTCCCCGGAGAACACCATGTCGGAAACCAAACGAGCAGCGTTTGCCTATCCACGGCTCTGCCTGGCGTATTTTTGTCAGTTCGCGATTTGGGGCGCTTGGGCCGGTGCCTTGGGGGGATACGCCGGAGGAATCCTGAAGCTGCCCGGTTCCGAAATCGGATCGCTCTACAACGCGATTCCGTTCGGTGCCGTGATTGCGCCGCTGTTCATTGGACCGATCGCGGACCGTTTCTTCTCAGCCCAAAAAGTCATCGCGTTCCTCCATTTCATCGGCGGAGCGGCCCTATTGGCCTGCGGCTGGCTCTGCCTGCAGGAATTACAGACCTTTCCCGTTCTCATGGGATTGATGCTCCTCTCCGGGATGTGTTTCATGCCGACGATCGGATTGGTCAACTCCGTCGTCTTCAAACATCTTCCGAAGCCGAGCATGGGACCGTATGTCTTCGTGTTCGGAACGATCGGTTGGATCGTCGTCAACCTTTTCATCGCGGGATTCTGCGGCGGCGCCGAGACGCCGAACTTTTTCTTTGTCGGCGGCGGAATCAGCGTGTTCCTCGCTCTTTACTCGTTGACGCTGCCGGACACGCCGCCGAAAGGCGCCCCCGCTCCCGGCGAAAAAAGCGACGCCCTCGGCTTAGGAGCCCTGTCCCTGTTCAAGGATTTTTCGTTCGCGATTTTCGTCTTCTGCGCGTTTTTCGCCAGTATTCCGGCCTGCAACTACTTTTTCCCTTCTCAGGTTTTGTATTTGTCGGAACGAGGTTATCCCTCACCGGTCGCTTTGACGACGATCAACCAGTTCTCCGAAATCATTTTCATGACGGCCTTGCCGTTCTTCATCGGATTCATCGGCCTGAAACGTGTTCTCCTGATCGGAATGCTTGCCTGGGTCGTTCGATATCTTTGCTTCACGCAACCGGCTTTCGCTTTCGCCTTCGCCGGTCTGTTGTTGCATGGATTCTGCTATAGCTTCCTTTACGTCGCGGCCTATATGTATGCCGACAAAAAAGCTCCAGAAAACTTGAAAGCCAGCGCCCAGAGCATGATGATCTTCCTGCTCCTCGGCGTCGGCCAAGTTTGCGGCGGATATTCGTTCGCCTATATGTGGGATAAATTCCCCCCACAACATTCCGGCGTGGTCGTCGCGACGGATCAGATCGACGACTTCTGGTCGAAGGACGCCCCGGTCGTCGTTTCCGGTGAGGTCAAGGTCGGTCTGCCCGTTTGGAGTGATGACGCCGACAGCCCCTTGCAGTATCTCGATCTGGCCGCCCAAGTCGAAAAATATCTTGCAACCGAGAAGAAAGAAGAAACTGCCGCTCCGAAAAAACGCTCCGTCAATCTCGGCAAGTTGTTGAGCAAGAATCCCTTGACGCCGCAAGCGATCGACGCGCTGACGGATGATCAACTCGTCCAGGACGACGCTCCGCTCACGTACTGGAACATCAACGCGAAGGGAGCGACCGTGTCGTTGTACAGCGACGGTAAACCGTTCTCGTACCTCGATCCCGCTCCGAAGCGAACGGTTCATTTCACGAAGGCCGACCTCAAGAAAACCGCCGCGAGTATTGCCGGCGATGAGAACTTCTCGTTGACCCGGCAGGATTGGTTGGCCGCCCAGGCACATGATTGGAAAATGATCTTTGCCATTCCGGCGGCCTTTATCGGCGTCTTCTTCGTGATTTTCCTGCTACTCGGCCGCGATCCCGATGCCGACGCGAAGAAGAAAGAGCAAGCCGCTACGTAGTGGTTCGTTCAACATTGAAATTTCAAGTTGTTTCGTATTGTTTTTCGACTTGACGTTGAACACCCGTCATCCCCGCGCAGGCGGGGACCTAGACGGAAGATGTTATTGACCGTTTGCATCCGTCAATAACGTGTGCAAGGACGAATTGAAGTATATTCACTAGGTCCCCGCCTTCGCGGGGATGACGATGTTTTTACTTTTTAGTACACCTTAACGCTTTATCAAATTTCACTCTGTCCCGTCGTTCCATGCTTTGGGAAATCGATATTTTTCCGGCGCCGTCGCAGCCGGATTTTCACGGTCAAAAAGTCGCCCAGGACGCCGCCGATCTCGGAATCTCCGATAAAATTCAGGCGAAAACCGCGTACGGCTATCTCGTTCAAGGCGACTTGACCGAAGAACAGGTTAAAATGCTCGCCGACAAACTCCTCGCCGACAGCGTCGTCGAAACGACGGAGATCAGGCTTCAGGCTTCAGACTCCAGACTTCAGAAAGAGGAAGTCAAGCCGCTCTATGTGCTGCCGAAACCGGGCGTGACCGATTCCGTTGCGGAGAACGCCCAGAAGGCGATCGCCGATTTCGGAATCAAAACCGAAGCGGTGCGGACATTCAAGAAATACTGGATTTCCTCTCATTTAGCCGGTACTCCGGCGCTCCCCGACGACCAGCTCAAAATTCTCGCGTCAAAACTCCTCGCCAACGACGCCGTGGAACAGGTCGTCTTCGGGGATCTGCCGTTTGATCAGTTGCAGATTGGGTCGTCCTACGAATTCAAGTTGACAACGGTTCCGATTCGCGGAATGAACGACGCCGAATTGCAGAAATTGAGCAAGGAGGGACAGCTTTACCTCTCGCTGACCGAGATGCAAACGATCAAGGCGGCGTTTGAAAAGCTGCAACGGGACCCGACCGACATCGAATTGGAAACGCTTGCACAGACTTGGAGCGAACACTGTTCGCATAAAACCTTGGCAGGTCGAATCCATTATGTTCGGGAAAACGCCGACGGAACGAAGTTCGAGCGACATTTCACGAACATGCTTAAGGAGACGATCTTCGCCGCAACGCAGGAGCTTCGGAAAACGAGCAAAAACGTCGCCGAACGCTGCGTCAGCGTGTTTGCCGACAACGCCGGTGTCGTGACGTTCGACGACGAGTTCAACGTCTGTTTCAAAGTCGAGACCCATAATCACCCCTCCGCCTTGGAACCCTACGGCGGCGCGAACACCGGGCTCGGCGGCGTGATCCGCGATCCGATGGGAACCGGAATGGGGGCCAAGCCGATTGCGTCGACCGACGTGTTCTGCTTCGCTCCGCCGGATACCGATCCGAAGGAACTCCCCCCCGGCGTGCTGCATCCGCGGCGTGTGATGAAGGGAGTCGTCTCCGGAGTCCGCGATTACGGCAATCGGATGGGAATTCCGACCGTCAACGGAGCGGTCTATTTCGACAAACGGTATCTCGGCAACCCGCTCGTGTTCTGCGGCAACGTCGGAATTCTGCCGAAAGATAAATCGTTCAAGGAACCGAAACCGAACGACTTGATCGTCGCAATCGGCGGTCGGACCGGCCGCGACGGAATTCACGGAGCGACGTTCAGCAGCGCCGAGTTGACCCACGAAAGCGAAACGCTTTCCGGCGGCGCAGTGCAGATCGGCAACGCGATCACCGAAAAAATGGTGCTCGACGTGATGCTCCAAGCTCGGGATCGGAATTTGTACAACGCCGTGACCGACTGCGGCGCCGGGGGGTTCTCCAGCGCGGTCGGCGAAATGGGTGAGAAAATCGGAGCCGACGTCGAACTTTCGAACGCTCCGTTGAAATACGACGGTCTCTCGTACACCGAAATCTGGATTTCCGAAGCGCAGGAGCGGAGGGTCTTTGCTGTGCCGCCGGAAATATGGGACGAATTCAAACAGCTCTGCGACTCCGAAGACGTCGAAGCGACCGTGCTCGGAACCTTCAAGCCGACGGGACGGCTCGTGCTGAACTATCACGGCAAACAGGTCGCCGACCTCGACATGAAACTGCTCCACGACGGACGCCCCCCGGTCGTTCGATACGCGGGGTATGTTAGCCGCTCCGCCTGCGGAGCGATGGAACCGCCGAAAGACGCCATCCCACAGGACAGCGCGTCGCAGGCGACGCGGCTAAAGGAGATATTGTCGTCGCTGAACGTTGCGAGCAAACATTGGATCATTCGTCAATACGACCACGAAGTCCAAGCGGGGAGCGTGCTCAAGCCGCTTGTCGGCGTGAACAACGACGGACCGGGAGACGCCGCCGTATTACGGCCCCGTTTGGATTCCCGTCGCGGTTTGGTCGTTTCGTGCGGCATGAATCCGTATTTCGGCGACCTCGACCCGTATCGCATGGCGGCGTCCGGAATCGACGAAGCGGTTCGCAACGCCGTCGCCGTCGGAGCGGATCCGGCGACGATTGCGATTCTCGACAATTTCTGTTGGGGAAACACGGACCGACCCGAAACGCTCGGTTCGCTGGTCGAAGCGGCGCTTGCGTGTTACGACGTGTCCGTCGGCTTCGAGATGCCGTTCATCAGCGGCAAGGACAGTCTCAACAACGAGTTCCGCCCGGCGGGCAAAGAGCCGATTTCGATTCCGCCGACGCTCTTGATCTCCGCGATGGGCCAGGTCGACGACGTGTCGACTTGCGTGAGCATGGATTTCAAACGTCCCGGCAACGTGATTTATCAACTCGGCGAAACGAAGAACGAATTCGGCGGCTCCCATTATTCCCATTTAGCCGGTACTCCGGCGCTCCCCGGCCTGAATAATGTCGTTCCAACGCTCGACGTTCCCAAGGCAAAAAAACTGTACGAAACGTTGCATCGAGGCATCACGCAGGGCTTGTTCCGAAGCGTTCACGACTTGAGCGAGGGCGGTTTGGCGGTCGCGGTCGCCGAAATGTGTTTCGCCGGAGGTTTCGGTGCGAAATTGGACGGTTCCTTCGATACGGTCGCGCTGTTCAGCGAGTCGAACAGCCGGTTCGTGGTCGAAGTCGAAGCGGAGAACGCCGCCGCGTTCGAATCGTTCTTCGCCGGATTGCCGTTTCGAAAACTCGGCAAGGTCACGGAAGAAAAAACGTTGGTTTTCGGTAACGATTTGACGGCGAACGTCGACGAACTGAAAACCGCTTGGCAGAATCCACTCGACTGGAGTTGAAAGGAGGACAAAATGAAGCGCAACATGAACGCTTGGATTGGCGATTTGGTTTCCGGCAAGAAGCGGTCCGCAATGCCGATCGTCACGAATCCGGGGATTCCGCTCATCGGCGCAGCGCCGATCGACGTGTTCCAATCCGGCGAACTCCAATTCAAAGCGATTCAAGCGCTTGCCGAAAAAATTCCCGGCGCGGCGGCGGCTCTCACCATGATGGACCTGTCGGTGGAAGCCCAAGCTTTTGGAGCGCCGATCAAGTTCAGCGATGTCGAAAATCCGACGGTTTCCGCTTCGATCGTTCACGACCAAAGCGAAATCGACCGATTGGAGGTTCCCGAAGTCGGCGCGGCTCGAACTGCGGAGTCGCTCCGTGCGGCGAAGCTCTGCGCCGAAAAAATCGAGGATCGACCAACGCTCGGCGGCATGATCGGCCCCTTTTCCCTGGCCGGACGGTTGCTCGACATGAGCAAGATGATGCTCATGACGGCGACGGAGCCGGACACGGTTCACGCGTTGCTGGAGAAAGTTACGAAATTCCTGGTCGACTACGCCAAGGCGTTTGTCGAGACCGGTTGCAATGGAATCGTCATGGCGGAACCCGCGGCGGGACTCATTTCGCCGAAAATGTGCCAAACATTCTCGGCAAACTATATCAAACGGATCGTCGACGCCGTCAAGAGCGATTCCTTTGCCTTTGTGCTCCATAATTGCGGCAAGACGGAAAAAATGGTCGGCGAAATGCTGTCGACCGGCTGTTCGGCCTTGCATGTCGGAAACACGGTCGACGTACGAAAAATCCTGGATCAGACTCCGACGAGCATTCCCGTGATGGGAAATCTCGATCCGTCCGGACTGTTCCGGATGCAAACGGCGGAGAACGTGTACAAGGCGACCGGAGAATTATTGGAAGCGACGCGGACCTATCCCCATTTCGTGCTTTCGTCGGGCTGCGACATCCCGCCGGGAACGCCGCTGGAAAACGTCCTGGCGTTCTTCAAGGCCGTCGAGGATTTCAATTCACGAACACCGTAAACGGACTAATACAACATTAGCGAATTAATCTTTGAGAAAACGGCTAAAACACCGTCATCCCCGCGCAGGCGGGGACCTAGACGGAAGACGCTGTCGATCGTTTGTACACACTTAACTTTCAACGATGCAAAGAGTTAGTAAATTTACTCTCTAGGTCCCCGCCTTCGCGGGGATGACGAGTATTATTTCATTAGCTTTACACGAAGTCTATTTCCTTAACCAACCCATTTCATGCGACACGAAGTTACGATTATCAACGGCGACGGAACGGGCCCCGAATTGGCGGCAGCGGCAAGACAATGTATCGACGCGACCGGCGTCCAGATCAACTGGGACGTTCAGGAAGCGGGCGTCGACATCATGGAGAAACTCGGCACGCCGCTGCCGGACGCCGTCCTGGAAAGCATTCGCCGAACGAAATGCGCCTTGAAGGCCCCGATCACGACGCCGGTCGGAACCGGTTTCCGTAGCATTAACGTTCATCTTCGGCAGGAACTCGGCTTGTTCGCCTGCATCCGGCCCTGCAAGTATTATCCCGGCGTCCGAACGTTCTACGACAAGGTTCCGGTCGACCTCGTCATCTTCCGCGAGAACACGGAAGATCTCTACGCCGGAATCGAATTCGAAAAGGGCGGCGAGAAAACGGCCAAGTTGATCGAAACGATCAATTCCCTGACAACCGGCAGGAAAATCGCGACACCGGTTTCCGAAACGGGAATCTCGATCAAACCGATCAGCGTCAGCGGTTCGGAACGGATCGTCCGCGCGGCGTTCGAGTACGCCCGGGAAAACAAACGGAAAAAGGTAACGTCGGTCCATAAGGCGAATATCATGAAGCACACGGACGGCCTGTTCCTGGAGGTTTCCCGGCAAGTCGCCAAGGATTATCCGGACATTGAGTTCGAAGACCGGATCGTCGACAATATGTGCATGCAACTCGTCCAGAAACCGGAGTTGTACGACGTGATGGTGCTGCCGAATCTGTACGGCGACATCCTGAGCGACTTGGCGGCCGGCCTCGTCGGCGGTCTCGGCATCGCACCGGGAGCGAACATCGGTCCCGGCGGCGCCGTCTTCGAAGCAACGCATGGTTCCGCTCCGAAATACAAGGGCCAAAACAAGGTCAATCCGGTCGCCCTGATTTTGTCCGGCATGTTGATGCTCCGCTACCTGAAGGAGTTCGACGCCGCCGACCGTCTCGAAAAAGCGGTCGCCGCCGTGATCGCCGAAGGCAAGAGCGTGACTTACGACCTGAAAGCCGACCGCAACGACCCGACCGCCGTCGGAACCCGCGAAATGGCCGAAGCGATTTGCCAAAAATTGCGATAGAAATCGCGCAAGAGCCGGGGGTGTAGGCGTACTCGCCGTAGCCCCCGGATGGTCGACTTTTATTATACCGCCACGTATCCGGGGGCTACGGCGAGTACGCCTACACCCCCGGCTCTTGAAATACTATTTACGATGAACGCCTTGCAAACTCTTTCGGTCGACGGCAAACAATATTCGTACTATTCGCTTAAGTCGATCGGCGTCGACTTGGCGGAGTTTCCCTACTCCATCCGGGTGCTGCTCGAATCGGTGCTCCGAAACGTCGACGGATTTTCGGTAACAGAGCAAGACGTTCGCAATCTAGCGGCGTGGAAACCCGACGCTTCGGCGAATATCGAGATTCCGTTCAAACCGGCCCGTGTGCTGCTCCAGGATTTTACGGGAGTTCCCGCCGTCGTCGATCTCGCCGCGATGCGGTCCGCCATGCGACGCCTCGGAGGCGATCCCGAAAAGATCAATCCTTTGATTCCCGTCGATCTCGTCGTCGATCACTCGATCCAGACCGACTATTTCGGTTGCAACAATTCGCTCCGGCAAAACGTCGATCTCGAATTCCATCGGAACGCCGAGAGGTATTCGCTGCTCCACTGGGCGCAAAAATCGCTCAATAATTTCCGTGTCGTGCCGCCGTCCGTCGGGATTATTCATCAGGTCAACTTAGAATATTTGGCGGATGTCGTACACGGACCTGCCGTCCAGGCAGATCGAGCTTCCGCTCGGCGTGAAAACCCGCTCCCGTTGGTCGCTGGCGCCGTAGAGCGTGATAGCGTCGAAAAAAATTGCGGTATACTCTACCCTGACAGCGTAGTCGGAACCGACTCGCATACTGTGATGATCAACGGCTTGGGCGTCCTCGGTTGGGGCGTCGGCGGCATCGAAGCGGAAGCCGTGATGCTCGGCCAACCGTATTACATGCTCGCCCCGCAGGTGATCGGGTTCGAACTGGTCGGCAAGCTTCAGCCCGGCGTCACGGCGACGGATCTCGTGCTCACGATCACGCAGATTCTCCGGAAAGAAGGAGTCGTCGGAAAATTCGTCGAATACATCGGTCCCGGCGCCGCGTCGATGCCCCTTGCCGAGCGGGCCGTGATCGCCAACATGGGCCCCGAATACGGCGCGACCATGGGATTCTTCCCGGTCGACGACCAGACGATCCGATATCTCCGCGAAACCGGCCGCGACGCCGAACAAATCGAGATTGTCGAACGATATTGCAAGGAACAATTGCTCTTTGCGTCCTCGGATCATCCGATGCCGAAATACGAAAAGATTCTCACGCTGGATCTTTCGGCCGTCGAGCCGTGTTTGGCGGGTCCGAAGCGGCCTCAGGATCGAGTTCCGCTTTCCGAGATGAAGAAAACGTTCGAAAATTCACTCGTCGCTCCGGTCAAGGATCGCGGTTTCGGACTTTCCGCTGCCGATGCTGAAAAAGCCGCAATGGTCGTTTACCCGGTCAATGAAGATCAAACCAACAACGATAATTCGACGATCAATATTCCGATTCGAAA
>JAVBQW010000058.1:0-10764 GCA_031548665.1 Thermoguttaceae bacterium
AAGCTCGAACGGCGTAGGTTTCCGCAACGCCAACCCGGGCGGCCGTGTCCGTGAGCGTCGTTCCCGTGAACGATCCCAGTTCGATCCACGCCGTATTCGTTGCGTTACGTCGCCAAGCGAAGTATCGATCGGCTCCATCGACGGCGTCCCACGTCAACTTGACGCCGCCGGCAACGCCGGTTGCCGTAACTTGCGGCACGCCAAGGGTTGCGGGCAAAGCGGTTCCCTTGACGGCGACGTAACTGGATTTTTCCGTCCCCAAAAACGCGCGTACGGCGTAGGTTTCCGCAACGCCGACTCGGCCCGTCGTGTCCGTGTAAGTCGTTCCGGTGACGTAACCGAATTCGACCCAACCTTTTCCGTCGGCCGCCTGACGCCAGACGCCGTATCGATCGGCTCCGGCGATTGCGGTCCAGGTCAATTTGACGCCGCCGGCAACGCCGGTTGCCGTAACTTGCGGCACGCCAAGGGTTGCGGGCAAGGCGGTTCCCTTCACGGCGACGTAACTGGATTCTTTCGTGCCCTGATAGGCTCGTACGGCGTAGGTTTCCGCAACGCCAACTCGAGCCGCCGTGTCCGTGAACGTCGTTCCGGTGAACGATCCCAGTTCGATCCACGCCGTATTGGTTGCGTTACGTCGCCAAGCGAAGTACCGATCGGCTCCGGCGACTGCGTCCCAAGACAACTTGACGCCGCCGAGCACGCTCGTTGCCGTGACCTGCGGGATACCGATTCCCGTTGTCGATCCATACTCATAGGCTCCCATATCGACGGCGGTTCCGGCGATTCGGTTGTTCCCGTGGAGATCCTTGGTGGTGCCGTTGGGAATCAACGCGTTATTTCCTGCATTGACGGCCGGAGACGAGGCCTGAAGTCGCAAATTCCACGATCCCCAAAGGTCTTTGTTCAATGACGTGTACGAGGGAAGCGAAACAAATCGTGGATCGACGTCCAGGATATTGCCGCCGAGATCCTCGAATAAATAGTCGGTTTCGTCTGCATCCCTAGCGTTTACGGAACCGATCAGTGACGACTCCGCTTCCAGATAGTAGGTGAATATTCCAATCTCACCAACATATTGAGTATAGTGATCAGTATAGCAGTTCCACCCATTTCCAGTAACAATAGAGTTTCGCAGAATGATCTTCCCCGACCGAGCGCCAATCCCGCCGCGATTTCCGGCAATCGTACAATTCGTCACGGTCGTCGTTCCCGCCATGGACTGAATCGCTTCGTCGTAATTGCCGACAAAAAGCGAATTGGAGATATTTACCGCGACAGCGTCATCATCGAAATTCCAAGGAGCGGAGACGACCAAACCGCAATACTTGTTCCCGGCAACTGTCGAGGAACGAATCGCCAATGAAGTCCCTGCCGAAACAATGCCGTCCCATAAATTACCGGAGATGGTCGACTGGTCGATCGTCATCGATCCTTCGCTTCTCACACCGATATACTTGTTGTCGACGATGGAGCAAGAGGAAAGCGTCACGATCCCGTAGCTGTCGATCCCACTCCGACCGTTGCCGCTGAACGTCGTATTCGTGACACTTGATGTTCCTTCGTCATAGAAGCCGGTGCCGCCATTTTCATCAATCCGGGAATCGATAATGGTCGTATTGAATAACGAATTCGCGTAGGAGGGAGATTTCGGAATCTCACCCCCCTCCCTTGCGTAAATCATGACCCCGTCGTCGAGATTTCCTTTGATGGTACACTCGACGAGATTGATCGACATGGGAGGGTGTTCCGCGCTGACTCTATAGACAATACAAATACCACTTCCGTATCCTCCGTTTACCGCGCCCGTAAAACCGGTGATCTCCTTGGTTCCCTGAACGGTTGTCCGGAGTATCGAGACCGGCCCCCCGTGGGGCGTATAGTACGAACTGTGATTGTAGCGAATTCCGAAACCGGAATTGTTTTCGATGATCGAATCATGAACCGTCACGGAAACCGCGGCGTTCGCTATTGCGTAACTATCCATGACATCAAGTCCTCCGACGGCGTCTCCGAATCGGCTGCTGTACTGGCTGCCGTCGTTGTTCCTGATGATCGAATTTCCGACGGTCAGCGAACCATAGCACTGTGCTCCTCCTGATCTGTTGTTTTCGATGATCGAGTGCGAAACGATCAAATTGGATAAACCGGCGTACAACGCGTAGCCGTGATAACCAATTGTCCAATTGGGCGGCAAAACGTAGTTGCTCGACGTTCCCGTGAGAATCAATCCGCCGATACCGAAGGTCGTGCCGGGGGCGGATCGGCTGTCGTACATGATGACGCCCTGGTCCTTGCCGTTGACATTGAGCGTCAGTTTTTTTCCGGCGGAATCCGCGAGGCTGACGATGTAGACGTTGCCGGAAAGAAAAGCGTCGATATACAGGCTCGAACTCAGGGAGATCGTGTTATTTGTTTTCGACGTGCGTACGACGATGATGTCGGTTTTGTTCGTTAACAGCGTCTCGTTGACGGCATTTCTCAGATTGGCTTCCGTCAACTGCGAATCGCTGAGTTCGATGATGTTGTACGCGTCCTTGGCGCCGAGATCCAGATCCGTGTAGGTTTCCTGAAGCTTTTGCCAATCAAACACGCCGACGGAGAGCAGTTCGCGGCTTTCGAGGGACTCCATTCGAAGACTGCGGCCCTTGAGCGGGGCGGCTTTCTTCGACGATGACTTCTTACCGAAAAGATGAGTGAACATTGACATGGCTAAATCTCCGAAAAGTGTTAAGTGATAGACGGAACGGATTTCTTGACAAAACCCGAGAACGAAAAGGGAGACCGGGACCATCGGTCACGGCTCTTGGTTCGAAGATCAATCATTTTGCGGTTCCTTTCACGGCGATGTAATCGGATTTCTCCGCGCCCCGAAACGCTCGCACGCCGTAAGTTTCCGCAACGCCGACCCGGGCGTCGGGATCGAAAAACGCTGCTCCCGTGACGGAGCCCAACTCGATCCAGGATTTGCCGTCCGCACTCCGTCGCCAGACACAGTAGCGGTCGGCTCCGGAAATCGTGTTCCACGACAATTGGACGCCGCCGGTCCGTCCCGTCGCGACGACTTGCGGCACGCCGAACGTCGCGGTTCCCTTTACTGTAACATAACCGGATTGCTGCGTTCCCCGAAACGCTCGCACGGCGTAGGTTTCCGCAACGCCGGGACGAGCGTCGGGATCGAAAAACGCCGTTCCCGTGACGGATCCCAATTCGATCCACGCCGTATTCGTTGCGTTGCGTCGCCAAGCGACATACCGATCGGCTCCGGCAATCGTGGTCCAAGACAGCTTGACGCCACCGGTCTGTCCCGTGGCGACAACTGGCGGCACGCTGAGCGTCACGGCTAGAGCGGTTCCCTTCACGGCGACGTAACTGGATTCCTTCGTACCCTGATATGCTCGAACGGCGTAGGTTTCCGCGACGCCAACTCGAGCCGCTGAATCCGTAAGCGTTGTTCCCGTAACCGTACCCAATTCGATCCACGCCGTATTCGTTGCGTTGCGTCGCCAAGCGACGTATTTGTCGGCTCCGGCAATTGCGGTCCACGTCAATTTGACGCCGCCGGCAACACCGGTTGCCTTGACTTGCGGCACGCCGAGGGCGACGGCCAGAGCGGTTCCCTTCACGGCGATGTAACTGGATTCTTTCGTACCCTGATAAGCTCGTATGGCGTAGGTTTCCGCGACGCCAACTCGGGCTGCCGTGTCCGTGAGCGTCGTTCCCGTAACCGTGCCCAATTCGATCCACGCCGTATTCGTTGCGTTGCGTCGCCACGCGAAGTATCGGTCGGCTCCGGCAATTGCGGTCCACGTCAACTTGACGCCGCCGGCAACGCCGGTTGCCTTGACTTGCGGCACGCCGAGGGCGACGGCGTATTCGTACGCTCCGATGTCGATCTTGGTTCCTTGAATTCTCGTCGCTCCGGCGTAGTCGAGCGTTCCGACGGCGTAAGCGTTGTTGCCGGCATCGACGGCCGGAGAACCGGCCTGCAACTTGAAGTTCCAGTTCTTCCACAACGCCGACGTCCACGCCGACGCCGTATAGGTCGTGAACGTCGTGAACTTCGGATCGCCGCCGATCAGGTTGTTGCCGCCCGTAAAGTTGAGTATCGAGTCCGTTTCAATGTTTTTCGAAATGATTGAATTCTTGAGTGAGAACGTTTCAACGCCACCGTAGGATGCGGTATAAACGCCGCCCGCATAGGTCCCGTAATTTCCGGCAATCGTCGTATTGACGACATTCAGCGTTCTTCCGCATTGGTAAATGCCGCCGCTCCCGTAATCGGAGTAATTACCAGCGATGATCGAATTGTAAATATTGACTGCAGTTGAATTATTTAAGAAAATTCCGCCACTTCCTACATTATTACCCACCGCGGTATGTCGATTGCCGGCGATGATCGACCGAGAAATCGTCAATGTGCACTTGGCGGTCGCACTCTCGTTCGCACTTATTCCTCCGGCTGACCAACCCGCAGTGTTATTCGAGATGACAGTGTCGTTGATATTGACGTTACTACCAATACAATGTAAGCCGGTGGCCGCATTGTTCGAGATCGTACAACCATTGAGCGCTAAGGAACTGTTGCTGGCTAGGAGAGCATAATCGGAATTGACGTTCTTAATAGCAACATTATTGAAGATGTATGATCCGTCAGATATTTCTATTGGACAATGTCGATAACCCGCATTGGGATCTCCTGAAATGGTCATGTTCGTAATCGTGACCGTGGACTTCTTCAAAAAGAGAGGGTAGCTGTCATTGGAACTCGAACTCGAAGTGACCAGTACGATATTGTTGCCGTTGATCACCAGGGATCCACTGTCGATCGTCGTATCGTAGACGCTCGAATAATCTATTCCTTTGTGCTCCAAGTAGTTTCGCAATTGAATCGTTCCCGTCACCGCAATGTTAATCGTATCGTCTTCCTTCGATTGCCGAGCCTTGTACAACGCCATACGAAACGTCGTGAAAGTGTCATCGTGTTTTTCATACTTTCTTATGTCTGCATCTCGGTAATAATAGGAACCATAGCCACTGTCGTAATTCACCGAATAGTCGTCGCTGAGACTGTCGACGGTGTAGACGGCGAGGAGTTCGCGTTGCTCCAGCGACTCCATTTGGAGACTGCGGCTTCGCACCGACTTCTTTTGACGCTTGGGAGACCGCTTTTTTCCGAAAATGAAGTCAAACAGCGACATGGGCTTTCCTCCAAACTGAAGATTGAAAACTCGAAACAAGGAAGCTGGAAATTTTCGCTTCCATCCATAATAGGCGCCGAAGAATTTGCCGATTGCAGAAAAATTTGGCGTTCAAAACAAAAGCCGAAATGGAGCGCAATGACGGTTCGTCGACGTTCAACGGTATCGGGGTACCGTCATTACGCCGGAGTACCGGCTCCATTCCGGCTTTTGTTCGAGAGATCGGCAAAATCAACGGTTTTCAATCTATCGACATCTTCCCGGAATGTCGGGAGGATTGAACGGGGGCTTCCGTTTGTAAGGAATGCGTCAAATAATCAAATTGTCGTCAGTCTGCGGGAGCCTGATCGGATTCATCGGCTTTTCCCTCGTTTTCCGAGGGGGTCGGCTTTGTTGCCAAAAAATTTCGCAGTCGGTCGCGAACCGTTCGGGCAAACGGTTTCGCCGTCTGATCGAGAAAACGGCGAAGCTGAAACCTGAGTCCCGGTTTGCGGAAGGCGTACATCCACGCCGTTTCCCGAAATTGCTCCGTGAACGAGGTCTTGTACCATTCGAGGCCGCGAAGGAAGTCGAATTCCTTGAATCCGCGTTCCATGAGATGTTCGAGCAGCATCAAGGTTCCGATGTCGCCGGGACCGCCCTTGACGTCGTGCTGGAATCCCTGTTGATACGCATAACATTTGCCGTTCAGGAGGTACGCGTACCAACATGCCACGGGCCGATTCTCGAAATACAGGAAAAGGATCAGCGCCCGATCCAACGGCAGCAGGGTTTTCAAAACGTCTTGATGGAATCCGGCGTAGTCCTTTTCCAGGAATGGTGAAGCCTGCGCGTGCCGGGTCCGGGCCTGCGTCGTCAACTGAACAATCGTCGGAAACCATTCGTCCAGATTTTCGACGTTCTGCAACTCAATGCGGGCGTCATATCGTTTCTTCGCTTGGTTCATGCGGAGACGTTTGCGCTTCCGATTATGGATTCCAAGCGATTTCAGGTATTCCTCGTAATTCTCGAACAGCGGCAGGACATACCGAATTTCTCCGGGACCGGAATACGTTGCAAAAGCCGATCGCAGCCGCTCCGCCAAGGCAACGGTCGCCGGATCGTCCAGCGCGTAATCCTCAATGAACAACGAGTCCCATTCCGTCGGATTCGATTTCAGAAACTCAACCGTTGCGTCGGCGACCTCTTCGACAAAACCTTGCCGGACGATCGGTCCGAGATACTCCGGACAAGTTCGGCCGCCGAATCCGACGAAGTTCAGGTGTTTTCCAAGAAAGAACGGCGGACGCCGTCGCCGTCGATAAAACGGAACGATTCCAATCAGTTCGCCGTCCTTGCGGCACAGCAAAATGAAGAGTTCGCCGTATCGGGAAGTTTTGCCGTACCAGTTCCACCAGACGGCCTGCCAGTCCCACGTTGTGAAGACGTTCGGATACGCCGACGCGTCGACCAAAGCGTTCCACGACTCCCGAAGAGCGAGAAATTCCGATTCCGAGCGGATCTGTTCAATGTCGAGCATAATCAATGATCCATTTAGCCGGTACTCCGGCGCCGATTGCGTCGAAAAATGCCGGAGTACCGGCTAAATGTCGAAAAACTTGGAGTATCGACGCGTCCTTTTATTCTAGCGTTTCTTTTTTTGAAGGAAACGGCTCCCGAAAAAGCGGTCGCTCAAATTCGTCGAGCCCCATTCAACCGATACAGGCGAATCGGAAGAAAAAGCCGTGCAATCGCGGACAGAAAGAATAACATGACAGTCGACGTCTTTTTTCGAGAACCGACGCTTCCGGGTCGATACGAACTATCAGGGAACAGAGAAAGTACTCCGCTCTCCGTCTGTCGAACCGCTAACAACGTTCTTCCATGTACGAGATTTTGAACAACGACACAGAACTCGCGACCATCGGCGTCCAATCGCCGTTGGAGACCTATCTGCGCGAGATCAATGAGACGCTGCTCCTCTCGCAGGAAGAAGAACAGCGACTCGCCCGCGCGATCGAAAACGGCGATTTGGAATCCCGTGATCGGATGGTCCGAGCCAATCTGCGGCTCGTCGTGAACATTGCCCGGGCCTACACCGGCAAGGGACTCAGCTTGCAAGACCTGATCGAAGAAGGAAATCTGGGACTCCTCCGGGCCGTCGAGGGATTCGACCCGGGCATGGGGACCCGATTTTCGACCTACGCCAGCTATTGGATCAAACAGTCGATCAAGCGGGCGCTGATCAATTCCGGCAAAACGATCCGAATTCCGGCGTACATGGTCGAGTTGCTCTCGAAATGGAGGCGAGCAGGCCTCCGTCTCTCCGAAGAGCTTGGCCGTACGCCGACGCCGGAAGAAATCGCCCGGGTCCTGGGACTTCCGAGAAAGAAGCTGCCGATCATCAAAAAGGCGATCATGATCAGCAACCTGACGCCGCAGACCGATCAGCCGGACGTCGGTTGGACGCTCGGTGAAATGATCATGGATGAGCGGATGCGAAGTCCCGATGAGGAAATGCTCGAAAGCGATAATTTGTCGTTCGTCATGGAGCAACTCGAATTGATGGACACGCGGGAATCCACCGTTCTCAAGATGCGGTTCGGACTCGGTGGATTCGACCCAAGAACGCTCAAGGAAATCGGCGAAACGCTCGGACTCACGAGGGAAAGAGTCCGGCAAATCGAAACCGAAGCCTTGAACCGTTTGGGCGAAAGCCTCGAAGGAACCCGCCCCCGACGCGTCGCCGCCGGGTGAGTGAACAACGAACAGAGAACAACGAACAGTGAAAATGCAAACGCGACTCAACCTCTTTACTTTTTTGCCGGACGAAGTACATTAGCTGTTATCATCTGTTCACTGTTCACTGTTCACTGTTCACTGTTCACTGTTCACTCTCCTCGTGTCCGACCAGCAACGACTTGAAGACGAAACGCCGCAATCCACGTCCGTGATGGGCGAGATTATCCGTTATGTCGTCATCTTGGGAATCCTCGGATTTGGTGTCTGGCATTATTACTTGCGGACGCCGGTTCACAATATCGACTGCAAGACGATCGGCGAGACGATGGGAACCGATTTCGCCGTCAAGGTTCACGGTTTTCCGGAACACGGCGATTGGAATGCCGTCGAAACCGCGATCAAACAAACGCTGAACGGCGTCGATCGAACGATGTCGACGTTCAAACCGGATTCCGATGTCTGCCGCTTCAACGCGTCGACATCGACGGACTGGTTTCCCGTTTCCAAAGAAACGGCGGAAGTCGTACGCTTGGCGCTGGACGTCTCGAAGCTGACCGGCGGAACCTTCGATATCACGGTCGCTCCGCTTGTCGATCTCTGGGGCTTCGGTCCCGGTCGGGAACCGCTGGATCTTCCGACAATCGAGAAACGTGCCGCCGAACTGAAGCCTCGAATCGGCTTCGATAAGTTGGAGGTTCGACTCGATCCACCGGCATTGAAAAAGTCGGTTCCGGAGTTGTCGATCGATCTTTCCGCCATCGCCAAGGGGTACGCCGTTGATCGAGTCGCCAAAGTCCTCGACAACCATCGAATCGCCGATTATATGATCGAGGTCGGTGGCGAAGTTCGATGCAAAGGGAACAAAGGCGGCATGGGAGAATGGACGATCGGCATTGAAAAACCTTGGAGCGACGCCTCCGCCGATTTCGGGGGCCTTCAGAGAAAAATCCAACTCGGCAATCGCGGCTTGGCGACGAGCGGCAACGCCCGGAATTTCCGTGAACTGAACGGAACCCGTTTTTCCCATATCATCGACCCGCGAACCGGCTTTCCGACGGAAAAACTGCTCCCCGGCGAAGCGTCGCCTCCTGAACGGCTCGCCTCCGTTTCCGTGATTGATACGACCTGCGCCCGGGCCGACGCCTTGGCGACCGCGATGTTCGTGCTTGGAGAAAAAGACGGACTCGCCTTGGCCGAACAACAGGGACTCGCCGTGCTCTTTCTTTGTTGCGGCGAATCGAAAGACGGTCGAGAACCGTCAATTCGTGAAGCCGTCTCGAAAACCTTTCCGTAAGTTTTTCTCAAGAGCCGCGTTGGGACGGATTTTTCGAGGAGCCCTTATTTCTTTTCCGCCGGTTTCGGAAGGAATCGGTCGGTCAGATCGAGCGCTGAGTTCGTGAACGAAAACGGTTTCGTTTCCGGTAGGAACGTGTTCGGACCGTCGACCCAACTTTGGACGACAACCTGGTCCGGCTTGCCGTCGACGGCGGCGTAATCGAAACCCATCTGGAGGACGCCGACGTACCAAGTCAAATCGTCGGCGAGGTTTTTCTTGAGCATCGCCGGGTAATTCGCGGCCCAGTAAACGAGACTGAACGCGATGCCCTTCTTCCTGCAATGATTTTCGATCCGTTTCAGATCCCTCCAGGATCCCTTTTTCGTGTCGTGAACGAAATGCATCCAGTCGGTGTCGACACGGAAAAAGTCCATGCCGCGAACGCCCTTTGCGTTGAGTTTCGATTCGAGCAAATCAATCCATTGAATCATTTGGTCGGCGGAAAGAGCCGGAAACCCTTCGATGTCGCCGATCAACCAATCCGGATAGTCCTTACGGACCAAGGCGATGAACTCCGCGGTTTCCGTGGCCGCATACTCCATGGCATTCTCCATCTTGAGATGCGTGTCGCAGCAATTCAGCGGCTCGTCCATCGCGATCCCGTCGATCAGGGCTCCGCAACGGAGGAACCGCTCCCATTGCGGTTTTTGTTTGGCAAACGCTTCCTCGCCGGTTTTGCCCCATGGTTTCACGGCTCCGACTTCGAGCTGCAACGGAAGGTTCATCGCTTTGAACTTGCCGAGCAGTTCGGTCAGAGCGGCGTCGTCTTTGTTCTGACGATGCAGAACGTGATCGGCATAAAGGAGATTACCGGTTCGTTGACGAAGCTTTTCCCATTGTTCCGGATGGTCGGCGAGTTCCCGGATCGCCTGTCCGTCGTTGCGACCGGGGACGCCCAGAATGAACGTCGGAACTTTTTTGACCGGCTCCATCGCAAAAAGCGATACCGTGCAGAGGACGAACAACAGCGAAAAAACGTTTTTTTTCATAGTTGTACTGTACGAGTTCTCGGCGGGAGTGTTTGCCGATTGGGGTTGAATTCGAAACTCCTGACCGCCCCTTTTTCGCAAACGCTCCCGGTTTTTCTTTCACGGCGCATAAAAAAAGTCCGGGCGACTACTGAAAATCATCGCGCCGGACCCATCCCCCCCGGGAAATCACTGTATTTTGTTGCATGTCTTCGAAGCTTTTCGCTTCTAAAATGTTCATCGGACACTCCGTCGAAGAAACTTTCATTTTTTTTTCGCGACACCTGCTTTTTGAGAATTTTTTTCGTCGGCGTACGACGTCCTCGAATGGGGGCGTTTGCGAAAAGGGGGCGGTCGAGTGTTTCGAAGTCAGCCCCAACGGGGCTTAACAGTGTAGTACAAAGTCAGGGAAATAACATTCGTCATCCCCGCGTAGGCGGGGACCTAGACGGAAAACGTTATTGACCGTTTGCATCCGTCAATAACGTGTGCAAAAGCCTATTAAAATCTGTTCTCTGGGTCCCCGCCTACGCGGGGA
>JAVBQW010000114.1:0-6875 GCA_031548665.1 Thermoguttaceae bacterium
TTTTATTTGTTATTTCATAAGTTATTGACGGATGCAAACTCTCAATAACTTTTTCCGACTATGTCCCCGCCTGCGCGGGGATGACGAAGTGTATGATTGTCCACGGCGCAGGACTACATTCTTTCGACCGTTTCAATGCCCAACAATTCCAGCCCTTTCTTGATCGTTCGGGCCGTCAAATCGCAGAGCAGCAGGCGGCTTGTCCGGACGGCGGCGTCTTCGGCTTTTAATACCGGGCAGTTTTCGAAAAACGTTGAATATCGGTTAGCCAAATCGAACAGGTACGCCGTCAGCGCGTTCGGACGGTAGTCTCGAAGCGAATACTGGATCGCGTCGTCGAACTTGAGCAACTCCAATGCCAGAGCCCGCTCGGCGGATTCCGCTAAGATAACCGTTTCGGCTTGTTTTCGCAAGACGTCGGCGTCGATATTTCCCTTGGAAAAAATGCTTCGGACCCGAGCATAGGCATATTGCATATAGGCCGCGGTATTGCCGTTCATCGCGAGCATTTTGTCGTAGCTGAACACGTAGTCGCTTTCCCGGTTCTGGGACAGGTCGGCGTAGATCATCGCTCCGAGGCCGATTCGCCGGGCGGTTTCACGTTGTTCGGCTTCGGAGAGCCCCGCCTTGTCGTTTTCCTTGACGACGACCAGCGCCCGCGACTCCGCTTCGTCAAGCAGACTTTCGAGACCGACCGTGTCGCCGCTCCGGGTCTTGAACGGCTTGCCGTCCTCGCCGAGTACCGTACCGAATTTGATATGCGACAATTCGACCTTGTCGTAACCGAGCAGCCGGGCCGTTGCGAAAAGATGTTCGAAATGCAGCGATTGCCGGAAGTCGGTCAAAATGAGGATCCCGTCGGGGTTGAATTCCTTCATCCGGTACTCGACCGTCGCGATATCTGTCGTTCCGTAGAGGAACGCGCCGTCTTTTTTACGGACGAGCATCGGAACCTCTTGGCCGTCGAAGAAGACGCAGACGGCCCCGTCGGATTCCCTCGCGATTCCTTTGGCAAGCAGCTCGTCGACGACGTTTTGCAGCATCGGGTGGTAAAAGCTTTCACCGAGCACGTAATCAAACGAAATATTGAGCCGCCGATAGATCCGGTCGATCTCGTCGGTACAATTCGGGAGAACCTCCCTCCAGAGCTTCAAATTATCGGCGTCTCCGGCGTGAAGCTTCGCCGTTTCGGATAACACGGCGTCGGCGATTTCCTTGTTCGGTTCGTCGACTTTCTGCCGAACGATCCGGTAAACCCTGGCGAGTTCCTGTACGGGATTTTTTTCGTACGCCGTTCGGTCGAGGAAATTCCGATATCCGTAGATGATCATTCCGAACTGCGTGCCCCAGTCGCCGAGATGGTTGTCGGTAATCACCCGGTGTCCGGCGAAGCGGAGCATCTTGGCGAGGGAATTTCCGATCACTGTGGACCGAAGATGTCCGACGTGCATCGGCTTGGCGACGTTCGGGCCGGAATAGTCGACGACGTACGTTTTTCTCTGCGCCGGTTCAATCTCCGGAACGCCGAGCCGCTGTTCGTCGTCAAGGGATTTTCGAACGAGATCGGCAAGAAATTCCTCCTTGAGCCGTAAATTGATGAAACCAGGTCCCGCGATTTCCGGCGGTTGGCAGAGATCGTCGATCTTGAGGGCGTCGACGATCTGCTTGGCGACGTCGCGCGGCGGCTTCGACAATTTCTTGGCGAGCGGCATCGCGATGTTCGCCTGAAAGTCGCCGAACTTCGGATCCTGGCTCGGCCGAATGAGTTCGAGAAGCGGTTCGACGTCCTCGACCAAACCGGTCAGAGCGTCGACAAAACGGGTTTTGAGTATCTGAAGAATCAACGGTCGCTCCTTAAGGGCAAAAATTGAAAAACATAGATCATACCGAAGCACGCTACCGCTTTAGGCTTCCGCTCGAAAGTTTTATTCCCGAGTAAGGGAGCGGTCAAAAACAATCTATCGAAAAGAGCCCCGAGTGGAGGCGGTACTCCGCCGTAACTCGGGGGTTGAACCTCGATTGTTTTTTACAATTCGACAGCTTGTTTTTGACCAAGCACTAAGTGTGGAGTGTAGAGTGGTGTACGCTAACTCTACATTGATCACTCTACACTTTGTAGGGGGATGATTTTTTCGAGCGAAAGCCTTACTCGATCATCAAGCGGTGTTCCGATGCTCGAACGTTTACCGTGCCGGGGTTTTCGAGTCGCAAAAACCGACAAGGATTCTCGGAAGCGAGCCGCCAAGCTTCTTCCAACGTCGTCCAACCACGGCTCCAAAGCGTTTCGACCATTTGACGGAGCGAAAATGCTGAACCGGCGAGGAGCCGTTCGTCTGCCGCGAGATGCAGGCGACCTTCCGGCGTCAACACGACCTCGCCGCCGATCGGCGTTCGATAACGTCCCGGCGACATTCCGGCGAATTTAGTGCTGTCGCTGACGAGAATCAGCTTCTCGCCCTTGACCTTTTGAATCACGCGGAACACGGATTCCGGCAGATGAAAGCCGTCGGCGATCACGCTGGCCCAAAGTTTTTCTTCCGCAAGTTGCGACCAGATCGGATTGCCGTGCCGGGGAATCGTCGGCGGCAGACCGTTGCCCAGATGCGTCGACAACGTTGCTCCGGCGGCAACCGCCTCACGAATTTGGACGTCGTCAGCCTGCGTGTGTCCGATGGCGACCAGGACGTTCGTCGCCCGACAACGTTCGATGAAGGCCGAACTCCCATCCCATTCGGGGGAAAGGGTCAGCAAGCGAATCCGACCTCCGGCCGCTTCTTGGAAGCGTTGGAACAGTTCGAAGTCCGGCGGAACGACATGTTCTTTCGGATGCGCTCCCCGGGCTCCGTCCGTTGGAGAAATGAACGGTCCTTCCAGATGAACGCCGACGATTGCCGCGCCGTCGGTCGACTCGACGTTGGAAATCGTCCGCAGCAGCCGTTCGGTCGTCTCCACGGCGTTCGTAATGATCGTCGGCAAAAACGCCGTGACGCCTTCCGCCGCCAGCAGCCGGGCCGCTTCGCGAACTCCGTCGGCGGTCAGCGCAAGGTCGTTGAAGTCGACGCCGCCGAAGCCGTTGATCTGCAGATCCACCAAGCCGGGGAGCGTCAAGCTTTTTTCGCTCATTGTTTGGCTCTTTTTTCGTTCATTTTTTCGTCGCGGAAAAAATTCTCGGGCGGCCGGCGAGGTCGTCGAGGAGAGAAACACTGGACCAGGCATCGCCGAACAGGGTTCGAACTTGATCGGCGATCATCGGACTAAGTTCCAACAACAGGCGACCGCCGGGGCTCAGCTTGGCCGCCGCTTCGACCAGCAGCCGTTCGATAACTTCCGTTCCCTTGGGACCGGCGAGCAGCGCAAGTTTCGGCTCGAATTTTTTGACGTCGTCGGGCAGCGCTTCGTATTCCGATGCGGAAACGTACGGCGGATTACTGACGATCAAATCAAACGGACCGGAAACGGCGCCGAGCAGATCCGATTCCACGAAACGAATTACGACGCCGTGCGTTTGGGCGTTTTCCTTTGCAATCGCCAGGGCTTCGGGGCTCAGATCGACGGCAACGACCGTTAACGCTTTCAGTGTTTTCGGACGGTGTTTTGCCAACGTTACGGCAATCGCGCCGCTGCCGGTTCCGACGTCGCAAACCTCTGCTTTCGAACCTTCGGGAAAGGATTTCAAGAAGTCGATTGCTTCGAGTACAAGCTGCTCCGTTTCCGGACGCGGAATCAAGACGTTCCGATCGACCTTGAACGAGAGCGAATAAAACTCCTTGAATCCGACGAGATACGCAACCGGTTCGCCGGCGCCGCGACGCTTCACGAAGTCTCGGAACACGCTCCGCTTTTCCTCGGACGGCTCCGTTTCGAAATTCGTGTAAATCTCGATCCGCTTGATCTTCAGCGCGGCGGCGAGCAGGATTTCCGCTTCCAGTCTGGCGGAGTCGATTTCCTTTTTCTTAAAAAAGTCGGTCGTCCATTCGAGCAACCGCTTGACCGTCCATGTATCCTGCGTCATCGAAAAGACTCCTCAAGGGTAGGTAACCTACAACAAAGTTAAGGAATTGAACTTCACGAAAACGGATTAAACACCGTCATCCCCGCGCAGGCGGGGACCTAGAGAAGAGATTCAAATAGGCTTTTGCACACGTTATTGACGGATGCAAACGGTTGACAATCTCTTTCGTCTAGGTCCCCGCCTGCGCGGGGATGACGAACATTATTTCCTTAACGTTGTATTACCTTACTAAAACTCGAACACAACGTTTCCAAGGCGTTCCGTGAGTTGGAACATCAGTTCGTCTTCGCCCGGTTCGTCGTCGGCGACGTAGGTTACGGAGAATCTTAAAAAGGCTCCCGCATTGTCCCACGGAACCGTGCAAATCGAGTGTTCCCGGATCAGATATTGGCTGGCTTCCTCGGCGTTTTGGAACTTCGGACCCCCTTCGACGCCTTTCGGGGCCTTCACATACAGGAAATACGTTCCTCCGGGAACTTCGGCCTGAAAACCGAGCTGGCGAAGCGTCGCGACCAGTTTTTGCAGCCGTCGATGGTATTTGAAATTCGCCTCCCGAGGAATTTCCGGATCGTCCAACGCAACGACCGCCGCTTTCTGGATCGCGAGGAATTGTCCGCTGTCCGAATTGTCCTTCACGTCGGCGAATGCTCGAACAATTCGTTCGTTGCCGCAAACCCAGCCGATGCGCCAACCGATCATGTTCCAGCCCTTCGACATCGAATGAATCTCGACGCCGACGTCCTTGGCTCCGGGAACCTGCAAAAAGCTGAGCGGATGGACGCGGTACGTGAACATCAGATGCGCCGCATCCTGCATCACGACGATTCTATGCCGCTTGGCAAATTCGATCACCTTCTGGTAAAACTCGACCGTTGCGACCTGACCGGTCGGACTATTCGGATAGTTCAGGACGAGCAGTTTTGCCTTTTCCTTGATTCCTTCGGGAATTCCGTCCAGATCGGGATAAAACTGGTTTTCGGCCGTCAAGGGCAGCTCGTAAACGGAGCCGCCGTAGTATTTCGTATGAGTTCCGGCAACGGGATAGCCGGGAACAGTCATCAAGCTCACGTCGCCGGGATTGATGAATGCCGCCGGAATCATCGCCAACGCGGGCTTCGTACCGATCGCATGGTTAATCTCCGTCTTCGGATCCAACTCGACGTTGAAGATCCGTTTCATGAATCGGGCGGCTGCTTCCTTGAATTCGAGGCAGCCGTTGTCGGCGTAGCCCCGGTTTTCCGTTCGAAGAGCCTCACGAGCAAGGGCTCGGCAAACTTCGGGATCGGCGGGAACGTCGTTTTCGCCGATTCCGAAGTCAATGAGAGACCGGTCCGGAAAGTCGGCAATCGCCTGCCGCTTGGCCCGCTTGATCTTTTCGAACTTATAGATTTCCGTGCTTTTGCCGTAGTTGGCCCCGCCGATTCGTTCGGCGAACAATTCCTGAAAATAAGGATCGGACATGGACGTAAATTGGGTAAAGGTGTTGCGACAATCCGACCGTCGATTCGAACCGATCGTTTTTCAACCGTTCGAACCGACGAATTATATCACGTCAAGCGCCGAAAGCCAACGGAGACCGCTGAAGGGTAGGAAAGCTGAGCGACTGAACGGCTTAACGGTTTTTCCAGAGTCGAAAGAACGTCGTCGTGTTTTCGTCGACGATTTCGACCAGTTCTTTTCGGGAGATGCAACGAATTTTCGCGAATTCGTCGACGACTTCCCGGATCACCGCGGGCTCGGTTCGTCGCAGACCGTCTCGCGTGGATCCGGCGTCGCTTTCAAACAGGACTTTTTCCAAAGGGACGGCGAGGGCCGCTTTGCGGACCCGGCTGCTCTTGGCGTTCAACAGGTTCACGGAAAAAGAAAAAAAGACTTCCGCGTCCAACTTGAGCAGCGTACCGACCGACTCCGCCGGACCGCCGAACATATGGAACAGCAGCAAAGAAAACGGTCCCGTTTCCCGTAAAACCGCGATCATCCGTTCCAAGGATCGGACGGCGTGCAGCATGGCCGGCAGCCGCCGCTCCCGGGCGATGTCGAGTTGCCGTCGGAAGACGAGTTCCTGTCTCGGATCATTTTTCGGAGCGACGGCGAAATCCAAACCGATTTCGCCGACGCCCGGCGGGAGTTTCGCGTCGACGAGAAACTCCGACAACTCTTCGAAACGTTCGTTCGCAAACCATGGATGGAGCCCGAAGCAGGGAACGATTTCCGAATGTTTTGAAGCGAGGTCCCGAACTTTCGGCCAGTCTTCCGGCGTCGTGCCGTTGCAGATCCAACGACGGACGCCGACCGCCGTTGCCTGCCGCAACACTTCGTCGCGATCGGCGTCGAAACAAGGGTCCTGAAGATGAGCGTGAGCGTCAAGCGATACGGACACGAGAATAATCCTACTACCTCACCAAACCCAAAATTGTTTTAGCCACGGAAAGCACGGAAAAAACACGGAAAGGATTCTGAAGGGGTTCTCTCCGTGATTATACTGCAAACGGCGAGAAATTACCTTTTTCGTTTTCGACCGAAAAAGAGCCCCAAGTGGAGCGGTACTCCGCGTAACTTGGGGGTTGAAGCGGGGAAGGGAGCGTTTGCCGATTGGGGGTGGAAAGGAAAGAAGAAAAGTCGGAGTGTCGCGTAAACATTGGTATTTAACCGATTTCGCCCCGAAGGGGCATTGCATCACAGCCCAGGGCAGAGCCGAAGGCGTCGCCCTGGGTTGGCGAACCCCAAGGAATGTTCGCCCTGAAGCAATTGTGTTTTTCGTCAAGAGAAAAAGTGGAATTTACGAAGATTTTTCGAGAAGTTTGTTTTGCCAGTGAACATTGTTTTTGACCAACGAATGGGCGATGAGCAGGATTTTGTGGGC
>JAVBQW010000199.1:0-12831 GCA_031548665.1 Thermoguttaceae bacterium
TTGCTTGGACGTTGGAACCGTTGCGACAGCAGACGACATTCCAGCGTTCGTCGAAGCGGCGTGGAATCGAACGATGGAAACGGACGCATGTTTCTTCGAGGATGTTGAATCAGAAACGAAAAGTCGAAATCAGGTCGGCGATCTGGTTCGAAGGTATTTTTCCGAAACGGATATTGCCGCCGAAAAACCGCTCGCCGTTGAAAAACGGTTCGAGGTTCCGCTGATTGATCCGACGACCGGCGAAGATTTTGGCATTCCGCTGGTCGGGATCGTTGACTTGGTTCTTGACACAGAGGACGGCCCTGTGATCGTGGATTTCAAGACGGCGGCATCGGCCTCATCGAACTGTGCGTTACAACACGAATTGCAGCTTATGGCATATTCGTACATGGTTCGTGAGGTGTTCGGTCAGGACGAATCGGCACTGGAAATCCGACAACTCGTCAAGACGAAGACACCGAAGATCGTCGTCCATCGTTTTCCGCCTCGGACTGACGACCATTTCAAACGATTCTTCGGAATTGTACGAGAATATCTCGACTGTCTGGATCGCGGCGTGTTCAACTATCGTCCCGGCTTCGGTTGCCAAATGTGCGACCATGCTGGAATGTGTTCGGTATCGTGACCGGCGCCGTTGGCGTTCGGCAAAACATATATCATCAACCCAATGGAGGATATTGCCTTGAGTTTGAAAAATGATTTGAACGAAAAGTTCTTTTGGTTTCTTATTGTAACGGCCATCATCGCGGGATTGTTGACGCAATCGTGGGTTGTCGGGACCATCGTGTTCTTCGGTGGGTTCATCGCCTGCCTGGCGACCGACGTTCTGCGTTGATCCAATAATTCAGTCGTGTTTGCGTTTCGTCCTGCGACGTGAACCTGTAGGGAGCTTCTTCGTTGAGGCTCCCGTTTTTTTAGCTTGAAGCGTCTCTTGTCGTTTACGGAATTTTTTGCTCCAAGTGGTCAACTCGTTGCAGCAGGGTTCCAAGCCTCGTCCCAAATCCGTCAACGAATAGTCCGATCTAATCGGGCCTTCGGTCGCAACGGTCCGTGTCAGGATTCCGTGTTGTTCCAACTCCCGCAAGTGCTTCGTCAGGGTTCGGGAAGTGATTCCCTTGATAGCCGATCTGAGTTCATTGTACCGTTTGGTCCCTGAAAACAAGCACTGAACGATTCGCAAGGACCAGCGATTTCCCAACAGCAAAAGAGCCGTTTCCAGCGGGGATTCACGTTGTCCGTCGTTTGCGGATTTCGATTTCATGTAATTTTCGCCTTGATGCCAAAGATCAATCAATCACGACAAGGGTCATCATACACGAAATCCTCAACTGATTCAACTGCAAATATCGAAAATATACCAAAATGCAAAAAGGTATTTAAGTATACGCCGTATACTTATCTCGGCAGAGAAAGACTGAGCTGTTCATCCTATTGTCAAAGACCACCCATGTTTCAGGGCCACGCATCGATTATACCAGAAAGCTTTTCAAGACTGCCGATGTGGACTTTTGCCCTTGAGACGGCTGAAGGCCAGGACGGCATTGCGATAGAATCGGTCCTTGCAGCGAAAAATCGGTTCGGAAAGGCCCGCTTTGAGGACGACGTTGCGGACGGAGTCCATCGGTCTGCGATCGAAAGTCGAAGCGGGGAGATCGAAGCTGATTTCCCGGCCGTCGTAGAGAATTCGTCCACGATAAATTTTTTTGCGTCGACGCGGATCGTTGAACACCGTGTCCAAATGGCACACGGCATCGCTCGCAAGAGTCGCATGTTTCTGTCGGAGCGTCTTGCGGAACAGTCCCGCCGGTTCCAAAAAAACTTCGTAACGACCGATCCACGCTGTTTTCCCGGCAATTGTTTGTCGGGCATCTCGCAAAGTATCGACCTTTTTCGAAACCGGAAGTTGTCCGAGGATTGCGGCGTAACGTTCCGAAGTGACGGCAATCGTCTGGAGCGTTGCGACGGCGGATTCCGTCGATAATGTACGGAGATGATCGGCGAGATATTTCTGCCAAGGAACTCCGTCTTGGAGCATCTGTCCCAAGGCGAAAATATTCGGACGGAATCCAGGATGGCCGCAAAATGACGGTTCGCGAACCGTGTCCGGATAAGGCGTCATCATGTCGTACTCGACGACGTGGGCATCCTGTTCGATAATCGTTCGCATGGGAATCGGATCAAATCGCTGAAGCCAAAAGGTTTTGTTCGCGACAGAGCGGAAGGGGGACCAATCGGTCGTTTTGATTTCGGGAGCGCCTTCGATTTCGTCGATCCAGCCGAGCAAAGGCGGCGTCGGATGCGGGCCGCGAGCTTTCAGCATTGTTCTGACGGCGTGCAAAACGTTGGTCGTCGCCAGGATCATGGACTCCTCACGTTTGACGCTCCGAGCGATCGCCCGATAATTTCGAAACGGCATAAAATAGCCGGAGCTGGTCGGCTTGCCGTCAAGGTCGGGGAGCAGTTTGATTTTGTAATCGTCCGGATAACGGCCTTCCCTGCCGATGTAGAGAGCACCGGAGGAATGGCCGGGCACGTCTTGGAGCGGAATGACCAAAACCTGTCCCCAGCCCTTTCCGTGAAACAGACGGCTCGGCGATGTGTTGCCGAAGAAACGTCGTTTTATGTTGTCGTATCGATAATTGTCCGACCACCATGTTTCGACTAATCGATGATCTTCGACGGCGAAAAAGTCCGACGGGTAATTCAGCGGCGACCGCCAACTGGAAGGAATATCACGTTCCATGCGGACTACCGGTCGATTTCTGTAACCGTCTTTTCCCGTCATGGAAAATTCGATGTTGATGTCGACATCGGCATATTGAAGCAGATCGAGTCGGTCAAGCAATCGTTCCAACTCGACAACGTCGAGGCCGTGATTCGCTCGGGAATTGCAGGGGGCGTAAGAATGCGACAGACGTTCATTCAATCGAGCGGTGAATTGATCATATCGGGAACGATATTGTAAATAACGTTCGATTTCGTCATTGCCGATGCCGCGAAGGCCGTGTTGATAGACCAAAAACTCGACGGCCTGACGTACCGGAATGTGCAAGACTTCCGCGACGATGCCGGGCACGTCGTTGCCGTAACCGCAGGAATCGCAGCAAGCCCATTCGTCGCCAAGTCTGCGACGGTAGACCGTCATCGCTTCCGCATCACAGCGCGGACAACTGACGGTCGTGGTTTCGAAGCGGCCACGAAACCTGATCTTGCCGCGATAGTCCTGATCGGTCTTTGACATGTCGCGACGCTGCAATTGTTCGGCCAACAATCCTTCAATTCCGTGAAAACGAAAGCGTGACAAGAGCGTCGCTCTGGAATTCACAGTGCTTCGTGGAGTTTCAATACTTTTCATTTTCCATTTGCCGAGATAACTTTTTCGATTTTTGTCAGGCGGTCTTGCAAGGATGTCCATGAATCCGCCGCGAATCCACCAAACTGGTCGATTTGCGAAAAAGGGGCAACGCGATAATCGTTTGATTTGGCACGACTCGCGGGGGATCTGGACAACTTCGAAGAACATTCTACCCGATCATCGGAAAAAGTCGACATTGAAGACTGATCGAACGAATATTTTAATATTCGATACCGAATCTGTCGTTGCATGCGTCGGCGGGTCTTTGGAAGAAATCGTCCAAATCTGGGGTGGTGCAACTTCGGCAGGATAGAAAAAGCAACCGCGATCAATTTTTCGTGTTGGCATTTCAATTGCTCAATATCGTCTCCGTCGGTAGATCGAATCAAACGCTCAAGCCGACGGAATGAACCAAGTAATTCTTCGACGGTGAGGATACACTGTCTGGCCTCGTCAAAAATTTCATCCGCTTCGTCGTCGCTAAGATGCCTCGTCCGAAGGAGAAAGGTATAAAAATCCGATTTGACGATCGGCGTTCCATCGAGCGAAAGTGAAGCCCGAGAAAGCCACGGTCGTCGGGGAGCCTGGTGTTCCATTGGTTTTATGGTGTAAATCAACATACGTTCAAAAACAAAACCATTATTCCAGGGTCGCACCAGTGCGAACCTGAACCCATCGCATATGCAATTTCAAAGTCTTTGAATCACTCCTTCTCACCGATGTCAAACGATGGCAGTCGCTGGAGTTTCTTCATGAACGGTCGGAGACGCCGAAACTTGTATACTTGTTTCAGAAAATACCGATGAAGATTCATCGACGATGATCGGAGTACCGGGTACGCCGTAGCGATATGCTTCGTTATTTGTACTCGCCTGACTGGGCAACGCAAAGATGCTTTTTCCCACGTCAATGAAATAAGCGTAGTTTGCTTTGGTAAGAAAAAAACCGCCACGACGGCCTTTACGGGTTATAAGACCAAGGTCTTCCATCTCAGCTAACTGCCTGCGGACTGTCCGGAGCGGTTGTTTCAAGTGATCCGCTATCTCTTGTGTACAGATTACAGGGGTAATTGGTCTCTGATCGCTACCGGAACCTAACGGCCAAACATCCTTATTAAATATTTTAGAAAAATTGGCCGTTAGAAAAGAAAAAGCCCCGAATGTCCCACTTTGGTGGCGGATTTCAGTGAGGCTGGAAGAATCGGAAGGAACGGAGATCCCGAGAAAAAAAGTAAAAACCGGGATTGCATTTTCCATGATCCTGCGAGTGAGTGTTGTCAGCGGCTCATCGGCAATCGGATAGCCGAGTTCTTCATTCGTGACAACAATCGTCAATGGAATGCCATCAGGACAAAACAAACGTGAACGTCCGATTGATTGGATCAACTCGGCATGCACCAGTTGCCCATAGGCGTGATGCCATATCCGGTCTCGGTATCCTTTCGAACGAACCGTGATCCGTGTTCCATCAAGTCGACGACCGGACCAATAATCGTTCGCCCATCTGCCGTCTCTCTTCGCGGCATCAAGCATTCCAAGTTGAAGTAGTCGTTCGATGATCGCGGAAGGGGGGACTCGAGGTGTTCCAAGTACGATCAGCAGATCGCACTCCTCTTTCCATCTGTTGCATCCGCGAGACTGCGTACCATGAAAATGGTCTGTTTTGACGATTCGTCCTTTTTCTTCCGACGTCAGCAACGAATTCTGCTGATCGGAGCTAAAGATCGATTCAAATTTCATGTGGGTAATGATCCCGACCCGTCGTTTGTCGGGGTGAAGTCGTAATAACTGGCGAACGATTTCCACGACACGTTCAGGGCGGGTGCTTTGTTTAACATCGTTCGGGTACTGAATAATTTTCTGAAGTTGTTCAGGGCTTTCTTTCGGTGTTAAGTCGACGATCGTTTTATTGCATTCCGGCGGCAACACGGTCAGGTCCGCCGTTGCATCGGAGAAAACAGTCGCCGCATCGTCAGGATAGTGCATGCGAAAGATTCCTACAAGGTCCACGTCGGATTCGCCATCAGGCTCCTGCGAGGGTGTCACGCGGACGTAGAACCTGGAAATCCGGCCTGACATCAGAAGCATCAAGAATCGGACCGCATCTTTATCGAATGTTTGAAAAAGTCCCTTTGGCGGCGTTCCCAGAGGAAGATGTTTCCGATCGGGATTTTTACGCCTTCGTTTTGGAGGAACATCTTTCTGGAAACCGTCGGGTGGATCAGGAGAAGTTTCGTCTTGCTCCGAATATTTGTACTGGGGTCGATTGTTCTCCCGATACTTTCGGATTATTTCGTAAACCGTTCGATCAACATGATGGCGTGGCAGAATGGGAACATCGACTTCAAACCAAGGATAGGGACTGCATTGGTCGGTCCTGGTTGCGTTTTTTATGATATGCAGCAGCCGACATGCCATGTACCCCATTTCGCGGCAGAAATTCACATTAAATCGTTTGACGGCATATCTCTCTTCCTCCTGATCCTCCCCTTCCGTTTTCTCCCAGTAATAAGCGAACTCCGCCCAGGAAAAAAAAGTGAGTAACTGTTCAAAACCATCAGCGGCAATGACGATCGGCGCCAACATGCCGATCATGTCTTCCTGTACGGATACATAATCGCGATTTTCAAGCAAGCCTGGTCCGACCAGGCGGGCTCGGGCATGGGTAGTGCAAACATGCGGAGCTCTTTCCACCTCACGCCGTTCTTGATGATATTTGCATGTTTTCCCGAGTCTTTCCGGACATACGGCGCAAATGGCAGCCGTGGGATTGAAACCATTTGACTCCGCCTCTCTGATAGCATCCATATTCGAACAATTTCTTTCCGAACGAATCGGAAATTGCCGAATGTCAATCCCGATTTCGTCTGCCTGCTCACAAAGATCGTCCGCCTGGGAATGTGTCGGAACAAGAAACATCGAAGATTTTTGCGTTTGGGCATGCCGAACATCCGCATAACTTTTTCCTGTTCCCGTGAACGCCTTGTTCACATGACGTCGCCCTTTCTTGATCCGAAACAGGGATTCACGCATTGCTTGGCGGTAGAGATCAAGTGGAATGCCCGTCGGCACGTCAACGGCATAGTTGATGATCCGGCGAAACTCTTCCGCATCATTCCGAACAAGATAGTCGTCAAGTCCTTGTTTATCAAAGTGACGAGTTTCCGGATTCCATAGGGCCGGTAATGAAAGAACATAAGCCTTGGCTCCGTGATCTTCCAGTACACGGGCCAACTCGGCGGACTCGCGGTTGACATCCGGGTTACGATATTGGTCCGTATCAAAGGCGATGAAGGCTCGTCGACCGGACCAATCGATTTCACGCAGGGCAAGATGGAGCTCGCGTTTGCCGATCGGTTTTCCTTCGTCGTCTTTTGGACGCGGTGCCGACCAGTTCGTGATTCCCGGCAAACCGATACAGCAAAACCCTTCCTCTGTCGCCTTTACGGCTTTTTTTTCGCCTTCCGTAAAGAAAACATTTCTTCCATCGCCGACATCTCCGAAAGCCGACGGAGGGAAATACGGCCGTGTCGAAATGCCACGGGGCGATTCATATTTGTACGGTTTTTCTTTGCCGCTACTGTCTACGGATATCCGTGGATGATCCGGTTTGTAACGGACGAAATCAGTTCTACGGCCTTGATGATCGAAATAAGGAATGGCGAGAAACGGTCCCATCTCAGCCAATCTATCGGATGAGGATCAACGAAGATTTTGTGCTACGACCTTGGGATCATGTTCCGTATAATATCCGTATTCGTAGATCGAACGATCGGAGAGACCGGATCATGCGCCATTTTTCTTTTGTGTTACGCTTCATTGATACGGAATCCATCAATGGTGGAAAAACACGATGTCCTGCTTTGAATAACGCCAATGCAATGCGTTTCCATGCTGTTTCTCGGTCGGGCTGAATCCAATCGTCAGCGGAAGCCAGGCGTGAACAACTGGAAGCCTTTTTCGTTGGTGCAGATTTTCCGGCGACTGAAACGAGCCAGTCGATCCAAGTGAACGGAAGTTTTGGTAACGGTAACCGCCGAATGGTTTTCCCGTCCACTGCAATCAAAGGGTTGGTCCAAAGATACCGATTGCCGGTCGTCGGATGAATCGAGGGTTCGACAATCAGATATTGATTTCCGATTCGAATGTCGATCGATTTGCCGCCGATATTTGTTCGGCCCGATATGGGAACGTCCGGGGATTGAAAAAAACGATGCCGCCCGCCGCTTCCCGTCATTGCCTTGGGCCCTTCGGGGAGCGGACCAAGCCTTTTCTTGAGTGCTCGGAGATCGGCTTCACCGTCTTTGACAATCTCGCCCTCTTCGTTATTTTTGAAGTCGGTGTCGAGTACCAAAACGTCGGGACCACAACGAATTCCGATATTGGCTTCAGGACAACGCTCGAACCAGGCCTTCACTACATCTTGATTCGTTGAGGCGGCGCTGCATCCACTGGAAAGCAGCGGAACCTTGCCTTCGCATGGCAGGATCGCATATCCAGCCCGAGCATAGGCAAGGGCATAATCTTTCATACTTCGCATGGTTGCATTATTTACGTGTGTTTTTGTTATGATAATCCATCCCAACCATTTCGGGACGCCGACGATTGTTGTACTTTATGCTTTTGCCTTCAATAGGAATCCGGCTTGTCATAATGTCGACGATTTTTATCATGATAATAATGTGCGTAAAATATTTGCATCACCAAATCAATCGACTTTTGAGGCCGACGTCCCTGTAAATTATCGCGGACTCAGTCATCGTCCCAGACCTCGTCGTTGAGATCCCAAAGATCGTCTTCCTCTTCATCAACGTTTTCCCATTCGTCGTCAGATTCTTTCTCGCCCTCCTCGTCAAAGTCGCTCGAATCATCGACATCATCATCGTCATCCTCCTCTTCAAGGCATGATTCCTCCTCGGCGACTCCCGAGTCGTCGCTGTCTTCATGGGTCGAATTCTCTGAGGCCTCATGATCGAAGTACCCATTCCTGTCCAAAAAATCACATATTGAAGCGCAGCATAACAGTTGATCCTCTTCGGATAATTGCACATATTTCTCGTTGAGATCGGCGAGTATTTCTTCGACAGGGGTTTTGACTTCGCGGTCTTCATCATTTTCGAACTCTCTATCTTCCGACAAGTCGTCATCGGAGCGTAATTCGCTAACCGAAACGCACCTGCTTCCCTCGACTTCGGGAAATTCTTCAAGAGATGTATTTTGGGGCTCTTCTTTACGTCGAGAGCGTGGATACATTTTTCCATCGGCCCCTTCAACTTTCTCTTTCAGGATCGCACTGGTGCGATCCTGCGATGCATCAACTTCGCCCTTGACTTTTCGAACGTAGCTTTCGCAACATCCGATCAAACCGGCAATTCGAACATTGCTGAATTTCGGAAACCATTCAAGTGCCATCCGGATTGCTTTTTGCTTATCGCCGTCCGAAAGCTTCAGGCCGTGACGATTGGAGCCAAGAGCGATTTCCATCGCTTTTTCGTTATCGCCATCGATTGTAACGGCGAGAATCGTCTTACACCCGGCTTGTCTTGCCGCTTCGCAACGTTGAAAACCAGCAACAAGATGAAGCTTGCCATCTATCCGCACGAGAATGATCGGAGGCATCATTTTGAGTGACTCGGTATATATTTCACGATATTCCGAAACGGTTTTTTCATCCAACTTCCGACGAACCTGGAACCGTTGATCGACAACGATGTTGTCCAGAGAAACTCGTGCTGGCAGAGTGTTTGCATACACGTCTGCCGAATAGGATTTTTCAGCCTTTTGTCTTTGTTTTTTAATGCCAACGGAGGAATTGTTTCCTGTTCGCAAGCATTCCGGCACTATAGGTTTTCTTGCCGAAGAATATTCGTACTCTTTTTGTTTTTTTGTCATGTGAAACCTCCGTTTTTATTTATTTTTGTCGATGGTTTTTTTCCGAGTAGTTTATCAACCAGCCCGGAGTTTTCTTGCTCAGCACCGAATGTTTTCAAGTCATCGATATTGTTACAGTTATTGAGTTCGGCGAGAAATCGCTCCAGATCGCCGCGTCGAATCATTCGTCGTCCGCCGATGGCGACGCTTTGCAGGCGTTTCCCCTTGACGCCTCGGGAAATCCAGCGGTAAAGCGTTGCCAAGCTTGGCCTTGAAGCGATCAACGATGCCGCTTCTGGAAGCGAAATAATTTCCGGAGGGTCTCCGTTGTCTTGGGATTGTAGAAAAACACAATGTGCGCGCATTTATTCACCTGTTTTGCAATGACGAAACAAGATGCGCCGGTGCCTTCAAGAGCGAACGACACGGAGAATAGCAGAGCACGGAAAAACTTCCATCAAGCAAGAAATCCCCACATCGTGCACGGAAAAAGAACCGGCAGATTAATAGAAGCTGTGGGGGCACGTTGGGCAAAACCGCAATCCAGCTCAGGCGGCTCCGTTTTTATCCAACGCGTAAAGATTATTCTAATAGGCCCATTCTCAAAGTCAAGCAAAAAGATTCTTTTTTTGAGAAAACACGCAAACGGCTGAAAAGTCAATCATTTACACACATCTCGATCGACGTCACGTCTGAATTCGGCCATTGAGAAGAGAGGTTTGCTTCTACAAAATTACCGAAAAAGTTCGCTTCGATGCCAATCGCGGCTTCGACCGTGTTTTTCACGATGCCCACATATCGCTGAGCAAGTGTCTGAGCTTCAGCGACATCAACTTCGAGGAGAAAACCGTTTGCTACAGCGGTTATCAGGCTAGCACCGTTGCGAACAAGTGCGTAGGATGCGGCTTTTTTGGCATCATCGGCGGTTTCCATCCAGCATGTGTACGGTTTTTCCCATTCACTAACAGGACGACTGGGCTTGCCGTTTTGACTGATTGCGTTTGTTGTCATGAGTCGGTCGACGAGCTGTTCGCCGGGAACGACTACGGAAACTCCAAGCTCATGACACCGTTCTTCCAGTAACGGAAGGAGAAAATTCCATCGGAGGCGATTCTGTGCCGACCGACCGGACATGATATTACCGTCCGAAATATCACCGAGTGCATCGCGGCCCATGGGGTCGGATACGACACGCCGTACGCTTTCATCTCGTCGCCATTGGCCGTCGAGGCGAATCTCTTCCGATAAGCGTTCGGCGCTGATCATCGGTCGGAATACCGGATCGAGGCAGAGCCTCGGAAGGATCGCATTGAGTAGATTCGAACCAACCATGCCTCTGAAGCGACCCGTGTTCAGCAGATGCCGAAACAGTCGATTGATTTCCTCCGAAAATATCTGCCCATGAATTGTGCCGGGAATTTCATCACCGTATGGCGAACGTAATTGCTCCGCGACCATTTCGCTTGTGTATCCCCGGAGCAGACCTTTGACCGAATACCGAACAATCGCCAGGAACAGCTCTTCGCGGCGTTCTTCGGGCAAGTACCATGCCCAACGTTCATTATCGTGAAAACGGTCCTCCGGATCATAACCGAAAATTGCGGCAAGAATAAGATCGCGTTCTTGTTGCGGACGTTCGAAAAACCGGGAATTGCCGTAATATCTCGCCGCTTCCCAGAAATCCCGCGAATAAATCGGGTCGGTCGGCAACACTCTCCGGTCCGAGACTTCATACGAATCCAATGATGCGGCCAAGCCTTCAGCCGACCAGATTGTCGGTACGGAAGCGGCAACTTCCGTTGTACCCGTCGCATGACGCAAGGCATCCAGTTCGTTTTCCCGACCTGACTCAAGGGCAAAATCCGTTTCCAGATGTGTGCGAAAATAGCAGAGCAAATCGAGATCGCGGATACGAAGTTCGAGAAACACTCGCTTCTCCGGGTTCGATGGCGTCAACAAAGGAATATTTTGATATTCGGCGAATTCAGTGACGCACGATTTCAGATACGGGAATATCTCATGTGGAAGAAACGTTGAGGACGGTCTCGCAAAGTGGAGCGTCTTGGAAGCGGCGTGATACTTCGCCCAAAGTCGAAGCGGGCCGTTTGATGGAATCAAATCGCTCCAATGGTCGGGATCGAGTGAAATTTGTCCGTTGTCGTCAAGAGGAAAACGTCGCATCCGCCGCGAAAAACGGTTGTCCTGGGTGTAACCAAGTGAACGGTTGATGGAACGAATCTCCTTGCGCCCGAGGGGAGGAAGCGTATGGGGTTCTTCGGCATCCGGATCGACCGGGTTGGGAACGAGCGAATTCTCACGAAAATCCTCGGGATTCGGCACTGGACGAGTAGAATTCATGTACGCTTGAACTCCCCAAGCGTTCTCCCAGTGATGCTGAATGGATACCTGAGCCGAGGCCGACGAATAAGCAGGACTTCCGTCCGCTTCGATCTTCCCATGGAGCAAATCGCTGTAATTGCGTTGATCGGAACTCTCCCGCAAGGTGTCACGAAGCCTGTTCAGGATTTCCTGATATCTTCGGAGCGAACCGGTAAGCCGTTGAGGGCTGCTGCGGTCAAGGTAATGTTTGGCAATTGCCCCCTGAACGTCCAAGCCGATACAAGCCGGGCCGTAACGGAGCCAACCTTCGATCAGCGGAACGAAGACATGCAAACGCTCTTTGAAATGAATCCGATCCCTTGCCAGAACCCGCGTCGGAGCGGAAATGTAAGGCGAATCGTATTCGTTTTCACGAAAAATTCGGCGTCCTGCAATGTCGTTCTTCAAGAACGGCAGATTGTCGATCAAATTGTCGAACTGGGAAAGCAGTACATACCGCAATGCTTCATGCGGGGTCATGTCAGCAGGAACACCGTATTGATTTTGCAGATCACCAAACGACGGACAGCCAATTACCCGCCCTTCCGTGCCCCACACAATTCGCTGCTCAAGCAAACAAACATCCCAAAGGGCGTGATTGTCGGTCAAACGCCAGATGGATTCGCGGTATTGTTCGTTGTTCTCGGCCTGTTGCAACGCCAAACGATGAAACGAAACGGCGTCGTTGCAGACAATCGCGATTTCATCATTGAGCGAGTTTTGAATCAGTTCATGGAGTGAACTTGCTGAAATCGGCTGAAAACCGACGTTCAAAATGCCGGTCGGCAAGACGAGGAGCGGAACGGTGCGATTGATGATCCCACGGAAATCCGGAATCTCGTAATCAAGGTAATTCGTCGAAAACGCGAAATTCTGCTTGTAGTAATACGACCGTTTTTCCGTGGGTGAGGTACTCATGTCAGCCAATCTCTTTCATAATGTTCTTGGCAATCTTTGCGTCTTTTTCGGCGTAAATTTCCGTCGTGACCGCTGACTGGTGGCCGAGGATGATTTTCGCCGCCTCCAAGCCATAGGTTTCGCGGATGAAAGTCGCCGCCGTGTGCCGAAGCTGATTCGGTGTCCAAACCGAAACACCGGCTCGGACGCAACCTCGCTTCACGGCCCGGCAATAGGTCTCGTCGTCGTAACACTCGCGAGGACTGCGTTCATATTTGAACTTTTCCGGTTTCGTGGAAGGAGTTTTGCGACGGCGTGCCCGTAAGGCCG
>JAVBQW010000079.1:0-11326 GCA_031548665.1 Thermoguttaceae bacterium
GGCGGCGGAGGAATATTTTCAACTCAACCATCCGGACTGGTTCGATTTCGTTGCGCTACCGACGTATTCGCCGGAATTGAACCCGGTGGAATCGTGTTGGAATCAAATGAAGCGGGGCGACCTGTCGAACTTCACGGCGGAGGACACGGAAGCCTTGACAACGGCGACGGTCGAATCCGCACGAAAAATCAGCGACGACACCGAGTTGATCCGTTCCTTTTTCGAGCATGCCGGACTGCCAATTTAAGGGCCATTTTTTAACTGGAACTCAGTAACCCACTTCATTCAGCAGAAAGGGGTGTAAACAATCCTTAGTACGACAGCGCAATGGACTTTTTCCGGAAGGAACACGAAACACACGAAAAGACGAACGACACGAAAAATTGAAAACGAACTTTTTTTATGCGATGGAACCAATATTTTTCCTCGTCGAATTGTTCGTGTTTTTCGTCTTTTCGTGATTTTCGTGTTCTCCGAAATGAAAAACTCTTTGCGATGTAGTACAACGCCAAAGCATATTTTATCAATATTTTGCCACGGAAGACACGGAAAAATCACGGAGAAATTCTTTGCATCATCTCCTTCCGTGTTCCTTCCGTGTCTTCCGTGGCTAAAAGCAATTTTAGGCTTGGCAGGGTACTAGCGATTCGGCGATTTTCGTTTTTGCATGTAGAAACTCGACGCCCAGACTTTATCGCTGACGGGCCACAGTTTCGAAAATCTTTCCGTGTGTTCCCGAATCATCAGGTAGACGGAACACAGGATTTTCCACTCGGAATTCGACGTCAAAAACGCTTCGAGGAGATATTGCTCGTTCCAAAACCGTACATGGTCGTCCAGCCAATGCGGCGGATAGTCGTACGGCGTGAAAATGTCGCGGATGTGAACGATGACGCCGTCGTTCAAAAGAGGAAGAATCTCCAGGTATTCGAAGAGAACGTCGCCTTGAGGTCGGATGACATGCGAAGAATTGATGAACAAAAAATCGTTGCGGCGAAGCGTGTTGAACAACTCCCGGTCGCACGTTTCCACGGACAATCGCAAGACGTTCACGCCGAGCTTCTCGAGTCCGTCGACACAATTCGGCTCGAAACAGGTAAGAACGCAATCGTAATTCGGATCGTCTTTCTTGTTTTGATCGACCGCCATGCGAGCCCACCGCATCGAAGATCCCGGTCCGATCTCGATAATTCTGGCCGGTTTTTTGTGCCGGATGAGCGCGTACCAAGGAGCGGCTCCGGGAGGGCCGAAGGCGGCGTTGATTTTCGGGAGCGCGTTTTCGCCGCCTTCCGACGAAGCGATCAGCTGCCGTAATTCCTCGCCGTAAGGCGTCAGGGTTTCCAACAACTCGAATTGCTCGGCGAGATTGTAGTCGATGCCGGGCAATTCCCGTCGGTCCGTCATCGGACGATGAAAATGTTTGGGATCGAATAACGGATCATAGGAATGATCCCAAAGGGGAAAAACGCCGCATTCACGAAATTTTTCCCGTGTGAGCGGCAGCTTGTTCGGCCCTTTTTTTCGAAACCATGTCAGGTGCCGGGCGATGGGCTCCACCATCAGGGAAAGTTCCTCGTCGCTGTATTCATGGATGTTTTCCGGAAACATCGTTCGAAAATTCTCGATGATTTCATCTCTGTCGCTCATGGGTGAAAAAGTGTCTGAAAAAATAGGTAGGATGAAAAAAGGTTCCGCCACGTTCGTTATCTGTGCACGGTCAACGAACGACGACCGCGTCGGAGAAGACGGATCGTTTCTCCTCTTCATTTTGCACATAAACTTGGACCATGTATTTTCCGGGCTGCGTCGGAGTGTAGGTCAACGTGTTCTGCGGCGTATACCAGACGATGTCGATGCGCTCATCGTTCCTGAAAAGATACCAGGCATACTCCAGAGAACCCCTGCCGACCGCCTGACAGGTCCAGGTGATCGGACGCCCCGTTTCGGTTTGCGTTTGATCGCACGTCACGCTTTGCAAGTCGACCGCCCGGACGATTTTTTTCCGTTCAAGAAATTCGCTGATGTCGACCTTTTCCACATCGGCGGTACTCGACGTCGTTCTCCGCGGACTCCAATGTTTCGACTTGATGCCGCAATACCAGGTCTGGATCGTCGCCGTCGGGGCGTCGAACGCGTAAAACGTCTTGACGACGAAATACTCCTGCAGGAGACGAAGAAGATCGACGTCGCCGTAATCCCGATAATACGCAACCTTGTGTTCGTCGAACGCTTGGGGACCGTAATTGCTGATCGATGGATTGACAAGCGTACGAGTATCGACCCCGTAGAGCATCTTTGCCGGCGAAAAGAAAAACCGGCCGCCTTCGCATAGAATTCGATGCAGTTCGGAAAGCGCGGCTTCCTCGTCGTGAACGAATTCCAGAACGCTGGCGGCCATCACGGAACCGAAGGAACCGTCGGGAATCCGTCGCATGTCGCAGATATCGATCAACAAATCGGGATGGTAAGACTTCAAGACGTCGGCCGTGACCCGTTTGATTCGCGATAATTTGGAAAACAGGAAAACCTCCGACGGCGTCGGCGCGAAATGCAGCATCGGCTTCCGGGTGAAATCGAATTCGTGGCAGAGATATTCCTCATAGATCCGGGCAAACGCTCGTTGACGTTCCAGAGAACGACAACCGGAGCACAATCGATTCTCCCCGTTGCCGTATTTCTCGAAAGCGGTGCCTCCGCAGATCGGACAACCGGTGAATCCGGGTTCCGTGTAGAAAATCGATTCGGTCATCAGTCGGCATCCTTTCTTGGAAACGTTCGGAGTGTCCGGCTTGGTTTTCGTTCCGTTCACGGCGACGTTCCATTTCAACACACAGGAAAACGAATCGCCGTTTTCCAGGGAAATGCGGCTGCCGTTCGTGAAAAACGTGCCATTTTTCGCCGAAACGGATGATGCGGTGCCCGGTCCCGCGTTGGCCTCGTCCGAAGACAGGGGAACGAATCCGACAAGGCGACTCCACCCGCTCAAGTTGAACACGACGACGTTCAAGGACATTTCTTTGCGATTGGATTCGGAAATCGCGACGTAATAATCCTCGTCGATTTTCGTGCAGCTCCGCATCGCCTGTTGGCCGAAGTTGTCGAGAATCGTGATCTCGTGCGGAGCTTCCTTCGAAATTTTGACGAACAGGCTGCCGAGATAACTCGATTCCGGGGCTCCCGTTTTTTTGTATCGAAAAGCATCGTCGGTGACGGAATAAATCGCGTCTTTCCCGATGATCGGCGGCGTCATTCGCAGGACGGCTCGATTCAGGACGTCGCGTGACTCTTCGGGAAACGCTTCCGGATTCACGATGCGATGTTCGCTTCGTTTCCAGGTCTCTCCATCGTCTTCGGAGATCCAGAGCGAGCTCCATTCCTTGTCCAGAGCATCGCCGTTGGAAACGTACCAACGGCCCGGTTTCCAAGGATCGGCCTGGCAGGTATGAAAATGACGGATACACGTTTCCGGCGGAAATTCATCGGATTGCGCGCTGGTCGGAGCGCGAAAGCACTCTTTCCAAGTCAAACCGCCGTCACGACTTCGGCGAATCGCCAGCCCGTCCGGACTGTCGATGGGATACTCGCCGTACATGATCGTGTCGCCGCGCTGGTCGATACTGTAATTTCCGTGCCAAAGATATCCCGGCGCGTCGATTTTCTTGATCAGCCTCCAATGTTCATCGTAGACGCAGATCGACTTCGCGACCGCTTCGGGGGTTCCCCGCCGCGTCTGTTGCTTCGTCAGATCTTGAAGGAGGATCAGATGCCATCCCGCGTCGGTCGTGAAGGATCCCCAAATGTATTGCTCCTCGGGATCCTCGATCGGTACGCGAATCTCCTTCCAAGTCGCGCCCAGATCGTTCGAAACGAACAGCGATCGGGAATCGGACAGGATGACCTGTTCGGTATGTTCCCGTTTCTTTCGATCGAAAACGTGTTCCAACAATCGGCTCCATCCGATCGGACGAACGTTTTGCATCAGTTCGAATCCCAAATGCAAGAGTCGACCGTCCGGCAGACGCACCGGAGCGAAATCGATGTGAGGGTTTCCGATGACGGCGATTCGAACAAGCGAATGTAATTTACGAAATCCGGACGGTGAAAAGATCTTTTTCAACCGTTTAAAAAACGAAAACCCCGGGATGCTCATGAATGAAAAAAAGATTCGATTTCCTTACAGGCGATGGATTGATCGGAGTGCTTGCGAACATGTCGACTTCATTCAGAGCCGCGCCCGTCAGGAAGCGGTCTTTGGCGGACCTCCACTTCCTGACGGGCGCGGCCCCGAATTCCTTGTTTATCTGAAAAACGCGTCATTTATCGTCGTTTGTCGTCTCCCGCGACACATTGACGGCGTTCAAGGTTGGGACTCCTGCGGCTTCTCGGGTTTTTCAACGCTCCGCGGCGGGACTTTATCGTCCGGAATCTTGTTGGGAAATACGATTTTCACACCGCTCTTGCTTTCCTGGAATTGGAAGTAACTCGTAAGATACGTCCGTACCTGTTCCGTCTGATCCATGAACTCCCAGGTTTTTAAATTGGCAAGCCCGCCGGAAACCACGTAAAACCGGTCTTCCTTCATTTTCCAGGAATCGCCGAAGGTAACATTGAATACGGTTCTTAGAATGTTGATATTCGTCACGAATCCGGGCAGGTCGATTTTCTTTCCGTCATGAAATCGAATCGCGATGAAGTTGGCGAAAAGAGAAGAGTCCGTACTCTTGGTCAGGTCGGCCCGGACCTCGCTGAGCTCCAAGGTACTATCCCATTTTTTTCTCATTTCAGAAGAAGCGCCGTATCCGGTAAGTTTTTTGTGTTGGGTACCATGATCCGACGCAATCACGATCACTGACGGGCGAGGTGATTTCAGGATTTCTTCGACGACCTCTTTGAGCCTCTTTTTTATATAAGACATCTCTTGAAGGTAACGCTCCGCGTCGGTAATTCCCGGCTGATCGATCGGCTTCCCATTCTCATCGATGATCCAAGGACCGTGCGGACTCATGATATGAGAAAAAATAAAACGAGGTTGGTTCTTCCCGTCTTGAGGGAGCTGCGGCTCGCTGGAAAGCTGCTTCAGCGCTTCAAAGGCGCCGTGGACGAAATATCCTTTTGTCGTCCCGAATTTCTTTTCGATGGCTTCGCCGATCTCCGGATGTTTTTGATAACGAGACTCTCTCAAATCGATCACTTCATCAAAACCGATCTCGGGGTCGAAATATCCGTCAATGAAGGTTGGCGAGCCGAAGGGAAGATAGATACATTTGTATCCTTTGTCTTTCAGGTGTTTGACGGCCAGGGAATTAGCCCAAATGGATTTGACCTCTTTCGCTTTCGCGCGGTAGAGGTTTTTCTCGTTTGGTTTGTCGGACAACACACAGTCCAATAATTCATGAACATAATCCATGTTCATGGTCGAAGGAACGGAAAAAATCGTTTTCGTGTAGTTGGACGCCGAAAACTTTGGTATGTTAAATTGTCGTTCCTCCAAAAACTCGACAAGATCGCCGATGGCGGAAGGATCGCCGGCCCACTCCAATTGTCCGATAAACGCGTCGGGCAGAATGAAATAAATGTCCGGATATTCCGCTGTTTTTCCGTCTTGTTGCTGTTCGGGAGCGCCTTCGGCCGACCGACGATTGTTCCGGTTCGCTTCGTCGGTCATTCGTTTTTGTTTCATTTCTTCGACCATCTGCTTTTTTTCGAGATTTTCAGCGTTGATGGCGATCTCGCTTTGGATAATTCCGTACACGGTCGAAAAGAACAAAAAGACGGCGAAAATATTGAGCAGATTCGTCAAACCTCCGATGATCTTGTCGTTGATTGCCAACAACGCAAGCGTCCCGGCGATGACGATGAATACCGTCGTCCAATAAAAAACGATAAACGGCGAACAATAATGAAGAACAAGAATAAAATCGTTCTCCCCCAACATTTCCTCGGGAACGAGCGTGGAGCCGACGATCAGGAAGCCCAATGAAAGAGCGGAAACAAGCAACGCGGCTTTGCTGAGGCTTCTCAAAACGAGAGAAAGCAAGGCCATGAGACAAGCGGCGGCTATTCCGATCCGCAACAAAGCGGGAGGCGCGAACTGCAAAAACGGCATCCCGTTCATCGAGATCATGAAGCACGTCGGATACACGACGAAAACGAGAACATGCCAGGGAATCGACAGGAAAGAAAAAGCGGTTTCCTTTTTATTGGGTTCCTGTTTCCTGGTTTCCTGTCCGTTATTTGGGGATTCCTTTTGATTCATCGACGGTTCCTTTATGGTTGGGATATTCAACGATATCGCCACGAAGACTTCGGTTTGACTTTCCAGTGAAAATTTGACGCGGTATGCGGACTCCGCTCGAAAAACAGCCCCCCGAAACAGTGGGGCCGATTCAACCTCCAAGTTCCGGCGGCGTATTGATTTTTCGGCCGCCTCCACTTGGGGCTCTTTCAATAATAACCGGTACTCCGGTTGTTTTCATTACGATGAATGGATGAGCTTTTCGATTTGACCGACGACGACGGTTTTGTCGAAATTCCGTTGGGCGTAGCTCCGACAGTCTTCACATTCCCTGACGTCGAACCCGCGACGAATCGCTTCGACCATTTCTTCCGTTGTTTGATGCACGTATTTCCGGGGATACATCAACGCCGCTCCGTCCCAACAATTGATGACGGGAACGCAGCCGGCCGCCATGGATTCGGCCACGCTGTGGTGCGATCCTTCAAAGTCGCTCGGCGAAAGCAGATAACCGATTTTCGAGTACCATTCCCCCATGTCGTCGCCTTGGGGATCGTAAATTACATTGTCACGCCATTTCGAATTCTCGATCCGTTTGTAACACGATTCGTAATAAGCGAATTCGTGTTTGAACTTTTTACTGAGCATCCACGGATAATCCTGAGGAAGTTTGCCCTTGATGAAAAGTTTATAGCGCCGATTGATTTTGTAAAGCCGTTCGAGAATATCCAGGGCCCGGTCGAAGCGCTTTCGCTGCGGAACGATGCCGACGATGCCCAGATGAAACACCGAATCCGGATGCCGGGAATGTCGGAATGCGTCCATATCGACCAGATTGAAGATGATTTTCATCTTCTCGCGGGGAATGGGGAAAAGCTTCTGGAATTCCTCGAACCAATAGGGAGCAATGCTGATGATGGCGTCGACCGCCCCCATGTCGAACTGCGAGGGGTAGGGTGTTTCCCGTTCCTGGAGATGCATGCGGACGATCAGTTTCTGTCCCGGTCGTTTATTGTTTGAATACCAGACCGCGTTGCCGAGTCCCCATTCGCAGAAGATCACATCGGCCCACTCCAGCAAGAGACGGCTTTCCTGTTCGTCGACGATACCGCCGTGCTTGGTGTTGTCGCAACGGACTTCATAACCGTCCGCTTCCTGGAAGTACTCGATGATATGTTTCGCGAATTTCAAATCGTGCCCCGCGAACAGGATGTTCTTCTTCTTCGCGGGCCCCACGAACGGGTCGCAGAAAATCGTTTCGATTTTTCGGCCCGCCTTCGACGAATGAAAACACTCCGCGTATCCGGGACGCACCGCGTATTTGCCGTCGATGGCCGATTTGTAAATCCCGGCGAGTTTTTCCGTTTCGTTTTCCGTTGCGTAAGGCATGTTGAAACGGTCGAGGGTTTCCGCCGTGAATCCCTGGTTCATCGTGACGCCGATGATCGGTTTGTCCGCCCCCCAATAATCGGCGAGTTTACCGGGATAGAAAATGCTTTCCTCCCAACCGTCGTCGCCGAAATCCGCGTCTCGCAGCAACAGGGCGTCCGCGCGTCGCATTTCTCCCAAGCTCGCCAGGTAAGGAATCTTTCCGCCGAAGACGACATGCTTTTCGAGTTCCGGATTCTTGAAGGAGCTGGTGTGCCAGGGATTCGCGCCGTAAAAGATCGCTTGAAATTTGTCTTTGTATTCCGGGAATTTTTCGAGCAGTCTCCGGAATCCCTGCATGATCGGCTCCGCGGTGCGTTTGTGTTTGTAGAACATGCCGATGTGCATGAACACGAACTTGTCCGAGGCCGGCAATACGTACGGATACATGGCCGGATCGAAACAGTGCGGAACGATCTCGATCTTGTCGAGGACCGATCTCGGATGACCTTTCGCCATGACACGGCGCTGCTGCTCGCAGGTGACGACCACACGGTCGGCGAGTTCGAGAACGCGACGCTCCATGGCCGTTTCTTCCGGCAGAGTCGGGAAGGTGTAGTATTTATTGAACGGAGTATTCGCGATCGAGTCGCCGAAGGACGCGACCCAAAACAGATCCGGATGGGCTTCCTTGATTCGCAGTCCGCATTGGTGCGAAACGGGTGGGTGCGAATGCGTCATGAAACAACGGTATCGATTGCGAACGGCCAGTTCTTCAAATTTCGCAACGCTTAATCGGACATATTCGGCCGAGGTCTCCGGAGCCCGGGAGTCGGTGCCGAGAACGTGAATTTGGTGGGAGTGAAAGGTCGCTTTCGCCGTCGCCAACATGCGCGAGGAACTGGGATAGTGAACGTCGGCGTCTCCGTGGATCACGTCGAACGTAAACCCGGTGTCCTTAATACGTTTGTAAAGCCCCAAGCTGGAGGACGACAAGGCGGACGGTAAAAAATTCCAGGTGAGCAAGGGGATTCGTTGGGGAAACATCGTTTTTCGGTGAAAAGGGGTGGAGCGAAGTCAAAACGAATTTTTTTATCGAGAGCCCCGGATTCCGCTGGAACGTTGGAATGCTGGAACGTTCGGGGCAACTCCTCATTTGATATAGTATTGTTTCAGTGAATCGTTTTCTCCGGTTTCTCAGGCCGATTTTCGTACTAACCGGACATTCGAGTCGCAAGTCCCGTAAGCCGCGTCTTCCAGGAATTCCGGGACGTTCAGTTCCGCGATTCCGACGCGAACGACTTGATCCACGCTGCCGAACCGGAGAAGAACGTCTTTTTCCGAGGCCATGGATCCGAGAACGAAAATAACGTCGGAAGTGTTTTCATTCAAGAATCGATAAGCGCCTTCGAAATCACCGAGGATGACGATCAACGTCGCGTCTCGCCATGTACGTTTTTCGAAACACGTTTTTATCTGTCGGGCTTCCTGAGCCGAGGCGGCCCGGGTCAACACGCCGAGGCGTTTGTGTTGGAGGACCGTATCGATTCCGAGACGGTCGGTGATTTGACGGAGACGGTGGGCGTAGGTATGATGTCTCATGACCTCGCGAATACCCCGTAACACCAAATCCTGATACGTCGACGGATTGGATTCGAGGAGCCGCAATCGTTCCGTGGCATCGTGTTTCTGATCGTGAACGACGACCAGATCACCGAAGATCTTCCGCATTCCGGTCGAGTCGTTCGTGATCACGGGAGTTCCCGACGCGAGGGATTCGAACACGCGTCGCGCAAACATCGTCGGCGACGACTTGACCGTATTCATGTTGATTTGGTAACGGTATCCTTTGTGGATCTTCCACATGTCTTCGGCCGGACAGTATCCGACGATTTTCGATCGATAATGCTCCGGATACGCCAGGTCGGGAAACAAATCGAGACGTTCGGCGTTCCTGTCGTAGATGTCATAGGGAATGCCGAGGTCGTTCAGCAGCGCGTCGATCCGATCGAAATCGGCACAGCGCTCCGGTCGCTTGGAGTAATAGGTTCCGGCGAACACCGCCTTGGATTTTCGTGCGAGGATCGGCGACGGATTATGATAATACGGTTGCGCCGCGAACGTCATCGGTTCGGCTTGGATGCCGTAATCCGCCTTGTAACGTTCCACCATGTTGGCGTCCGAGGTAAACACATAGTCGAACAGCTTGGCGATCGGGGAAAAACGTTCGAAATGCGGCGGATCTTCCTTGTTCCAAAACACCGTCGGGACGTCGTTTTTTCGGCACCAATTCAACAGTTCCTGGAACACCCCCGTCTTTCGTTTGTCGCGGCCGTCGACGGTTCCCCATGTTTTATCGTTTCCCCGCCAGCAGCTTTCCATGAAGAAAAAGTCCGGACGTTCGCGTTCGAACATCGCCTGCCAGTTCGCTTGTCCGGGAGCGAGAAGCCGGCAATCGTATTGGAGACACTCCGATGTAAACTCGTCCGCGATGCAGCCGACGATCAACGGTCTGTCCTGTTCCGACGTTTGCTTGAGTACTCGGATCACGGCGGCACTGTCCGACGAACCCGACTCCGTGAGCGAGGCCGAGAGCGAGGCTGTCGAGGACAGGGCAATCGTCGGAGTAAGGTTCACAATGGCCGTTTCCGATGAAGAAACGTCTTCGTTCGTCATGTTCATCGAGGCTGATTCGCCCAAGAGCGCCATTCGGCGTTCTCGTTCTCGGATACGACGTTGGGCGCGTCGGAGTACCGGCGGAGAAGGCGGCAACAGAATCGACGAATCTCGATTCTCACCGGACAGGGTATTTTTAACCATCTGTACCAATCGGCCCGGCAGACATTTTTTCGCCAGTTGGACGACGATGGACGGAACACAGCGGACCGCTAATCGAACCGCGGCAGGTGTTAGACGTTCGACCAGTAGTTTGGAGAGATACCAAGGGAACAAAATCGTATTCAGCCCCGGTTTGGCGACCGCATTGACGAAGACCGATCCCAATTGGAAGGAAGTCGACAAACGTTGTTTCTCTTGTCTTTTGAGTGAAGAACAGAGTAGTCCGTGCATCCTGTCCAGCGTCAACGACAAATCGCGATGCTCTTTTTCCAAAATGCCCTGTTCCGTTCTCAACGAATCCTTTTCTTTGCGAAGGGTCGCTAACTCCGCTTGATTTCGATCCTTCAACGCGACTGTCTCTTGATATTGAATAATATAGTTATTCAATGTCGTTGCGGTCGTCGACGATTCGGTGGACAAGGCGGCAACAATCCGCTTCAGCTCTTCACTTTGAGCTTGTAATTGATGATTCTGCTCCGTCAGCTCACGGTTCTTTTCGGTCAAGACGCTGTTCTTTTTCGTCGCTTCACGGATCGTGACGTCCTGTTTCTGATTCTTTGCGTTGAGTTCACGGTTTTGTTCCGCTGTCGCATGAATCTCGGCCTTCAGTTCCTGATTTTGCTTCGCCGACTCACGGATTTCGGCGTCCAGTTCGTGGTTCTTCTCCGTCAGGACGCGGTTCTGCTCCACCGACTCACGGAGTTCGACGTCCAGTTCGTGATTCTTCTCCGTCAAGACACGGTTCTGCTCCACCGACTCACGGAGTTCGGCGTCCGGTTCGTGATTGTTCTACGTCAGGACGCGGTGCTGCTCCGCCGGCTCACGGAGTGCGGCGGGCGGGGCGTGGTGGTGGTCGGGCCGGGCGGGGGGGGGCGCCGGCGGGTG
>JAVBQW010000129.1:0-11213 GCA_031548665.1 Thermoguttaceae bacterium
TAGTACAAAGTTAGCGAATTGAGCTTCGTGAAAATAGGAAAGATATCGTCATCCCCGCGCAGGCGGGGACCTAGAGAGTAAATTTTCCAACCCTTTGCATCGCCGCAAGTTAAAGAGTGTGCAAACGGTTGACAACGCCTCTCATCTGGGTCCCCGCCTTCGCGGGGATGACGAACATTATTTTCTTGACTTTGTACTAGAACGGCGTGAGCGAAATAATGTTCGACAAATGTTATTTCGTTAACTTTACACCAAGTCGGTGTCTTCAGCCGCGTCGTCTTGCGACGCGATGAATTTCGAACAACATCCCCGTTGCATGAGAAAAGGTTGAGCGTGTGAAGCCGTGTTCACACGCTCAACCTTTTTTTCCGCCCCTGCCCCCGCATCACCGTGACCACGGATCCCGGCTCTTGTTGATTTTACTCCGCCGTATCTTCGTCTTCGGCGAAGCGTTTGCGGATACTGAGAAACTGTTCTTCCCGGGCGAGAAAAGAGTCGACGACGTCGGGATCGAAATGGGTTCCGCGTCCCTTGACGATCTCTGTTTTCGCCGATTCGTGCGAAAAGGCCTGTTTGTAGACCCGTTTCGAAATCAACGCGTCGTACACGTCGGCCAAGGCGATGATTCGGCCGCACAGCGGAATGTCGTATCCTTTCAATCGATTGGGATAACCGGAACCGTCGAAGCGCTCGTGATGCGTCGCCGCGATGTCTCGCGCCATCTTGAGGAACGAAACGCCGGGGAATTTTTTCAATGCGGCGTCGAGTGTTTGCGAGGCGATCGTCGTGTGCGACTTCATGATTTCGAATTCCTGCGGATCGAGACGTCCCGGCTTGAGAAGCACCGCATCGGGAATTCCCACCTTTCCAATGTCGTGGAGCGGACTGGTCTGAAAGATCAGTCGAACGAACTCCGGATCGATCGTATCCCGATATTTTTCAACCGTTGCCATCTGCTGCGACAAGGCTCGACAGTAATATTGGACCCGTTCGAGATGGGCGCCCGTATCGACGTCCCGGGACTCCGCGAGTTTCGCCATGGCAAAGATCGCGACATCACGGGTTTCCAACGACAGGATTCGCTCACCGGCCCGCATTCGGGCGATCACCTCGTCAGGACTATACGGCTTGGCGATAAAGTCGTCGGCTCCGGCGGAGAGCCCTTGAATCATTTCATCAAGGGTTCCGTGCGACGTGAGCAGCAGAAAATAAACGTATCCCGGAAAATCTTCAGCGCGGATCGCCCGACAAAATTCGATGCCGTTCATCACGGGCATTTCCCAGTCGGAAATCACCAAGCGGGCCGGATGCTTTTTCAGGACTTCGAGCGCTTCCTGTCCGTTCATCGCGGTCAGGACTTCGTATCCGGCATTGGTCAAGAGGCCTTTCAAGGCCATCAAGGCGAGCTTGCTGTCATCGACGATCAGAACTTGCATGGAATCTCGTAACGAGGCAGGAAGAAGGAAAGATCGACAAAAAACTTTCGGGACCGGCCGCCCTTTATTCGAGGTCCGAGCCGTATGGACCACCATTCGACGAAAATTGACTTCAAAAGCCAAAGAACGTAGAGGGAGTAACTATCCACAAAGTCAAAAAGGGTAGAAGCATACTACGTAAACTATTATAGATTTGTTCGATCCGAATAGCCAGACCCCCGAAAAAAAACGGCGAAAGGGATCCTCCCATTGCCTCTCCGAAAGGCGGAATGGGACATGGAGGTACAAAGAATATCACAGTGCCGCTCGAACACGCAGGCAGGTTTGAACCATCGCGGCGAACTCTTTCGGCGTCAGGGATTGGCGACCGTCGCACAAAGCCCGTTTCGGATCGGTATGGACCTCGACGAGCAAACCGTCGGCTCCGGCGGCGGCGGACGCCACGGCCAAGGGAAAAACGAGATCGGCGCGTCCGGCAGCGTGGCTCGGATCGACAACGACTGGAAGATGCGTAAGAATCTTCAGCGCCGGAATCGCGGCAATCGGCAACGTGTACCGTATGTAAGTTTCGAAAGTTCGAATTCCGCGTTCGCAGAGAATTACCTGTTCGTTGCCGCCGGCCAAAATGTATTCGGCCGACATCAGGAATTCGTCGAGGGAGCAGCTGAATCCGCGTTTGAGGAGAATCGGCTTGCGAAGCCGTCCACAGGTTTCGAGCAATCGATAATTTTGGGCGTTCCGGGTTCCGATCTGGACGACGTCGGCGTATTCTTCGACAAGCAGGGCCTCTTCGGACGACATCGCCTCGGTAATGATTGCCAAACCGGTTTCTTCGCGAGCCTTGGAGAGAATTCGGAGACCTTCCTCCCTGAGTCCTTGGAAGGCGTAAGGACTGGTTCGCGGTTTAAAGGCCCCACCACGAAGAGCGGTCGCCCCCGCCGCTTTAACGAGCCGAGCCGTTTCCATGGTTTGCGATTCGTTTTCGACCGTACAAGGCCCGGCGATCACTCCGAAGGTTCCGTTGCCGACCGAAAAGTCCAGCGTTCGAATAATCGAACCGCTCGGACGCAGTCCCCGACTACAAAGCGGATACGGGACCGACACGGCAACGACTTCGTCGACGGCGTCCATATCGGAGATTTCCTGGAACACCGGATCGCTCGGCGAACAGAACGGTTTACCCTCGGCGGCAACAACGACGGAGCGACCGCCGAAACGTGTCGAAAAACCTTTGACGCCCAAGCGTTCAAGAAAGTCGAGAATTCGATCCTGTTCCGTGCTTGCCGCCTCAGTCGATAAAAATATTAGCATGGTGTCGGTTTCCCCAAAAATTGTCATCGGCCTGTCATTATACAACAATTTCGGGACGTGTTGGTTCTCTGTGGAAAAAAGTTCCCGCTTTTTGGCGAATCGAATTTCTTGTTTTCGGTTTATATCTCTTAGAGGGATGTGGTATAATTATACTGTGCAAGTTTTCGGCTTTGTTCGTGAACGTAACCTTGATTCTGCCGCAAGACTGGAGGCTGGAGACCGGAGGGAACGATTGGAAACCGGGAACTTCAGCCTCCGGCCTACAGTCTCCTGCCTCGTTCAATGTTCGATGTTTGGTAACTTGCACAGAACAAATAATAGACCGGGTTGGGAAACGAAACGACAGCCGGAAAGGAGGCGGCCCCATCGAAATGTTGATTCGTAAGCATTTCAACACCGCTAAGACCGGCATTTCGCCGGAGTACCGGCTCCATTCCGGCTGTTGTTGACAAATTCGATAAAATATCATTCTTTGAGCCCCATGAAAAAAACGATCTTGCTGATATTGACGGTCCTGTTCGTTGGAGAAACGGCAACCGCTCTCTTTGCCCAAGACCGTGGTGAACGGCGACGGGATCGGGGCGGCGATGATCGTTCCTCAAGATTCGGCGGCGGTCCTCCGGGCGGCGGATTCGGCGGTCCCTTCGGCGGCGGCCCTCCGGGCGGTGGATTCGGCGGTCCCTTCGGCGGCGGTCCTCCAATGGGGGGCTCCTTCGGTCGCGGCGGCGGACCAGAAGGGCCGGGCGGTAGCGATTCCTCTCGAAATGAGCGTCTGATTGGAATGCTCAAAGCGATGGACGCCAACGGCGACGGCAAGTTGGAGCCGAGCGAGATTCCGGAGTATCGACGTCCTTTCGTCTCGATGATGATCAGTCGGCTGGGTGGTGATTCTTCAAAAACCGTTTCAATTGCCGACCTGGAACGAAAAGCGGCCGCGGGAGGAGGTTCCGATTCCTCACGACGAAGCGGCGGTTCTTCTTCAACGGCCGCGACGCCCGCCGGCCTGCCGAAGGATCCGCTGGTTCCCTATTTCGGCGAAAAAGAACCGGAACTTGCCGCGATTGTCGGCTTCGGACAGCGCGAACCGCAGCCGAAGGTTGCGTCGAGCGTTTCGTCAAGCTCCGGAACGCCGACGAGTCAATCGGATCAGATTTTGCGTTCGGCTCGGGAAATCATGAACCGATACGATAAGAACAAGAACGGAACGTTGGACAAGGACAAGGGCGAATGGGTTTCGTCGCTGCCGTTCAATCCGGACGCTGCCGACAAAAATCGAGACGGCCGACTTTCGATGACGGAACTCGTTTCGGCGCTCGGAGGCAAGGCGGCCGGAACCATGGGAAGCGCCGTCGTCTCGACGAAGCAGTCCAATGCTTACGATCGGCTGCCGATCGGTGTTCCCGACTGGTTTTTCGAACGGGATAAGGATCAGGACGGACAGCTTTCGATGACGGAATACGCCAACGGTCTGCCTTGGACCGAAGCAATTGCCGAGGAATTTCGATTTCTGGATACCAACAACGACGGATTCGCGACGGTTGCCGAAGTCTTCGCCGCCCTGAAAAAAGTCGATGACGACAAACGTCTCAAAGAGGAACAAGCGAAACGGGAGCTGGAACGACGTCAGGGAGGAGTCGCCGCCGTTACCCCGACAACGACGACGACGACAGCGACGCCGCCGACGGAAACGCCGCCGCCCCCTCCGGGAACTCCACAGGGACCGCCCGGCTCGCCGACTTTAACTCCGGGAACTCCGCCGCCGCACGAAGCGATTCCTGCCGAAAAATCTCCGGATTGGAAGCCGCCGACCACCGGTCCGAGCGAGGGCAAACCGATTCCGACGAACGCCCCCTATTCCTCCGGATCGTCGGACTACGGAACGAAGTCACGTAACAAGGAACGCAAAGAGTATTACCGTTCCGGCTCCTATCGTTCCCGATGAACGAAAAACTCCAATCACGAAAAAACTTATCAAGAGCCGGGACCTGAGGTCCCGGTCTTCAAAAATCGAAAAACATTTTCGGTCCCAACGACGTTAGGATCTGTAAATTAATAATCTATGCAAACGTACAATATTGGCTGCCGCTTCAACCCCCGAGTTACGGTGGAGTACCGCCTCCACTCGGGGCTCTTTGTACATGTTATTTCTTTACAGTTCCTTAGGGTGTATTTTTCGAGGCTCTCAATCCATTGGGCGGTTGTCCTGTGCATGATTCTCGCGACGAAATCCGTTTTCGCGGAGCGTTTCGAGTTCGAGCGTCCCGAGATGGGCGTCGCGATTCGGATCGTCGTCCACGGCGACGACGCCAAGGCGATTGAGCAAGCCGCGGAGGCGGCGTTCGATCGGTTTCGAACCCTGAACGCCGTGATGAGCGATTACGATGAGGACAGCGAGTTGATGCTGCTTTCACGCCGTTCCTCGGAGGAATTCGAGAAGACCGGCGTGTTGCCATGGATCAAGGTCAGCGACGATCTTTACGCCGTGCTGACGGCATCGAAACGCTTCGCCGAACTTTCCGGAGGGGCGTTCGACATCACGGTCGCGCCTTTGGTCCGACTGTGGCGGCGAGCCCGTCGGATGCATGAACTGCCGAAACCGGAGCTGATCGCCAAGGCCCGGGAACTGGTCGGCAACGATCTTTGGGAGCTCGACGAAAAAACGCAATCGGTTCGCCTGAAGAAGAAGGGCGTTCGCTTCGATTTGGGCGGAATCGCCAAGGGATACGCGATTGATCGAGCCTTCGAGGTCCTCCAGGCGGCCGGATTCGCGACAGTATTGGTCGACGCCGGCGGCGACATGCGAGTCGGCAAGGCTCCTCCCGGCGGTTGGAAGATCGCCGCTGTGGGATCGACCGACGAAATGGTTCCACTGGAAAACCGATCCTTGGCGACTTCCGGAGACACGTACCGTTTCGTGGAGTTCGCCGGCGTTCGGTATTCGCATATCGTCGACCCGAAAACGGGCTACGGACTGCAATCGTCGCTGATCGTCCGAGTCACGGCTCCGACGGCTTGCGAAGCGGACGCCTTGGCTTCGGCGTGCAGCGTGCAAGGCCCCGAAAAAAGCGGCGACCTCATAAAATCGTTTCCCGAAGCCGACGTTCGCTTCATTGGAGAATAGTTATACTGTGCAAGTTATACCGTAGCACGGTAAGGCGGCTGCCTTCGGCCCCATCCAGCGCCGCCTTCCGTTGGTCGGCTCATCTTTCGGCAGTATTTGACTTTATGAAAAAAACGAAACGGAGAAATCTTTTCGAAAAGTATCAGTCGAATGCCGTTTCGCAGTATATCAGAGGTTCCCTATTTCGTCCCGGAGGACGGACGCGACATCCTTGAGTCGTTCCACAACATCGGGATGCGCGAAGATTCGGACCCGCTTCACATAGTCGTCGAACTGTTCCCGAGCCATCACGCGGACGACCGGCGAAACCTGTTCCAACGGTCGATAGCGGCGTTCCTTGGCGTAATAGACGTCGATCTTGATCTCGACCTCTTTCTCGACCGGCGGCGCGTCCAGCAAGATCGGACAGAACGAAGCCCGCAGTCCGAACCGCTCCGCCAAACGCTCCGTGATTCTCTGAAGCTCCGAATACGGACGGCCCGCCAAACGACGATACAGTTCCGGCTCCTCCATGATACTGAATTGGGCAACGCGTTTGTACAGCATCCGTCTCGGTCCGAACAGCCCCTCCGCCAAGGGTTCCGTTGATGTTCCCTGAGCGAGTCGACGAAGTCGTTCGATTCCTTCGATTTCCGTCGACTGAAAAAAATCCGTCGTCTCAATTCGCCCGTTTTCATACTGTTCGAAAAACAGCCGTTGGAACATCGATGTTGCCGCCCGAACGGCGTGGTGCCAATAAACTTCGCTGAACATCACATATCGGGCGAAAACCATCAACTCGGCCGCCGTCTTGCCCTTTTCGGTGATCGCCAAGGCGTCGCCGGATTCGTTGACGCAGAGACTGCCGATCAGGCGGCCCTGGTCCACGTTCCGACCGTAAGGAACCCCGGCGTGCAAGCTGTCACGGAAAAGATAGTCCATCTTGTCGATGTCGATCGGTCCCGACAAAATACTCGACAACAATTTGATCGAGTTTCCTTCCGTTTCGTCCTTGAGCAGCCGAGCGACGTCGTTCGATTCCAATCCCCAATCATTTCGAAGAAGTTCGCCCAATTCGTCGTTTTTGAGAAATTCCGCCGCCGACGATTCGTGATGCGGAATTCCCGGCAAGCAAATATCCTCGACGGCGTGGCAGAACGGCCAATGTCCGATGTCGTGAAGCAACGCCGTAACGATCAACAACTCGGCGTCCCGCTTTGAAACGGTCGCCGCGAATCGGGAATCGTACGCCAAGCGTTTCAGTGTCAACAACGCCAACCGATAGACGCCCAACGAATGCTCGAATCTTGTATGCAACGCCGCCGGGTAAACCAGCGACACCAAACCGACTTGGCTGATCTTCGCCAAGCGACGAAACGCCGCCGTGTCGACGAGACGCCGAACTCGATCCGTCAACGGAACGTTGAGTTCCGGCGGAATCCGAATCCAACTTCCGTGAGCGTCCAAAGCCGCGATTTCGGGGATAGTGAGCAAGAGGGGCTGGTACAAAGTCAAGGAAATAATGTTCGTCATCCCCGCGCAGGCGGGGCCCGAGAGATTAGATAATAATGAGTGTTTGCACACGTCATTCACTGTGTTCAATATTCCGTCAAAAACGGATGCAACGATAACAATGACGTCTTTCGTCTGGGTCCCCGCCTGCGCGGGGATGACGGTATCTTTTGCCGAATGACGATTCGCTAACTTTGTACCGGCCCCTTCCCCTCTTATCTCATGAATCCGACGTTGAAGGAGAACATCTGTTTTTGGTCTCCCGGGTCCTTGGTGAGCGGGAAGGCGAAGTCGAGAGCGATCGGCGCGGGTCCCATCATCGGGATCGTGAGCCGGATTCCAAAGCCGACGGCGACACGATATTTGCTCTTCCAATCGGAGATCGACGTTTCAACGGTTCCGGTGTCGACGAAGAACGAGCCGCGGATCATGTCGTCGGCCGTGATCGGAAAGATCAATTCGGCCGAGTTAAAGAATTGCATGCAACCGCCCATTCCCATGCCGGTCGCCTCATCACGCGGCGTCACGCCACGAAACTCGAATCCACGAAGGTTCGTGAATCCGCCGGCGTAATACCGTTCGTAAATCGGCGCGTTGCCTTCCGAGACCGAAATGCTCGAACGCAATCCGAGCACCCAGCGACCGCTGCGGTCGGCCCGTTCATGGAGCGTGAAATACTTTCGCAAGTCGATGCCGCCGCGAAGGAATTGGTAGTCGCCGAACACCTGCTCGATGTTTCCGGAAATCAGATGTCCTTCCGTCGGAATGTATTCGCTGTCCCGGGTGTTATAGCTTGCGTTCAAACCGATCGAGTACATCGGATGATGTCCGAGCGTGTCGTAGAGTTCCTGAACCGGGAACATCGGATGGTAGATGTTGACCTGTTGGCCGTTGAAGATCAACGAGGTCGAGAAGTCCGGCGTCCAAAGTTTGCCGATCGACACGGTACCGCCGACCCGGTCTTCGTACCATTCGTCGTAGAAACGTTGATAATAGAAACCGCTCAAACCCAAGGAGTAATCCTGATCGAACAGATACGGCGTCTGCCAACTGACTTCGTAACGCTGGACCTGCGTGCCGGGAACCGCTTCGATACGGAACCGTTGGCCTTTGCCCCGGAACGCGTTTTTCCAGTCGGAAAAACGCCAGCCTTTCGGGAAATTCAGAGCATCGAAGTTTTGTTCCTCGATCACGAATCGGCCCATCAAACCGGAGTCCGAACTGACGGCAACGCTCATCATGAGCTGCCCGGTGCGGGTTTCCTGAACCCGGATGGTGATCGGCGTCGGATAAATCCTGCCGTTGATCGCGGACGGAGCGCTGGGATCGAATCCATACGCGGAGTCGCCGATCGCCGGCGTTCCCGGCAAACCGCGATAGACGGCCGTCGAGGAGCCCGGAGCGGTTCCCGTCGTCGGACTGGGAACCGATCCTTGATTGTAAGCCGCGGCGCCGCCGACCTGTTGATATCCGGGAACATCCGAGGACGCAACCTGAATCGTGATCGGCGCCGGAGCCGATGTCGTTTGATACACCGGCGGCGTGTAAGTCGTTGGACCGTATGCTCCGTAGCTGACTGTCGAAGTCGTAGTCGCAGCCGTTGGCGTCGCCAACCCGAGACTTCCGTAGGCGGTCGGAGTCGTTGGAGCGACGTTGGAAGAATATCCAGCCGTTTCCGAGTACGAAATCGGAGCCGGAGTCGTTGCGTAGGAAGGCGGCGAATAGATCGGCGTAAAGTTCGAATTCGACGTATTGGGAGAGCGGAACGTCGCCGCCTGACCGCGATATACTTCCTGATTCGGATCGATTTGAAGCATTTCGCCGTCAACCGCCGTTTTCGCCGAAAGGTTCGGCATCGAGAGCTTCAACGGTTCGACCGGTTGGCTCATCGGATCGTAGGACGAAGTCGGAACCCGATAGACGGGTTGCCCAACCGGCGGTTGGCCGTACTGCGGCGCCGGCTGCGGATTCTGTTGCGGAAAATACGGCAACACGTTTTGCCGCGGCGCTTGTTGCGGGACAACGGGTTGCTGTTTGGCGGGCCGGACCTTGAAAAACGAGGCAAACGTTTCCAACGCTTCGTCCTCACGGCGGTCGCTTTCAGTCAGATAACCGGAGTTTTGGCCGCGAATCTTGGGGAGTCCGGCGGTTTGCTCTTCCTTCTCTTCGTCTTCGATCGCCAACTGGGGATACTCGAAGATGATTTCGGGAATCTGTCCCTGCGTCGGATTGGCGTTGAAAATCTGCGAGGCGGCCAGACGACGCTTGCTGCTGTTGATGTCCGTCGTCTTCAAAATGTCGCCGGGATGCATCGACAGGCGATTCAGGATCGGCTGCATCTTGGTGTACGGCTCCGCGCCCTCGTTGCCGACGATTTCGACGTTGATCGACTCGACGGAGCAACGCGGTCCTTCCTTGATGTTGATCACGAGGTCGACGAAATCGTCGTCGAGCCGGGGATCCGGTTCCGCCATGGAGAAAACGTAACCGAGCTTGCCGTATTTTTCTTTAATTCGGCCCATGTCGGTTTCGAGCATGTCCTGATTATAGTATTTTTCCTTCGGCAGCTTCATCTCTTTACGGAGATCGTCGTCGGGAAACAGCTTGTTGCCGGCGAATCGAACGTCGCGGACCCGGCAGCGCGGTCCTTCTTCGATCACGAAGACGACCTTGACCCAGTTTCGCGGCTTGCCGAGCCCGGTGTATCCGCCGGTCTCGATGAATTTGCGATCGATCTTCGCGTAAAAATAGCCGAGCTTCCGATAATATGTTTTGAGCGCCTCGACGTCTTCGTCGAGTTGTTTCCGCGTGAACTCGCTGTTGACCCAGAAGAACCAGCCCGGTTTCGAACTGATCAACGTTTTCAAGCGGCCGCCGGTCGTCAGCGTGTTGCCTTCGAAGTCGACATCGAGAATTCGTTGCTTTTCGCCTTCGCTGATCTTGAAAACGGCGCCGCGGTCGCCGACCTGATCACCAGACAGGATGTCGATATGGATGCGATAGTATCCGCTGTCGCGATAGAACTGTTCCATCCGTTCCTTCGCTTGGTGGACGGCGATCGGATCCAGCGCGGCCCCCGGCGCAATACCGGCTTCCTCAAGGAGAACCTTCTTCGTATGCGCCTTGTTGCCGACGACTTTGACGTAATGGAGGATCGGCCGCTCAATGAACGTAAACGTCACGATGTATCCGGACAGCGTCTTTTCGACCTTCGGTTTGATGTCGAAAAACCAACCTTTTTGCATGAGGGCGCGTTTGTCCTCTTCGAGCATCGCCTCGTTGAAGGGTCGCCCCTTGCGGGTCTTGATGATCTGGATGATGTCCTTCGCTCCGATCTGATCGTTGCCGACGATACGAACGTCAAGGACCAAATTCGGATCGAGCGGTTGGTTCGGATCCACGTCGCCTTCGGGAGCGTAGGAGTTCGAATCGACGTAGACCGGTTTCGTCGTGCTGGCAAATCCGGGCCGTTTCGGAGCGTCTTGTTGAGCCGAAACGACAGACGCCGCCAACGTCAGGCAACAAACCGCCCCGAAATGCCGCAGGAACATGAGAGATTGTCTCATATTGTGTATCTTTCGCTGTTTTTCTGGTAAAGAAAAATAAGGAACGGCGAACGATAACGATTTGAGAACGACTCGACAAGGGCAAAAAGGAATCGAAATCGGATTTGAGGTGTAGAGTGTAGGGTTTGGAAACGCTTGCGTCTTACTCTACTACAACGCCAAAGCATATTTTATCAATATTTTGCCACGGAAGACACGGAAAAATCACGGAGAAATTCCTTGCATCATCTCCTTCCGTGTTCCTTCCGTGTCTTCCGTGGCTAAAAGCAATTTTAGGCTTGGCAGGGT
>JAVBQW010000131.1:0-64934 GCA_031548665.1 Thermoguttaceae bacterium
GCCGTCGAACGCCGCGGCGACGTGTACCTGAATTTGCCGAAAATGTGGGGAACGGCGCCTGAGTTTTATCTCTCGCACCGTTTGAAACCCCTCCACGGGCTTGATCGGATCACGTCCGTTTCGCTGAGCGAACCGAACCAGCCGTTTACCGTGGAGGGGATGACCGAACTGGCGTCGCTCCCGGATTTGAAAAGACTTTTTTTTCAGGACACGCCGTTTAAAGGAAACGACGTTTTCGAGACGTTGTTCGACGCGAAAACGCTCACGGATCTGGAATTTCAGAATTGTTCCTTCGATGGCCGGGCACTGGTTTCACTTCAAAAGCTTTCCGATAAAAGACCGGAACTGAAAATCCGGCATTGCGATTTTGATCGACGTATCTTTTGGTAATTCCCGGACCGACAATCAAAAACATCCCTTCACCACGAACCCAACGGAGGTTTTCATGACAGTATCACGACGTCGTTTTTTGACCGCTTCGGCCTTGGCCGTGGCCGCATCCACGCTCCCGACTCCGGCCCTGATCGGAGCGGAGAAAGACAAAAAGTATCGAGTCGCCCTGGTCGGCTCCGGCTGGTGGGGAATGAACATTCTCAACGCCGCGATCGCCTCGAAAACCGTCGAGCCGGTCGCGCTGGTCGATGTCGACAAACGCCAAATCGATTCCGCTCTGAAAAAGGTCAAGGAGTCGACCGGCTTGGAACCGAAAACCTTTGTCGACTATCGCGAGATGCTTGAGCAAGTCAAGCCGGACATCGTGATCAACGCCACGCCCGACCATTGGCACGCCCTGATCACGATCGACGCCTGCAAGTCGGGAGCCCATGTTTACGTTGAAAAACCGATCTGCCATACGATCCACGAAGGAATCGCGATGGTCAAAACGGCTCGGGAAACCAATCGAAAGGTTCAGGTCGGGACCCATCGTCGGGCCTCACCGCATAACATTGCCGCCATGGAATTCCTGAAAAGCGGCAAACTCGGCAAAATCGGCTCCGTCCGCGCCTTCGTCAACTATCAAGGCGGTCCCGGAAAGAAAGAGCCCGATTCTCCGGTTCCGGAAGGACTCGATTGGAATATGTGGTGCGGTCCGGCTCCGTTGGTTCCGTTCAACAAACGCATTCATCCGAAGGGATTTCGTAATTTTTTGGACTTCGGCAACGGCCAGCTCGGCGACTGGGGCATCCATTGGCTCGACCAGATTCTTTGGTGGTCGCAGGAAGAACAGTATCCGAAAAGCGTTGCTTCCAGTGGTGGTCGGTTCATCGCGGAAGATAACTCCGATGGGCCTGACACGCAGCACGTCGTTTATCAATTCGACAAGTTCGATGTCGTTTGGGAGCATCGACGTTACGCTGGAAATCCGCCGGAAAAGCACAACATCGGCATCTATTTTTATGGAACGAAAGGCGTCCTGCATCTCGGCTGGCTCGACGGTTGGAGCTACTATCCCAGCGGCGACATGAACAAGGAGCCGGCCGAACACATGGATCCGCAGCTCGATAAACCGGACGAACAGAACATCGCGGGACTTTGGACCGATTTCATCGAGTCCATCGAAACGGGTCGTAAACCGATGTGCGACATTGAACACGGACACCGATCGACGACGCTTGCCCTGCTCGGCATGTTGTCGCTGAAACTCGGACGCGGCGTCGTTTGGGACGGCGTCAAACAGACGATTCCGAACGATCCGGAAGCCTGCAAGCTGCTCGCCCGGGAATATCGGGCTCCCTGGGTCTATCCGGAATGATTAGAATAAACGAGTACAAAGTTAAGGAAATAATGTTCATGAGAATGGATTAATGGCCGTCATCCCCGCGAAGGCGGGGACCTAGACGGAAAACGTGATTGATCGTTTGCATCCGTCAATAACGTGTGCAAAAGCCCATTAAAATCTGTTCTCTGGGTCCCCGCCTTCGCGGGGATGACGATATTTTCTCCGCTTCCACGAAACCCAATTCGTTAACTTTGTCCTACCCGGACGCGCTGCGCGGCTAAAACGCAAGCGGACCGCAAACGAATTACTCATCCCCCAGGAACAGGGCGTAGTTCATAAAGTCGTTGCGGCAGGCGAGGAACGCGGTTAGTGAGTTCATGAAGCCGTGTTCCTTGCCGATTATCCGACTGACGTTGACCGATTTGATCTTCGCGTTCGATTCGGCGGACAATCCATTGCGATTGACGCCTTCTTTTCCGATCGCCTCGGGACCGCCGCAGCCGTAAAGCAGCGGATAGAATCGCAAGGTCGAATCGAGTCGATTGACGTGGACGAGCATCTTTTCCGTCGCAAGCAGGGCGTCGCCGTATTTTCGGCCCGGTTGCAACGACGATTGGTCCATCGCGGCTGCCAGCAGCACGGTTCGAATCCGTAGAACGTGTTCGGGCTCCTCGTTGATTCGCTCCACGTAATGCTGGAGCGTGTTGCAGATCAACTTTGAACCGAAACTGAATCCGACGAGCGAAACCTTGCTGTCGACAGGAAGCGAGCGCAAAAACGCAATCAGATACTCCGATTGGGCGTCGGCGCGAGACGCCTTGATTTGGGCGTCCAATCGGATCCGGCAATTAATCTTTTCCGACGGCCAACTCCAGATCAGCAGGCGGTGCGGGCCGGTGTTGCGGCTCAGCAGATGAAACGCCTTGCCGTAGGCTTTCGCTTCGGTTCGGGTCATCCAGTTTCCGTGGATCACGACGAGCAGCGGAACTTGGGAATCGAAGGTTTCGAAAAAATTCCGGTCGGTCGATGCGACCCAACCGCTTGATCCGTTCGGAGCCGTTGCAAATTGGGAGAAAGCGACTGCTCCCGGTCGGGTGTCGGCGAACCAAGCGTCGTCGGCAACCAACGGAAAAGCGGACACGAACAGCAGGATCGGAACGATGAGAATCGATAAGGGTTTCATGGCGGTCTCAAGGGGGATAAGCAAGGAGGATGCAAAACGATCAGAGCAAGAATCATTTCTATATAGTATGTTTTTTGGCGTTTGGCAAATCAAGCGATCCAAAAAAGATAAAATACACCGCCTTTAGGGAGTGCAAGACTCTTCTTGATTATAGGTTGCCGAGGTTCGAGGGGAAAGAGAAAAAAGCCGTCTTCAGTTTGCTTTTACTCAAGCGTGGTGTAGAGTACCTCAGCAACGATTCCGGTCGTTCGACGTAAGAAAGAACGCGACGTCGGTCGAATCCGGTCGCATGAAGTCAATCTGGACCCCCTCCCCCGTTTTGAAGGAGATCTGTCATGAAAAAGTGTTTGATGTTCGGAGTTGTCGCCGTACTTTTGTCCGCGATGTCGATCGGCTGCAGCAGCGACGGAGGATCCTCCAGTAGCAGCTTCTGCCGTACCGGTTCCCTTTGGCCGACCGCCCGGAGCCGTCAGGAAACCAAGATGGTTTACGCGACCAGCGCGCAAGCCTGCAATCCCTGCGACGTGGTTTCGGCCTGCAATCCCTGCGAGCCGGTCTGCAATCCCTGCGACATGAGCTGCACCGGAACGTCCGTCGTCCCCGGTGGAATCACGCCCCACGCCATGTAAGAAAACGGAGCCCGAAGCGTAAGCGAGGGATTGTGCTCGTTCCCCTCGCTTACGCTTCGGGCTCTGAAAAACTACGCTCCGTAGCGTTCCTGTTCGATCTGTTCGAGCGTTTTTCCGGCGGTGTCCGGACAGAAGATCGTTCCGATCAACATGCTGATCGTCGCGAAACCGACGAGAATCAACGCGACGGTCGGCATGCCGGTTCCTTTCTCGCCCATCAGGACCGGAACGAGATAGAGCCAAACGCTCAGGCAGCAACGAGCGGTAAAAAACGAAAAACCTTGGGCCGCCGCACGGTATCGCGCGGGGAACATTTCCGCGGCCCACATTTGGTAAAACGCCTGTTGGCCGGAGCCGTTGTTGATTCCCATCAAGATCGCAACGAGAATGAAGAGCGGCAATCCGAGCATCGCTTGCGGCAGAAAGAAAATTCCCCAAGCGATGATAAACAAACAGGCGACGATACAGTAAATCGCACGCCGACTGTATTTGTCGGCAAGCGACATGAAAATGAAGTACGTCGAGAAGCACGACGTTACGAATAGCAAGGCGACCAGAATCTGCGACATGGTCGTGCCGACCCCCCCCGCTTTCTCGTAAATGTACGGCAGCAAGCCTCCCATGGTTCCGGCCGCGAGATTCCAGATCATGTAGACGCCGATCAGCAGCAACAGTCCTCGCAGGTTCTGTTTGTTCGTGAAAAGGTCCAAATAACTCGTTTTCTGCCAAACACCAGCGGCGATCAGCTCTTTTTCTTTTTCCTTGTTGGACTTCCATTCTTCGGATTCCGGCATTCGGAGCCGCATGATCCAGACGATGAACGCGATGACGACCAAATGTCCGAACACGAGCCGATTGCCGAGCAAGCCGAGACCGAGGTAATTGACAATCGCTGAAAGAAGCAGCACGACGGCGGGACCGAGCGCCCACATGAACTGGGCGGTTCCGCAATGCCTTGCACGGTTTTCAGTCGGCGCGTTTTCGGCGATCAACGTCCACGACGCCGCGACGTCCGCTCCGACTGCGAGACCGACAATGATATAACCGGTCAACAGCATCGGATAGTTGACGCCGAAAACGATCAACAGCATTCCGAGAATGTAGAAAACGAGGTCGTAGGTATAGACGAGTTTCCGGCCGTAAAGATCGCAAATTCGTCCGCCGACCAAGGCTCCAATCGCAGCGGAAAGCGCGTTGGAACTCAAGGCGTTGAGCATCCCGACTTGACTGGTCGTCATGCCGAGATACGCTTCCCAGAGCGTCAACCCGGCGGCGCCGGCGACGATCGAGCCGGCGTCAATGTAACTGGTCATGGAAGCGACGATCGTTTTCGTCCATGTGGAAGGTTGGTGCGACGACATGCAAGAGGCTCCTGTAAGGGTAATGCAAAAGTTTGGGAATCCGCATTTCGAGAAAAATGAAAAAATGTCGTCATCCCCGCCTTCGCGGGGATGACGATATTTCATCTTTCAACAAAAGTCGAAAACGAAAAATTCACGATCAATCAGTTTTTCCCCATCCGAATATCGCCGGGGAAATCGGCGGCGACTTCCTTGACTTCGGCTAAAACTCCTTTGACGACGGCGAGGGCGTCGACGTTGTCCATCCGAGCTTTGTAGCCGAGCAGCAAACGGTGATTGAGCACGGCAGCCGCGACAAATCGGACGTCTTCGAATCCGGCGGAAGGACGACCGTTCAGCAACGCGGCGGTTCGAGCGGCTTCGGCCATCGCAATCGCGGCACGGGGCGACGCTCCGAAGGTTACGTAATCCTTGACGATTCGGGGGGCGTCCGGTGAATCAGGATGCGTCGCGGCGACAAGTCGGGCAATGAAATTGGCGACGGCGGCGGGCAGGAAAATCCGTTCCAGCGAGCCGAAAACTTCCTGCAGCGACTCGGCGGAAAAGATTTCCTTCGTCTCCGGCGGCGCTCCGTGACGTCTCGTCGTGATAATGTCCTGCAACACGTCGGCGGTCGGCATTTCGACGTGCAACTTGAAAAGAAACCGGTCAAGCTGGGCTTCCGGCAGCGGATAGGTTCCTTCCAATTCGATCGGATTCTGCGACGCCAGCACGAAAAACGGTTTCGGCAGCATCCGGGTCTGTCCGAGCAGCGTGACGCAACGTTCCTGCATCGCTTCAAGCAAAGCCGACTGCGTTTTCGGCGACGCCCGATTGATTTCGTCAGCCAATAGAATGTTCGTGAAAACCGGGCCCGGCTGGAAAACCATTTCGCGGTGTCCGCCCTCGGTTTCCTGCAAAATGTTGGTTCCCAGAATGTCGCCGGGCATCAGGTCCGGCGTGAACTGGACGCGGCTGAACGTCAGACCGAAAAGGTCGCCGAGAGCCTTGATCAAAGCCGTTTTTCCGACGCCGGGAACTCCTTCGAGCAGAACGTGTCCCCGACTCAGGATGCCGATCACGACCATGCGGTGCAGGCCCGGACGCCCCAACAGGATGCGATCCAGTTCGGCGAGAAGTCCTTTGATCTTCTCGGAAATCGGCTTGATCTCTTCCGGGCTGAGCAGCGACGTCGACATTTTATCTTACGAGCCTCATTAACGAGCTGCGACTTTTCTTACGAGCTGCGACCTGTGGTCGCAGAGAAAGAAAATTTATAATTTTTCACAGTATATCTTCGTCACCGTCCTTGTGAAACAGGGCGTTGCGAAAAAAACGATGAAGGGTATACTGAATTTTTTGGCGATTCAGCGCGTCGCAAGGCGACGCGGCTAACAAATACGGCAAACGATGAGCACGGCCCAACAGACACGTACCTATCTGATGAAAAAGTTCGAGGCGATGGGCATCCGGCCGCAATCGCGCCTCGGGCAGAATTTTTTGATCGACCTGAATCTGCTGCGGCTGCTGCACGAATCGGGAAACATCGAGCCGCATGACGTCGTTCTCGAAGTCGGCACCGGAACCGGTTCGCTGACCGCTCCGATGTCAGAAAAGGCCGCCGTCGTAATTACCGTCGACGTCGATCCCGTGATGCAGGAACTCGCAAGACAGGAACTTTTCGGTCGCGAAAATATCCGCTTCCTCAAGATGGATATCCTGAAAAACAAGAACCGGCTGCGACAGGAAGTTCTCGACCTGATCAAGGAGGAACTCGCCAAACCGGGTCCCAACGGCGAACAGCGGCGGTTCAAACTCGTCGCCAACCTGCCGTACAGCGTCGCGACGCCGCTGATTTCGAACCTTCTTCTGACGGACACGCCGCCGGCCCTCTGTTGCGTGACGATCCAAAAAGAACTTGCTGATCGGATCGTCGCCAAGCCGGGAACGAAAAATTGGGGAGCCCTCGCCCTCTGGATGCAGGCCCAGAGTCGCACCGAAATCGTTCGGATCATGCCGCCGAGCGTTTTTTGGCCGAGACCGAAAGTCGACTCCGCGATCGTTCGCCTGTTTCTTGACGAAAAACGTCGAAAAAAGATTCCCGACTTGAAGTTTTTCAACGAATTTTCCCGGGCGATCTTTTTTCATCGCCGGAAATTTTTACGGGCGGAACTCTGCAGCGCGTTCAAGAACACGATTCCGAAAGCCCGGATCGACGAAATCATGGACGAAATGCAGTTCGACGCCAACACCCGGGCCGAAACGCTACCGCTCAAGACGATGCAACGGCTCTGTGAACTCTGCCGCCAGGAACTGCTCAAACTGCCGGAAAAAGAGCGAAAAATTCTCTAGCACGGAAAAACATCGACCCAAGACGCGCTTCGCGGCTAAAACGCAAGCGGACCGCCAAGCGGGTTTGAAACATTCGAGCGAAAGCCTTACGGAGCGGAATCCTTGTCGAGAAACAGCGTGCAGGCGGTGTGATTTCTCAAAATTGTCGCCGGACACGCCGTCGAAATTTTTTCTTCAAGCGTTCGAAGCACCGCTTGGCGTTTCGTCGGACCGGGAACCGTGCAGACCAACCGTTTGGCGGAAAGCAAGGCCGGAATCGTCAGGGTGATCGCTTGTTTGGGAACGGCGTCGAAGGTCGGGAAACAACCGTCGTTGACCTGCTGACGGCGGCAGGCGTCGTCCAGCTCGACGACCTTGACCCAAACGGGATCGGCAAAATCCGCGACCGGCGGGTCGTTGAACGCCAGATGTCCGTTCTCGCCGATTCCGAGACAAACCAAGTCGATCGGAGCCGCTTTCAAGAGCTTTTCATAATGTTCGACCGGCTCGACGAGTTCCGGTTCGATCACGTTGACTCGATGAAACGGCAGTCGATCGAACAGGCGGTCCTTGAGAAAACGGGCAAAGCGTTGCGGAGCGTCGACGGCGAGACCAATGTATTCGTCCATGTGAAAGGCTTCGACGCGTTTCCAATCGATTCCTTCGGCGTCGACCAGCGCCGCCAGCATTTCGTTTTGCGACGGCGCCGCGGCAAACACCACGCGAATGATTCTCTGCTTCAGCAAGGTTTGACGTAGAAAATCGGCGGCTGCCTGCGCTGCCGCTCGCCCCATTTCCTGGCGTGTCGCGAAAATTTCCGTGTTCATACAATTAGCCGCGTCGGCCTCCGACGCGATTGGAGCGGTTGTCGTCGAATTTTTTTGATGTTCTCAAACATCAATCCAGCGGCGGGCGGCGGCAGAGCGGAAAACGGAATCGATTAAGGTATCGACCTTGATTCCCTGACGAAGATCGGGCGAGGTTTGCCGGTTTTCTGCAACGGCGTGCAGAAAGTTCGACAGGCAGGCGACATGGGCTCGCGGCCAACCGATGCTCGACTTCGGCGACGGAAAATCGGTGTCCGGCGACTCGTATCGACCGCCGCAGGGAATCGACTTCCAACCGGAGTCGCCGCCGAGCGGACGATCCGATACTGTCGCGTCGAAAAATTCCAGATAATGCGGCTGCATCAATCGGAATCGAATCGCTCCTTTTTCGCCGTGGATTTCGAGGAGCATTTCGTCTTCGTTGCCGGTCGCGAGTTTCGTCGCCTCGATCACGCCGCTTGCTCCGGATTTCAGCCGAACGAGCATCGACACGGCGTCCTCGGATTCGACAGGACAAAATTCTTGACTTCCCAAAGTAATCGGTCGCTTGGGAAAAGCGAGCGTCGTTTCGGCAAGCAATGATTCCAACGGGCCGAAAAAATGGTCCGTCAAGTCGAGAAGATGGGAGCCAATGTCGCGAACCGCTCCGCCGGATTTCCTGTGCTTCCATTTAAACGGCGCCGATGCAACGGCGTTGCTCGAATGAAAGAATCCGATCCGGAATTGCAAGATTCGGCCCAACAAACCGACTTCGAGCATTTTTTTTGCCCGGATTAACGCCGGAAAGAACCGAAGATGGAACGTCATCTGATTCGTTTCGGCGTAACCGGACCCTTCAAGGACTTCCCGAACCTGTTCGGCTTCGGCAAGCGAAACCGTCAGCGGTTTGTCGCAGTAGATTTTTTTGCGTTGCCGGATCGCGGAAACCAACGGTTCGACATGAAGATTGTTCGGCGTGCAAATATGAATGATGTCGATGTCCGGATTCTCCGTGATCTTCCGGAAATCAGTCGTCGCGGTTTCGGCTCCACACAGTTTCGCGGCCCGTTCGGCGGTTTCCTTTCGAGCCGTCGCGACGTGGGTGATTCGGAACGCGGCGTCCAACGGCTCGCTGTAGAACGGCAAAGCCGAATAAGCGTAAGCATGAACCTTGCCGATCATTCCGAAGCCGACGATTCCGACACGGTAGGTTTTCATACGCCGAAAATATGAGGGCTGCGAAATCTTCTTGATCTTCATCGCGTCGCGGGCGACGCGGCTAAGACATCGGCGTCACGGACGATACGGCTAAACCGGATCGGTTCTCAGCGTTTTCCATGGTACGGCGGGCCCCCTTGAGGAAGTCCGCTGTAATAATGCAAATACTGTCGATATCCGGCTCCGTTGCCTGGCGAGTAACTCGGTCGCTTCTTCGGAGCGTTGAGCGCCTTGTCGATCTGCCCCTCTATTTTCTTTTGCTGCGTCTGCTGCTGTTGGATTTGTTGCTCTTGTTGAGCGAATTCCCTCTGAACTTGAATCTGCGGCGCAACGAACGTATGGTAGTTGTCCAAAACACCGCCGCGATTATCGTTGAACAACGACAACCACGGACTCAACGCCGGTCGGGTTTGCGCCGAAGCGGTATTCGAAATCAAGACGACGACCAGCATACAAAGACCGAGCGTCCAATACAAACGTTTGATTGTCATGTCATCCTCCCTCCTATTGCTTACGCGGCGATATCTTCGACCCTCTTTCTGAATTCTACGGACAAACCGTTGAAATGTCAACCAAAAAGATCGGAAAGACCGGGACCGGAACCGGGACCGGGACCACAGGTCCCGGCTCTTTGTTCGCTTTGTTCGCTTTGTTCGCTTTGTTCGTCCGTTAGTAGTTGTATTGCTGTCCGCCGCCCTTGAGCACGTTGCCGGAGAATCGTGTCGCGACCGTCGCTCCCAAGAGCGAGAAGCCGAAGATTCGTTCGAACGGAGCGAAGAAACGAGCCAAAACACCGTCCGCGGAGACGTAACGGTCTTCGACGACGAACACGCGGTCGCCCGGCAGTAATTGGTAGTTCGTCTGCGGGGCTCCGTAAGCGGTGATCGCGACCCAGTCGACCGGCAGAACGACCGGTTTGTGCGTGTTGCCGACCGGTCGGGCGACCCAAATTCGCTTCGAACAGTTCGGAGCCAAGCCGTTCATGTTGGCGATCGCTTTGAGGACCGTTTCGTTGCCGGTGTAAGGGAACGCGATGACTTGTTCGCCCATCGCCGCCGATTGATAGATCACGTAATACTCCTTGCTGTTGTAAGCGAACACGTCGACGGCGACCTGCGGATGCTCCAACGCTTTCGAAAGATGGAACTCAATCGCTTCACGACATTCCGGAATCGTCAGGCCGTTCACGTAGACCCGACCGTAGGAACCGAGCGTGATGTATCCGTCCGGACTGATCAGGTGATTGTCGGCGATTTGCTGAATTTCCGACATTTGAACGAGTCGAGCCGACACGACGGTATTCTCGCTCAGTCGGCCCTTCGGATTGTCCGGCGACTGGATCAAATGCCGTCGGATGACCCGTTCCGCGTCTTGGAGCGAGATGCCGTCGATTTTTACCGAACCGTAGGCTCCGCCCAACTGGATTTCACCGCCCGGCTCGATGGAGAAGTCGCCCATGATCGGCTCCTCGTCCGGCGTTCCGATCACGTCGAGAGAAATGATATCGAAAACGCGGAGAATGTACGGAGCTTTCGGTACTAATTGAATCGCTTCGACCGTAATGACATCCGGCGGCTCCAGATAGTACATTGGAAGCGACGATTTGGCGCATTCCTTCGGCAGATCGCGAAACGCCGGTGTTCCTGCCGGTTTCGGATCGAACAACGCCGTACTGGAAACGCAGCCGAGGCAGACCGCGACGGCAAAAACGCAAAAGATTCCCTTGAAAAGACGGCGGGGAAAGGTCCGTGTGGGTGTTCGACGGTCCATAATTTCTTCCTTCGACAATTGGTTCGACGTAAAGGGTCCTTGAAAACGGCGTTCCCTTCATCTCGACTTCCTTGTCCGCTTGGAATCTTCCTGATTCCCGGAAGGATGACGTCTCTCATTGGACGGTCAACGGTATGAAAACCACCCGGCGGGCGAAAACCATTGAGACGGTCTCCGCCTTCATTTTGACTTGTCGTCAAATGGTGAAGTCGATATTCGATGAAAACTTCAAGGTCGGTAGAATCCGTCTTTTCGGTAGATTGCGTAATCTCGCTGTAAGGCGATCAAGGTAGTGCAACGTTAAGGAAATAATGTTCGTCATCCCCGCGCAGGCGGGGACCTAGACGGAAGGGATAACGAGCCGTTTGCATCCGTCAATAACGTATGCAAGAACCTTTTGGAATCTGTTCTCTCGGTCCCCGCCTGCGCGGGGATGACGGTATTTTATCCGTTTTCACGAAGCTCAATTCATTAACGTTGTAGTAGCTACCGACCTCTGGTCAGCGGCTACCTTGTTTTCGGCTCTCTTGCCAACAATTCGCTTTCGGCTAAGATAATGAGGCGAATAAGGGAGATTTCCCGCCACCCCTTCCGAAAATTCACGATGAAGAACTTGACGCTGACGGAAATTGCCGCGATGGTCAACGGCACGTTGCACGGAAACGGCGACACGGTGATTAACGGAGTCGCTCCGGTCCAAAACGCCGAACCAAACGAATTGACGTTTCTCGAACGCGTGGATCGGCTCCAATTGCTGAAAAAATGTCGAGCCGGCGGCGTCCTCGTTCCGCTCGGTCTGGCCGTGGATGGTTTCACTGTCATTCAGGTTCCTGACGTTTTAGCGGCGTTCAAACGGATCGTCAATCATTTCTCGCCGCCACGATCGGAAACGATCCGGGAAATCAGCGATCGGGCTTTCGTTCATCCGTCGGTCAAACTTGGCGAGGAGGTTTCCATCGGACATTTCGCGGTGATCGAAGAGGACGTCGAACTCGGCGACCGCGTCACGGTCCACGCCGGCGCCCAAGTCCGCGCCGGCTCCAGAATCGGCAAGGAAACGACGATCTTTCCCAACGCTGTTCTCTACCGCAACACGGTGGTCGGCAAACGCTGTATCATCCATTCCGGCGCGGTGATCGGAGCCTTCGGCTTCGGATACGACTCCTCGAAGGGCTTTCACCAACTTTCGCCGCAGCTCGGCAACGTCGTGATCGGCGACGACGTCGAAATCGGTTCCTGCAGCACGATCGACCGCGCGACCTACGGCTCGACGATCATCGGCGACGGCACGAAGATCGACAACCTCGTGATGATCGGACATAATTGCAAGTTCGGCAAGCATAATTTGATCTGCGCCCATACGGGGGTTGCCGGGAGTACGACGACCGGCGACTACGTCGTGATGGGCGGAAACGTCGGCGTCCGGGATCACGTCCACATCGGCGACCGCGCCATGCTGGGGGCCAAGGCCGGAATCATGACGGACATCGACGACGACGCGAAAGTCGTCGGCTCTCCGGCGCTGCCGAACAAGGAATTCATGCGGCTCCAAGTCGCCCTCGCCCGATTGCCGGAACTCCAGAAAGAATTCAAAGCCCTCAAAAAAGTGGTCGAAGAGTTGCAGCGGGGCGAGAGGTAGGTTTTGTGGAATAGTGGTATGCCGTCATCCCCGCGAAGGCGGGGACCTAGAGAGCAAACTTGAATGAGATTTTGCACACGTTTTTGATGGTTTTTGAACTCGTTATTTACGGATGCAAACGGTCAATAACGTCTTCCGTCTAGGTCCCCGCCTTCGCGGGGATGACGAACGTCATTTTGATATTTTTTGTATCCCTCATAATGTCCGACGACAGTTCAACGAACGGCAGGGTCCGGCGGCGGTCCAACGCCGAGGCGATGGCCAAGTCTCAAAAGGAAATCTCCGTCAGCGAATTCTTCGCCAAGAACCGGCATTTGCTCGGTTTCGACAATCCACGCAAGGCGCTGCTCACCACGGTCAAGGAGGCCGTCGACAACTCGTTGGACGCCTGCGAAGAAGCGGGAATCCTACCGGAAATCTGGGTCCATATCGAGCAGACCGGCAAGGACCGCTACAAGGTCGGTGTTCAGGACAACGGACCGGGCATCGTGAAAAAGCAGATTCCGTTGATTTTCGGCAAATTGCTCTACGGTTCGAAGTTCCACCGTCTCCGAATGAGTCGCGGCCAGCAGGGAATCGGAATCTCCGCCGCCGGGATGTACGGTCTGTTGACGACCGGCAAGCCCGTGAAGGTTACGTCGAAGATTTCGCCGCGCAAACCGGTTCATTATTACGTGATCCGGATGAACACGAAAACGAACCAGCCGGGCATTTTGAACGGCAAAGGCGAAGGAGAAGACATTCCGCCGAACGACGACGGCCGCAAGATCATCGAAAAGCTGGGGATCGAATGGATTGAAGTCGACCACGGAACCCGCGTGACGATCGAACTGGAAGCGAAATACAATCGGGGACGCGGCAGCGTTGACGAATATCTCGAACAGACCGCGATTTCGAATCCGCACGTCACGATCCATTACAAGGACCCGGACGGCGGCGAAACACATTATACGGCGGTGATCGACGATCTTCCGCCGGAACCGGTTGAGATCAAGCCGCATCCTTACGGCGTCGAATTGGGCCGCTTGGTGCACATGCTGAACGAAACGGCGGAACCGTCGCTCGGCAGGTTTTTTACCGAGTCGTTTTCGAAAGTCAGTCCGGGAATTGCTAAACGTCTCTGTGCCGTTGCGGGGCTCAATCCTTCGACGGCTCCGCACAAAATTCAGCGGCCGGACGTCGAAAAGATTTATGCGGCAATTCAAGAAGAAAAAATTCCGGCGCCCTCGACGGATTGTATCACGCCGATCGGCGAGGAGCATCTGTTGAAGGGGCTGCACAAAGTCGTTCCCGGCGAGTTTTTCGCTACGGCGACGCGACCGCCGGCCGTTTATCGGGGCAATCCGTTCCAGATCGAAGTCGGTTTGGCGTTCGGCGGCGCTCCGGCATCGCACAAAGTCGCCAAGGAAACCCTCGAAGAAATGCTCGGCGAAAGCGATGCCCGAACGCTACGGCAGTTTTTAACCTCGACTTTCGACGGCGTCGGGGCTGATTCCGCCGACAAGATCATCAAGGCCGCGAAACTTCGACCACGTGTTTCGCCGAAAAACATCGAGCCGAAGGAAATCGCTCGGCTGCACGAAGCCTTGCAGACGTTGAATCTCAGCGAAGGGCAGACGATGAACGCCTACCGTTACGCCAATCGGGTGCCGCTGCAATTCCAAGCGGGAGCCTGTCTCATCACGCAGACCGTGATGGGGATGAATTGGCGGCCCTACGGTTTGAATCAGGCCCGGAATCAGTTTCCGCGTGGTCCCGTGACCGTAATCGTTCACCTTGCCAGTGTTTGGGTGCCGTTTACGAGCGAATCGAAGGAAGCGATCGCGTCGTATCCGGAGATCCAGAAAGAATTACGACTCGCCCTCCAAGCGGTGGGCCGCAAGCTCGGAATGTATCTGAAACGACGTGAGCGGGTCAAGCACGAAGGCGAGCGTCGCAGCATCTTTTTACGGTATCTCGGCGAAGTCGCGACGGCCGTTTCGAAGATCAACGGCAGCAATCGGGATGAACTGCTCGAATCGCTGATCGTCGTCGCCAAGCAGAAAACGGCGACTGCCGACATCCAACTCGGCGAGGACGGCAAGCCGATTCAAGAGGAAGAACTCGATTTCGGCGACAACGTGCTGATCGTTCCCACCGAAGAAAACGCGTCCATTTTGCCCGGTATTGCAACAGAGCCCGAATAAAACAGAGCCCGACGCGTCAGCGAGGGGATTAAAGCACAATCCCTCGCTGACGCGTCGGGCTCCGTTTCCTGCCGTTTCTTATTTCTTATCGCCGGCCAGTCGAACCAGCGTTCGTTCTTCGGTTCGGTCCTTGCTCAGATGGACGAGCATCGGGACCGAGTCCTGCGTCAGGTTCCAGAGACCGCATTCGGCGACGATCGAGTCGTTGCCCTGAACCTTGAACGCGACCCGTTGCGTTTTTGGATCCACGGAACCGTACAGTTCGGTCGCCTTGTCGGTTTCCTGGTTGATGAAGTTGCCGCGAACCTGTCCCTGCTTGTTCGTCGCGAGTTGCAGGATTCGCTTGCTTTCGGTCTGCTTGCCGTCGGCAACCACGGCGAAGGTTCCCATCGGCATCCAATCGCTCTGCTGTTCATCGGCATTGGCAACAGCTTCTTTGTCCGCCGGTTTCGATTCGCCCTGAGCCAAGGTCGTCGGTTGCGCCGGTTGCTGCGTTTCAGCAGGAGCCGGAGCCGGAGCCGAAATCTCTTCCGCGCCGGCGTTCGCGATGTCCTGCGCCTGCTGATAGTATTCGTCGGCGCTGACATAAGGAACGCTGTTTACGTACACCATATCGTCCTGATAAACGATGTTGCTGCCGTAAGCGTAGGGAATCGGCGTGAGAACCGCGTCGGTGATCGCGCCGGCAAAGAATCCGGTCGCGAACCACCCCCAAGCGTGATTCCACGTCGGACCACCCCACCACCAGCCCGGCGCCGGAGGAAGCGGACGCGGACCGGGACCGACCCAAGGACCGGGGCCCCAACCGGGCCGCCAGGCGTTCGGATGGTTGTCATACCAATTCTTATTGAAGAAATTGTTCTGGTTGTACTGTTTGTTGAAATTGTTACGGATCGTGTTGATCGACTGGTTGTTGACGTTGATCTTGTTGACGACCGTATTGTTGATCTTTTGCGGATTGAAATCCTTCCAATTCTTCCAATCCGGTCCGTCGTGTCCCGGAAGGTTTTGTCCGGGTCGATTGAAAATCTGGTCGCGGTTATCGGGACCGAAATTTCTCGTTACACCGGAAAGATTCGGACGGTCGACATTGTGAAGCGTTTCACCGGAAAGGTTCGGACGTTCGACATTCCGTAGCGTTTCACCGGAAAGGTTCGGGCGTTCGACGTTCCGCAACGTTTCGCCGGAAAGGTTCGGACGTTCGACGTTGAGGTTCGGCCGATTAATCGGCGGCGAAATACTCGGTCGGGAAATGTTCGGTGTGAAATCGCGATGAACGACGGAACCGCCTCCGAAATTCGATTGCAGGGCCGAAAAATTCGGCGAACCACCCGGCCGGGGCAACGAACCGGCACTGAATCCTCCGCCGCCGGGTCGGAAGCCGCCGCCTCCGCCGCCGCCACGGAAACCGCCGCCGCCGAAACGTTGCGCTTCAACAAGGGAACTCATCGAGACGGCCAACACGCAGGCCAGGCACGATGTCCAAAAAATTCTTTTCTTGTCCATGATGTTCTCCCAAAAGAGGTTGTTGTCAACGGAATCAAGGTTTGAACCTCGATGATCAGAATTATAGCAGGTCGACTACCAAAAGAAAAGTGTTTGCAAAATTTCCCTTAGCCGCGTCGCCCGCGACGTGCTGGAGCGGCAGCCAACCCTTTTTGTGAAAAACCTCTTGAAATCGCGAGAAGAAAGGCGTACATTGAACGACGGTTTTTTCCATTATCCCGAAGGAGAGTCCTATGAACTCGAAATTAGCCGTTGTCGTCATTTTTTTTCTCGCCCTTCCCTCGTTCCTTTTCGGGCAGGAAAAAGTCCCGGTCTTGGAACCGGACGTCTTGTTCTGTGTCGGCTGGCCCGACGCGTTTTGCAGCGAGTTGGCGCTCGCCAAAAAGGGCGGGTATCCGGCGTATCCCGAAAAATTTCCGACCGGAAAAATCGAGTACGTCGTCGGCAAGAGCAAGCCGGAAACCGATTGGCCGTTCGTCCATCCCGCTCCCATGGACCGGTTTTGGGCCAAAGGGGAGCCCGTTCATCCGTTTACGATCAAGTTCGACGCCAAACCGAACGCCGAAGCGTTGACTTTCGTGATCGGATATCTTGGAACACTGGATGATCGCATGTCGCAAACGGAGGTTTCCGTCAACGGAACCGTGCTGCCGACGCAAGTTCCCAAACCGGTCGGACACGGCGACGTCGTTCACAATCCGACACAACGCGGCAAGCCCGGGGCAATGTGTTTCGCGATTCCTGTCGGTTCGCTCAAAGACGGTCAAAATGAGATCACGATCCGGCTGCTCGACAAAAGTTGGATTCTTTACGATTACGTCGCCCTGCGGAAGGAAAACAAAGCCTTGGCGATCCGGGAAAAGCCCGAATTGGATCTTATGACGCCGTTCCGGGGCGGACCGCTGAAGGACGTCAAACAAATCGTCTTCGCGGTCCGTCCGTTCGGCCGGGACGGACATTGGTATGCGAATTTCGGCTATTACGCCGACGACGAAAACCGCCTGCCGTTTCCGAACAAGGGCGGTAAACTTTGCGTTTACGATCTTGACACGAAGGATGTCAAAACGCTGCTCGACGATCCGGAAGGAGCGGTCCGTGATCCAATGGTCCATTACGACGCCGAAAAGATTCTCTTTTCCTATCGGCCCGGCGACTCGAAGTTCTACAATCTCTACGAAATCAACGTCGACGGCAGCGGAATGCGGCGGATTACCGAGGGCGAATTCGACGACATCGAACCGACCTATTTACCGGACGGGCAAATCATGTTCGTTTCCAGTCGGGCAAAACGTTGGGTCAACTGCTGGTTGACGCCGGTCGCGGTGCTGTACCGTTGCGGACCGAACGGCGAAAACGTCAAGGAGATTTCGAGCAACATCGAACACGACAACACGCCCTTCGTGCTGCCGAACGGCCAGGTGATTTATACTCGTTGGGAATACGTCGACCGCAGCCAGGTCCATTTTCACCATCTTTGGATCACGAGCCCCGATGGTATTCGTCAGACGGTGCTTTACGGCAACATGAATCCCGGCACGACGATGATCGACGCCAAATCGATTCCCGGCAGCGAAAAGATCGTCGTCTCGTTCTCGCCGGGACACGGTCGGATGGAGCACGCCGGAACGATCACGGTCGTCGATCCTCGTCTCGGACCGGACGATCAATCGGCGGCCAAACCGATCGGACGGCACCCGAACCATCGGGATCCCTGGGCGTTCTCCGAAACGGCGTTCCTCGCTGCCAACGACGCCAAAATGATGCTCGTCAACGAATCCGGAGACGAGCAGACGGTCTATGTTCTCCCTGAAGAACAGCGAAAACTCGGCCTGAAATTGCACGAACCGCGTCCGATCATCAAACGGCAACGGGAAAGGATCATTCCGGAACAGGTCGACTGGGCGAAGACGACCGGCGAATTGTCGTTGATCAATGTTTACGAAGGCCGCAACATGACGGGAATTCCGAAGGGTTCGATCAAAAAATTGCTCGTTCTGGAAACGTTGCCGAAGCCGATCAATTTTACCGGCGGCATGGAACCGTTAACCTATGGCGGCTCCTTCACGTTGGAACGGATCGTCGGAACGATTCCCGTTGAGGAGGACGGCTCCGCCTTCATGGAACTCCCGGCCCTTCGCAGCTTCTTTTTCGTCGCCTTGGACGAAAACGGCCTGTCGGTCAAGCGGATGCAGAGCTTTCTGACCGTGATGCCCGGCGAGTCGACGACGTGCATCGGCTGCCACGAAAATCGAACCGGCACGGCGAATCCCCATACGACGACGGTTGCAACTCGCCGACCGCCGAGTAAACCGATTCCCTATGCTGGAATTTCGGATGTTGTGGATTATCCCCGCGATGTGCAGCCCGTTTGGGACAGAAATTGTGTATCGTGCCATAATTCCCAAAAACGGGACGGAAACGTCTCGCTGATCGGCGACCGAACGCCGCTGTACTCGATTTCCTATTACACGATCACCGCGAAGTCGCTGGTCGCCGACGGCCGGAACCTCCCCAAGAGCAATTACCCGCCGTACGCTTTGGGAACCTCCGCGAGCAAGCTCCTGTCGTACTGCGACAAGTCGCATTACGGCGTAAACCTGTCGGACCGGGATTTGCAAATCGTGAAACTCTGGATCGAAACCGGAGCGACGTATCCGGGAACCTACGCCGGACTCGGCTGCGGAATGATCGGCGGTTACGCCGAGAACCAGCTCGACCGCCGCGACCTCGATTGGCCCGAAATGCAGGCGTCAATCGAAGTTCTCAATCAGCGTTGCGTGTCTTGCCATGCAAAGGACAAGGGCATGCAGCTTGCGACGTCGCCGTCGGATGAAATCGGCGGACCGCCGTGGGAAAATCTCCAGCCGAACGACGTTCGTCGAAAATTTTCACGGCAACTGATTTACAACCTGACGAATCCAAAGGACTCAACGCTGCTGCTTGCTCCGTTGGGAAAATCAGCCGGCGGTTACGAATCCTGCGGCAAGGCAATTTTCGAGAACACCGACGATCCGGGCTACCAAACCGTGCTGAAAGCGATCGAACGAACGAAGCAGCGGCTCGACGAAATCAAACGATTCGACATGCCGGGCTTCGTGCCGCGTCCGCAGTACGTTCGGGAGCTGAAAAAGTACCATATCCTCCCGAAGGACGCCGATCCTAATCAGGCGTTCAATACGTACCAACTGGAACAGGAGTATTGGAAGTCGCTCTGGTACAAACCGGTTCCGTAAATTTCGGCGAATCATACCAGCCCCAAGCGTCAGCGCGGGGTGATCCAGCGTCCGTGAAAGCTCAGATCACCCCACCCTTTCATCAGACGGATGGTTGGCGGAATGACGCTTCGACATTTCCTGACGAAAACTCTCTCCGCCTTGGTGGATGTACTCGTTGAATTCTTCGTGACTCATTCCCTTTGTCTCTCGGTAGATTTTTTCCCGAAGCTGCTGAATCCAGCTCAGCGTTGGTTCCGTCGGTGTTTTAAGAGATGTCATAGAGGTTTTCTCCTGTAATATTCGGCGGTGTCAAAATCTCGATGGATCGATAGCCGAAAATCTGGTTGACTCCGTTCACCCGGTGAATGGTTCGCTGGTTGGCCAAGTGCTTGAAATTCCAACTGGCAATCACATCGCATCCGGAAGAAACAGCGTACGCGATATGCGTCAAATCTCGAATGTGTTTTTCCGAAAGAACGCCTTGTTTAATGTAAATGTCTCGTAATTCAAGAGCGTCCTCACTGTCTTCGAGCGTCGTCAAATCGTATTGGCTTAAAGAGTCGAACAGCTCTTTCCGTCTCGGTTCCGGTGTATTTCCCAATTCGAATTCGACCATCGGCGAAATAACGAATTCATACTTTTCGGGGTTGTTTTTGACAAATTCAAACAAGAGTCGGGTTGCTGATTCCAATTCCGGCGTGTGTGATGCAACCAGGTTGCTGATCGTCGAAACATCAAGATAAATCTTTTGTTTTCGCATGGATACGATGTCGTGTCGGCGTTGTCATTGCTCTTCTTTTATCATGATACTCTGTTTTTCACGAAACGTAAAGAAAACCTGACGTTTGATGGAGAATTGAATGGTCTCTGGACGCCCGCCCTCCCTGCAAACGGCGTTCCATGATATACTTTTCTCTGTCCGTAGATTTTTTCCGCAATAAAGTTTTCTCGCCGGTCAACGTGTCGCAGGCGACGCGGCTAAGGGCGATTTCGTTTTATGTCTATTCCGCAAGTCGCGATTGTCGGCCGTCCGAACGTCGGCAAGTCGAGCGTGTTCAACTGGTTGATCGGTCAACGTCTCTCGATCGTCGATCCGACGGCCGGCGTGACCCGGGATCGCGTGACGTTCCTGCTTGACCTGAATGAGGATGCCGACGAACCGAAATATGTCGAACTGATCGATACCGGCGGCATGGGAATCGTCGATGAAGACAATCTTTCGGAACATATCGAGGAGCAGATCAATTTGGCGATTCGCTCCGCCCAACTTGTTCTTTTCGTCGTCGACGCCCGGCAGGGAATCGCCCCTTTGGACGAACAGGTCGCCCAGCGGCTCCGCAAATTGACCTGTCCGATTTTGCTGGTCGCCAACAAGGCGGACAACGACAAAGAGGCGTGGAAAGCGGAGGAATTCCATCGTTTCGGTTGGGGCGTGATTTCCGTCAGCGCCCAGCAGAAGCACGGTCGAATCGACTTGGAAGACAGAATCCGGGAAACCCTCGACGAACACGGCCTGTTCGATGAATCCGCCGAAGTCGAAGAGCCCGTCATGAAATTGGCGATCGTCGGTCGCCGCAATGTCGGTAAGAGCACGTTCATCAACTCGCTCTTGAACGAGGAACGGGTGATCGCCAGCGACGTGCCGGGAACGACTCGGGACAGCATCGACGTCCGCTTCGAGATGGACGGCAAAACGTTCGTCGCAATCGACACGCCGGGCTTCCTGCGTCGAAAGGGCGTCAAGTCGGATCTCCAGTATTACAGCACGAACCGAGCCGAGAAGAGCATTCACCGTTCGGACGTCGTACTCCTTTTTTTCGAGGCGTCGGCGAGAATTCAGGCGGCGGAGCGGCAGCTCGTCGGTTTTATCAAGGAAGAGATGAAGCCGTGTATTTTCGTGGTCAATAAATGGGACCTGCTGTTCGAAAAAATGCCGACGGAAACCTGGGCCGAATATCTCCGGGACGCGTTCCCCGATTTGAAATACGTTCCGATCGCTTTCATCACGGGCCAATCGGGCAAGAATCTCAAGAAGATGCTCAACCACGCCCAGATGCTGTTCAATCAGGCCCGGCAGCGGATTTCCACGGCGTCGTTGAACAAGCTGGTCGCCGCCGCCTTGGAATTGAATCCGCCGCCGCTGTACATGCACCACAAGGCGAAAATCTACTACGCCTCGCAGGTCAGCGTTTCGCCGCCGACGATCGTTTGTTTCTGCAACATTCCGGAGGCGTTTTCCGCTCCGTATCAACGTTATCTCCTCGGCGTCCTGCGCGACGAACTACCCTTCGGCGAAGTTCCGATCCGTCTGCTGTTCCGGAAACGCGAATCCGGCGAAAAATTACACGAATAAAAGCCGGAATGGAGGCGGTACTCCGCCGTAATGACGGTCGGTTGGTGAAAAACCGTCATTGCGCCGGGGTACCGGCTCCATTCCGGCTGTTATGGAACCACCAATCTAAAACCATGCCCAAGCAACTGATTCGAGTCGGACACAGTCCGGATTCCGACGACGCGTTCATGTTTTACGCCCTGGCCAAGGGGAAGCTCGATACCGGTCCGTACGATTTCGTTCACGAACTGGTCGACATTGAGACGCTGAACCGACGGGCTTTCCACGGCGAACTGGAGTTGACCGCCGTGAGCGTTCACGCCTACGCCTATTTGAACGACGTCTACGCTCTCTGCAACTGCGGCGCCAGCATGGGCGACAAATACGGCCCGATGCTCGTTGAAAACGGTCAAAAGTCATTAAGCGGCCCAGAAACTTACCGGATTGCGGTTCCCGGAACGCTGACGACGGCTTACCTCGCTTTGAAACTCTATTTGGCGAAGGAAAAGCGAACGAACGTCGAGTTGATCACGGTTCCGTTCGACAAAGTTCAGGAAGCCGTCAAGGCTGGGGAATTCGATGCCGGCGTGATCATCCACGAAGGTCAGCTGACCTACGCCCGGGAAGGTTTGAAACTTGTCGTCGACTTCGGCGTCTGGTGGATGGAGCAAACCGGTCTGCCGCTGCCGTTGGGAGCCAACGCGATTCGCCGGGATCTTCCGCCGCAGACGATTTCCGATGTCGTTCGATTGCTCCACGCCAGCATCAAATTTGGCTTGGACCACCGGACCGACGCTCTCGATTACGCTTTGCAGTTCGGTCGCGGTCTGGAACGGGCCGACGCCGACAAGTTCGTCGGAATGTACGTCAACGACTGGACGCTCGACTTCGGCGACACCGGCCGCGAGGCGGTCCGCGAACTGCTCCGACAAGCCTACGAACACGGCGTCGTTCCGAAACGCGTCATCCCGGAGTTTATTTGAACGATTCCAGCGTCTACGCAGGGCTCCGTATTTTTTCCGCCCCAATGGGTCCGTTCATGTTGTTCAAACGCCTGACGGAAATTCCCGGTTTGTTCCTGATCGGACTGGTTTGGCTGTACAAACGCGGAATCAGTCCGTTCCTGCCGAACGTCTGCCGTTTCGAGCCGACGTGCAGTACGTACATGATCGAGGCGATACAAAAACATGGAGCCCTGCGCGGAACGCTCAAAGGAATCTGGCGGATTTGTCGCTGCAATCCTTGGAATCCCGGAGGGGATGATCCGCCGTGACAAATATTTCGAATTAAAGAGCCCCGAATGGAGGCGGCCGAAAAATCAATACGGCGCCGTAATTCGGGGGGTGAAGCGGCAAGAGCGCCGGAGTACCGGCTAAATGAGGAATGAGAGCTTTTTACGTGATGATTTTTCTTTTGACGGCGATTCCCGCGTGTTCGCAGGAACCGTTGCCGTCGGTCTTGAACTTGCAGCCCTTGGCGACCTTGCCCCACGACAACCGGGCGTACACGCAGGGGTTGGCGTTCGAAGACGGCTTTCTCTATGAAAGCACGGGCCTGTACGGCCAGTCGACGCTCCGCAAGGTCGATCTGAAAACCGGAGCGGTTTTGATGAACGTCACGCTGCCGAAACAGTATTTCGCCGAGGGCATGGAAATCGTCGGCGACAAGATTTATCAGTTGACCTGGAAAGAAGGATTCTGTTTCGTTTACGACAAAAAAACGTTTCAATTATCCGGCAAGTTTCAGTATGGCGGCGAAGGTTGGGGGCTCGCTTTCGACGGCGAAAAGTTGATTCTCAGCGACGGTAGCGCGACGCTCCGGTTTTTCGATCCGGCAACCTTCAAACAGAAGGGCAAACTCGCCGTTTCGTACCGCGATCCAAAAACGAAAAAATCGTTTCCCGTCAAGGATTTGAACGAACTGGAATACATTCACGGTGAAATCTGGGCCAACGTTTGGCAAACGCCGAAAATCGCCCGGATCGATCCGAAGAGCGGCGACGTGATCGCGTGGATCGATTTTACGAATTTCGTTCCGGAACAATTTAAGCGGGAGCATCTCGGTCTGCCGTTCGAGCAGGGCGGCAACGTGTTGAACGGCATTGCGTTCGATAAAGCGACGGACCGTGTATTCATTACAGGAAAAAATTGGCCGGTACTCTACGAAATCCGGATCGTCCGGGAAACCAAGTAATACCGCGTTCCATACCAGCCCGCGCTGACGCTTGGGGCTGGTACGATTTCACACAAATTACAGCGATGAATTCCGAACACGAACTGCGTGAGAAACTGGCCGGGTTCTGCGACGACGTCCGGAAACTGGAGACCGAAATCGGTCGCGTTCTGGTCGGCCAAAAATCGGTCGTCCGGGGAACGCTGATCACGATGATCGCCGGCGGACATATTCTGCTCGAAGGCGTTCCCGGTCTTGGCAAAACACTTCTCGTTCGGACGCTGGCTGAAGCCGTCGAGGGAAAGTTTTCCCGGATCCAGTTCACGCCGGACTTGATGCCCGCCGACCTGACCGGGACGAATATCATGAGCCGACACGGCGACGACCGCCGCTTCGAATTCCAGCCGGGCCCCGTTTTCGCGAACATCGTCTTGGCCGACGAAATCAACCGGGCAACGCCGAAAACGCAGGCCGCCCTGCTCGAAGCGATGCAGGAACACACCGTAACCGTTGCCGGAACCACGCATCGACTCCACGGCGTGTTTTTCGTCCTCGCAACGCAGAATCCGCTCGAAATGGAAGGGACTTATCCGCTGCCGGAAGCCCAACTCGACCGTTTTTTCGCGAAGCTGCTCGTTCCGTTTCCATCCGCCGAGGAACTCATTGAAATCGTCGACCGAACGACTCGGGCAACGTCGCCGACCATCGAAACGACCTTTTCGTCGGAACGAGTCCTCGAAATGGGCCAACTCGCCCGAGATATTCCCGTCGCCGACGAATTGACGCGATTTGCCGTCGAGATGCTCCTCGCGACGCATCCGGACACGCCCAAAGCTCCGTCGCTCGTCAAAAAATATGTCCGATACGGAGCGAGTCCCCGAGGCGTCCAAGCCCTGATGATCGCGGCAAAAATAAACGCGATCCTCGATGGTCGCTTCAACGTTTCCCGTGAAGATTTGCGAATCGTTGCCCCGATGGTCCTCAGACACCGAATCATTCTGAATTTCGAAGGCCAAGCGGAGAGAATCTCGACCGACGCGATTATTGACGGGTTGACCTAAATTGGAGCCTCGAAAAATGAGAGCCGGGACCTGTGGTCCCGGGCCCTATATTATATTCGCTAAAATACACAGAAAAAAGTTTCTGGGAAACACTAGACAGATAGGCTGTTTCTGTCGATAAAACAAGAGTTGAACCCCAAGAATCGTTGAAAATTCTTTGACAGTGCTGAACCTTTCGACTATAATCCAAATTTGTCAAGGAATTCCAATTATAGCGATTTTCTCGATTTTGTCGTTTTCATCGATTTCTCTCCGCTTAGATCACCGGAAGAATGGATAAAATGAGTGGAATGACAGAAATAAAAAGAGTATAATACCGAATTGAAATAAAAGGCCCGATCCTTTTTCGACTAATAAGCAACTTCGTTTCTCTTGGTAATGGAGAAAGGTGATTTATGAACCTTGTAGGAAAGATTTTCGTTATTCTGATCTTCGTCATGAGCCTTGTGTTCATGTCCTTCGCGGTGGTGATCTACGCGACCCACTCGAATTGGAAGGAACGGGCGGCGAAATTGGATACCGACCTGAAAGACGCCCAAAAGAAGGTTCAGATCATCACGACGGAAAAAGAAGAGCGTCTCAAGGAGCTGAACGAGGAAATCAGCCGTCGAGCCGCTGAACTTGGCAAATTGCTGACGAAGGTCACGGAACTGGAAAAGGATAACAAACAGCTTCGCGACGATCAGGTGAAGTTGAAGGAACAGGAAACCTTGGCGATTGAAACGGTAAAACTTTCACATGAAAGTCAAGCGAATCTCCGCTCGGAAGTCGAAGGACTCCGCAAAGACCTCCGTGTCTCGCAGGAACAGTGGGCGGAATTCTATACGATCTATGTCGCGAAAACCGACGAAGCGAACGATTTGGCCCTCAAATTGGCGACTTACCGATCCGTCGGCGAACGACTGGCGAAAGATTATCGGGACGCCGTTGACGTTTTGAAAAAGCACGGTCTGAAACCGGTTCCGGATCTGTACACCGGAATGCCGCCGAAGGGCGTCGAAGGAATCGTCACCGAAGTTCGCCCCAACGGTTGGATCGAGATTTCGCTCGGTGAAGACTCCGGAATCCTGAAAGGACATCGGTTGGATATCGTTCGAAATCTCGGCGGGCGTCATTCATATATCGGTAAGGTCGAAATCGTTCGAACGGAACCCGACTGTGCTGCGGCCATCGTTTTGCCCGAGTTTCGACGCGGAACCGTCCAGCGTGACGACAAGGTCGAGTACATCGACATGAACGAGTTTTCCGCCAACTAAGTCGTTCGGTTTGGTCCTGTCGACCTGTATTATACTGCGAAACGGCATTCGACTGACATTTTGAGGAAAGGTTTTGCTGTTTCGCTTTTTTTCGTAAAGTCAAATACCGCCGAACGATGAGCCGACCAACGGAAGGCGGCGTCGATGAAGCCGAAGGCAGCCGCCTTACCGTGCTACGGTATAACTGTATTGTCTACGACGCATTCAACCTTGTACATGTTCCAATCCCATGGCCCTGTTCGGTAAGAAGAAAAAAGCGGACGCTGCCGAGACAGTTGTTCCGGACGATCCGTTCGCGGCACAGGCTCCGGTTCCGCAACCGGAAACGCCTGCGGCTCCTGCCGCTCCGAAGGAGCCGGCGGCGCCGAAGATCAAGGTTCGCCCCGACGTCTATACGCTCATGCTCGGGCTTTCCGCTTTGGCGTTGGTCATTGCCTGTATCTTGCTTTACTCTGGCGTCGCAAAATACGGCAGCGGTCCGGTTTCCGGCATTCCTCGGGCAATGATTTCGCTCTTCGGAGGATTGGTTTTTTAGCCGATCCCGCCTGCGGTGCGATGATACCGTTTCAAAGTTTTTTGCCGCATCCGCCTGCGGTGCGATGGAGCGGTAATCAAGGACGGACGAAGCATCTCCCGTCGGATCCCCGGGTTCTCGTACGACAACGTCGAGCCGCTTCCGGACCCATTCGGCTCCATCCGGTATAAACACCGCGTTTTTTGTCTGGCTTTCAAGCGTGATTCGTTCCGATATCGAGGAAAGAGAGATGTTTTTCAATCCGTGCTCTTTTATCGACATTGACGATCATGAGAATTGTAACAATTGTTACCGCTGTTTGCCTGATTCTTTTCGCACTCAAGCCGCTGGAAGCTGCGGAACATATCGTTACAAACGGAGCCGACGCCGGAACCGGGACCTTGCGAAATATCCTTGAGCAGGCCGCCGACGGCGATACGATCCGATACGCTCCGTCGGTTTCCGGGACGACGCTTGCCGCACCCGTTGAGATCACTGGGAAAAATGAGGGTATTATCGGCAACGAGACGCCGACGACATTCTTCACGGCGCCGAACGGAGTCGTTTTCCACCAACTTGGCGGCGTTTTCTACGGCGTCGACGGCGGCGGCAACGGTTTGAACCTCAAAAATCTCGTCATCGAGAACATCGCCAATTCCACCGACGGCATCTTTCACGGAGCGGGAATCATCGGTTTGCACAGCGACGGCAACCATGATGTCGACATGGGAACAATCGACAAGGTTCGCTTTACCGGCAATGTCGTTACAGTCAACAACGTCGCGCCCGGCAAAGACGGACTTTTCGGTGCGGGAATCATCGGCGTCATGTCCGAAGAGGGGCGAGCCTCCCTAGGGAACGTGAACGACGTCGATTTTCAATACAACCGACTCACGTTGACCGACGATACCCATGACGAACGAGGCCGGGTTTGGGGAGCTGGACTCATCGGTGCGGCAAGTTTCGACGAGGTCGCGACCGTGGGAAATGTCAATGGACGTTTTCAGGAAAATTCCGTTCACCTGGCGACTTATCTCAACGGCGGCGGTCTCATCGGGGTTTTTTCCGCGAATAATCATTCCTATCTCGGAAACGTTCGCGGTGACTTTATCGACAACACGGTTTACTCCGCCGACAATAACAGCGGCGGCGGAATCATCGGCGCGTGGTCCGGATTTTCCGACGTCACGTCGGTTTTCGTGGGGGACGTCGAAGGAACATTTCGGGGCAATCGCGTGACCGGCGAGGCGAGCTATCTTCGCGGCGGTGGAATCGTCGGGTTGCGAACATACAAGGGGACGGCGAGTTTGGGAACCGTTCGGGGCGATTTCATCGACAACGCGATCGTGGTGGGAAGTCATCTCAGCGGCGGCGGCATCGTCGGACTCTACACCGGCAACACCTTGCCGCTTCAATACGGCGGCAATCGCGATCTCGATCAAAGCGTTACCTTTGCAGGAATCGACGGTTCGCGTTTTCTCGGCAACCGGGTCACGGTCGGCGGCGCGGGACTCGACTCCGTCTACGCTTTGGGGGGAGTCGTCGGCGTCTCGGGACTCGACGCGGAAATGCTCGTTGCCGATACAATTTTTCAGGACAACGTGTTGAGCGTCGAGGCGAAAACCGTTCACGGTCTCTCCGGCGGAGCGGTGTACGTCGGCACGGATCGTTTGTCGAACAATAACGGCACGCACGTTCTCACGCTCGCCGCCTCGGCAGGCCGGGCGACCGCGTTTCGCGACAATATCGTTTCCGTGACTGAAAACGGGAACGTTGCCGTTCGGTTCAACTCCATCACCTTCGGCCGTGAATGGGACGGCGAGGCCGGGAAAATGCTCGACAGCAAGGGAGACGGCGTGTTGAACATTCGCCCCCTTGCCGCCGGGCGCGTGGTGCTATACGATCCGATCGCCGTCGACATGAACAACGGCAAACGCTTCGACATGTACATCGACGGAACCGGTGGTCGTTTCCTTTGGGGAGGACGCAACGTGACCGATGCCGCCGGGGGGGCGTCGATCGTTTTTCGTAACGAATCCGCGACGACGCTGTTCGGCGATTACACATTGACAACCAACAGGCTTGCCGCCGGTGAAACGAATCCCCTGATCGTTTCCGTCGATTCCGGGGCGACGATCACGTTTGATCCGACCCGTGAAGCGGAAACGGCGATGTTCGATTTCACGAACGCTTCCAACGCCGGTGAAAACGGGGCTTTCAACGTCGATCCTGGCGCGACGCTGGGCGTCGACACGGAGCGACGATTGCTGAGTATTCAAGCGGAATATCTCGTCGCCGACGGTGCCGGAACGAACGACGTCGCCGTCGGCGCGGCGAATTTCGTCGCCGGAAACGCCGTTGTCGAATTTCATGTTCGTGACGGTAATCAGCTTTGGGTCGCCGTCGATTACGATTCGCCTTACGAAACCTCGATTCGGAGCAATGCCAACACGTGGTCCGCCCGGGAAGCGTTGTCCGAACTGGTTTCCATACGGGACGTCAACGGCGATGATTGCGTTTCCGATACGCGATTCTCGGCGATCACGGAGAATCTCCTCGCCGTCACGCCGGAATACGCGATGAGTCGCATGGTCGCCGCACGCCGCAGTGTCGTTTCATTTTCCGACATGGCGACAAATCAATATTTTCGACACGACAATTCACCGTCGATGTCCTGCGCCCCGTGCGTATCGGTGCGCGGAAAGAACTCGAACTATCGGCTCTGGGGCGGATACGTCGGAAATTTCGAGCGTATGGACGGACACGGCCGACGACTCGGTTACGATAACGACATGCACGGCATCCTGGTCGGCGCCGACCGCGCGGTGGGACGCTCCCTTCGTCTCGGAATGTACGGCGGATTCATGAACGAAACGATGCGGATGCGCGACATCGATTCCGGCGTCGATTCCGACGGCTATCAGGTCGGCTGGCTGCTCCGAAAGAATTTTCAAAACGGAATTTCCGCCGTCGGCGACGTCGGGTACGCGCATTTCGAGAACGACGGTTATCGAACTCTCTCACCGTATCGTGTTTCGGGCGAATTCGACCAGGATCTTCTTTCGACCGGTCTCGGTTTCGAATACGAGGTCGTTCGCGGCAAGAACCGAATCACGCCGTTTTTTCGGATGCGTTACGTTTACGCCGGGCAGGCCGGTTTGGCCGAGAACGGATCGAGCGCAACGGAAACGACTCTCGACGCTTTTGACGGAAACGGATTCACGACGAACCTCGGAGCGGAATTTTCGCGGCGAATGATTCATCGCGGTTATGAATTCGTTCCGCGAATTTCACTCGGCTGGGTCCACGAATACGGCGACGTCGGTTTCGAGAGCGTCGCGGCTTACGGATCGGTTCCGGCGAAGAATTTCGTGATGCGTTCCGTCGAAGACGACCGAGATCGTTTCGAGTGCGCCCTGGATGGTCGCTTCTCTTTCGCGACAAAAAACGGACGACTCTGGAACGTGATCGCCGCTTACGGTCTCACCGCATCGCAATACGTTGCTTCGCACACCGTCGGCGCCGGAGTCGGGCTGCGGTTTTAATCGTTTCGCCGGAAAACGGTCGGTAACGAAACCGAACACGAAGCGTCAGCGAGTCTTTTGAGCGTATTCCCTCGCTGACACGTCGGGCTCCGAGACAGTATTACTGTCTCCGATTTTGATAAACACGAAACGGTTGCCGACGGACGGGGGATGTGACACGTTTCGTGCCGAGTTTAAAATCATTTCCGTCGCGCTCAAGCACCCAATGATGGGTCGCGCCGGCCCGGGGGTTGGCGAGCTCGAATTTCACCAAATCAGCGTCCTTTTCCACGGTGGCGACGACCACTCCGCTTTTGGGCGGAACGTTCCCGCGGAGATTGCCGTGATTCACGATTTCCAGTCGGACGACACCCACGGGCGCCTTGCGAAAAATGATTTTATCGGACATCATTCGTTCTTCATCGGTTTCAATCGCCATGATTCCGTTACCGATATAATCTCCTTCGATCGTAATCGTCGTATCGAACTTCTTGTCGAGGAACCGAAGACGCCCGGCGTTGTTCAGGTCGACGAACGTCGTTCCGCCCGTTTCGATTAATGTTACCACGGACGAGGCGTTGATGTTAACCGTCTGGAAATTGTGAATGTTTCCGAAGCTGCCGGAAAATCCGATCACATTGAACGCATTGCCGGTGGTCGCATCGCCGCCGCCGGCCGAGAACCCGCCGAAAAAGTCCATGGAATCGCTCAAATCGACTCCACTGAACAGGTTGATCGTGTTATTGTTGGCTTTGCCGTTTCCGCCGACGTACCCGCCGATGACGTTGTGACCGAGCTCGCCGCCGGAAAGAGTGATCGTATTCCCGCTCGCATCGCCGGTTCCCGTTTTCACGAAGCCGCCGAAGACGTTGTACTCGATTTTCTCCTCTTCCGCTCCGGCCGCTTCGGCGATTTTCCCTGCTTCAGTTTCGGCAACCGGCGATTTTGCCTTTTTCGGCAGTTCTTCCGCCTTCTCTTCCTTATCCACGGCATTTTCCGATTTTTTTTCTTGTGCTTCGACGCGATCCTCGGCCCGATCCTTCGCCGCTTCGGCCTTACTTTGGGGGCGTGCCTTTTGCCGTCGTTCAATCTTCTCGTCGAGCGGAGATTCTAACGTATTGATACTTCCGCCGGCAATTGTTACGTGGTTGCCGATCACGTTTCCCTGTTCGGAATAACCGCCGAACAAATGTTTTTCGACGACCCCGTCGGCGATGAGTACCGTATTGTCAACCACGCTGCCGGTGGTCGCCCGTCCGCCGAAAATGTCGTTGTCGACTTCGCCGCCGAACATCGTGACGGAGTTGTGATTCACCGTTCCACCAAGACTGGAACCGCCCACGACATGTTCGTCAAGCGTTCCGCCGAAGACCACGATCTCATTGGATGTCGCACTGCCGGCACCTTCTTTGACGAAGCCGCCATAGACGATTTTGTCGATCCGGCCGTCGTAGACGACGACCTTGTTGTCGACTGTACTACCGGTTTCGGAATAGCCGCCGCGAACGAACCCGCCGAAATCATCCATGCCGAAGGTCCCGCCGAGAATGATGACCCGGTTGTTGATCGCGTCCTTCCGGATGGAGCTGCCGCCGTTGATGTTGCCGAACTCTCCGGTTTTTTCAAAGATGCCGAAAAGGCCATCCACGATGATGACCGCGTTACCGACCACGTTGCCTTCGACGGAATAGCCGCCGCGTACCGTTCGGTTCAAAGAACCGTTCAGGATCTTAACGGTATTGTTCTTGACCTCGGCCTTTTCAGAGATCCCGCCCATGACATAGCCGGGAATGTGTTTCGCCTCTTCCTTTTCCGGATCGAAATTGATTTCGACCCGGTTATCTCCGGGTGAAGCCGGGTTGGAGAAGAGCGAGCGGATATCCTTATCCTTGTCGATTGGATCGGTTTGGAGTTCCGCTCCGGGATACCGAATCGTTTCTCCGGCATGAATTCCGTTCGTTCCGATGACGACAAACAGCACAGTTGTGACGATGAACAGTGATCGCATAATACACCTCGACTGATAGGTGAGGGGAGAAAGATGAAACGTCCTTCACTCGTCGGGAAGGAATACCACTACCGATTATAACGAGATGAAAAGGCGTCCACAACGGGAATACGGAAAATGTTCCTCCCGTTCAGGAATGGTATTGTCCCACGCAATTAATTTCGTTACGACTCGCCCAGAGTCCCAAATCCTGTCGACCGATCGCGGCGGCCATCAAATCGGGAAATAAATCCGGCGTACAGGCGAAGGTCGGAATTCCCATCGCGGTAAAATGAGCGGCGTTCTGCTCATCGTACCACGGAGCGCCTTCGTCGCTTAACGCCAAAAGACAAACGACGTTCACGCCCGACTTGACCAACGCATCGGCCCGAGCGAGCATTTCCTGCGTGTTACCCCCTTCGCAAAGATCCGTGATCAACACGAAAATCGTGTCGTTGGGGCGGGTGATCAGCTGTTGGCAATACGCGATCGCCCTGTTGATGTCCGTTCCGCCGCCCAATTGCGTACCGAAAAGAACCTCGACGGGATCCTGCAGGAGTTCCGTCAGGTCGACGATTGCCGTATCGAAAACGACCATTTTCGTCGACACGGCGTTGATCGAAGCGAGAACCGCCGCGAAAATACTTGAATAAACCACCGACGGCGCCATCGAACCGCTTTGATCGACGCAAAGCACGATGTCCCGGAGGGAGCTGCGTTTGCGACCGTATCCGACCAAACGGTCGACGATCAGTTTCCGATGCTCCGGCTGCCAGTTTTTCAGGTTGGCACGGATCGTCCGATCGAAATCCAGTTCGTTCGGTTTAGGCCTGTTGTTCCGTGTCGCCTTGTTGAGACTGCCGCGAACGGCCTGGACGGTTTTCGTCCGTAATTTCTGCATCAGTTCGTCGACGAGTTTTCGAACGACGATTCGCGCCGTCGCCTTGGTCTTGTTCGGGATGACACGATTCAGGGAAATCAGCGTGGCGACGAGATGAATGTCCGGCTCGACTTGTTCCAAAAGTTCCGGCTCCATGAGCATTTGCTGGAGTCCGAGCCGCTGGAGAGCATCCCGCTGCATGACACGGACCACGGAGGTTGGAAAATGTTTCCGAATATCCCCCAACCATCGATTGACCTTGGGCGACGAACCCCCGAGTCCGCCGCGCCGACTGTTCGCGCGGGTTTTGGCGTTCTCGGGATCGTCTCCGGTTCCGTAAAGAGCTTCAAGAGCTTGGTCCATCTCGAGCCAATTCTTATCGACCACGGCTCCGAGTCCCATCGTATCCTGCTCGGCGTTGCGGCCCAAAAGCAAACGCCAACGTTTGAGTCGTTCCTGTTCGGTAATCATTTCAGGCTGGAGGCTGGAGGTTGGGGAGAAATACAGAATACTCGGTCAATGACTTTCCTTCAGCCTATTGTCTCCGACCTTATTCACGATTTTTCGTAACATCGGCAACACGAGTTCAATCCGTTTCAAATTGACTCGTGTTTCGGCCGTACTCAAAACACTCGACTGCGAGGGGAACACGACCGTTTCACCGGTTTTCGTTACACTCAGCGGTTTGACCTTCGCGCCCATCATCCGTAGTTCCGGGGCGGAAAACTCGCTGAAACCGCGCCGCAGCAGCGGCAGCAATTCCGTGAACACGTCCTCGTCCAGCGTGCAGAGCCAAGCGTTCAGGATCGTCCAGAGCGGATCGAATTGCAGCAGCATTTGTCCGCTTCCGTGCAAAAATCCCTGGATCCACTGGGCAACCTTGATCGATTCCAACGCCGGCGACAAGGCAAGCGACAGCGTTGTCGAGAGTTCTTCCTCGGAAATCGTTCCACTTTCGTACAAAATTCTCGAACAACGTCCGCGAACCAAACCGTGAACCGCATCGTTTCGTGTCAATAAGGCAAGGACGGCATACCAAGCGGATGTTTGCTCCGTATGGCCTCGGAGCTGCAAGGCCGAATGCACGGCGTTGATATCTTGAACACGCCGTTCGGCCGCATCGTCGTCAAGGGTTCCGCAAGACGGAGCGAGTCCTATTAATATCCGTTCAAAAAGAGCGTCGAAGACCTGTTCGACGTGTTCCGTTTTCGTACCGCGAACGTTACCGTACCGTAAAATATCGACCAGCGGCGGGAGCGTTTGCATCATGCCGCTAAGGTCCGACGAGACCGCGGCTTCGTTTTTCAGGCGGTCCAGCAGATCCTCCAGCGCCGTTGGGGAAATCTCCGCCGGAATAGCCGCGTCGATCAAGGCCGTCAGTTCGGGCAGCGAGGTCGCCTCGGCGGCTCTTTTTTGCACGGCTCCGGTCACGGCGGCTACCAACGTGCTGCCGAGCGTGTTGCTCTCGATGATCCGGACGACGAATTCGACCTGCCATTGAAGCTGCCAGAATTCGTGAAAGGTTCCCGTCGAACGGACCATGTTTTGCTGCAATATTCCCCAGGGAACACCGAGCAAATTCAAACGATACAATAATCGACTTTTGGCCCGGTCCGTGTCCTTGCGGAGATCGAAATCCAGCGTAACGATTTCTTCCGAAACTTTCATCCGAAGCCGTTTCTGCTCGGATTCGATGTCACGCAGCAACGGCACCGCCGGGGCCGAGGCGGGCACGGAACCGATCCGATAGCCGGTTTCCAAACGATTTCGGATCAATTGGAGCGGCGACGGTTCGCCGTGGCAAAGAACCGTGAGCATCGCCTCATTGATTTCGACGATTCCCGGCATGGGGCGTGAACGCAGCGCGGCGAGAGTCTCGGCCAAGCGGACTGTTTCGATAACGTTGGCCGAGGACGCGTCAAGCGACTCCGCCCGTAGAAGCCGCGCGGCTCTGGAAATCCAACGGATCACGGCCCGATCCGGCGACGTCGAAAGATGCTCGTACCAACCCGGCACGGCAACGCCCGCTCCGTAACCGCTCCGATAAGCCAAACGCGAAAAGGTCCACGGCGTCCACGTCGCCATGATTTTTGTTCTCGGTAAACCTTTGAGCAGGGTTTCGTCGTCTTTTTGCGACGGAATTAGTTTTCGGACGGTTTCATCTTCCACGAGAACGTTTAATACGGGAGCGTGCCAGGCTCCGCAAACGACGGCGATCGTTTGAAAATCGTCCTTGATCGCCTGTCGAATCATTTGCCGCATCGAAGCTTCCCGCTGGGCTTCGTGGCGTCTCGGCGAAAAAACCGGCGGCGTTTCGTCGGTCTTTTCAACGGCCGACGGATCGGCAATCCGTTGCCGCAATGCCGTCATCGCTTCGAGAATTCCCGTGAAAATTTCAAGCGATTCGTTTCGCGACTGCTCGACGACCTGCTCCCACCAGGTTTCGCTGTCGTCGAATCCGGCGGCCCGGGACAACACGGCCAGCGGGTCGTCGACGATTTCCTGTTCGAACGATTTTTCGACGTTTTGTTCGACGCCTATTTCGTCCGTTTTATCCGAATCGGTCGGTTCGGCGGTTTCCTTTTGCTCGTCCAAAGCGAATCGATGTTTCCAGGGCAGGTCCATGAACCGGAGCGGCACGTCGTTTTTGAGCGAATATTGAACGGCGATCCATTCCGGGGAAAAAGACGCGAACGGATAGAATACGGCCGAATCCGGTTTCTCCGGCGGATAAACGAGCAGCGCGACCGGCGGTTTCATTTCGGCATCGGCCGCCAGTTTCAAGACCTCCTCCCCTTCCGGCGGTCCCTCGACGAGCAAGATGTCAGGGCGCAACCTCTCCAACGCCGCAGCAAGCGAACGCGAACAACCGGGTCCGTGATGCCGAATTCCGAAAAGGTAAGACCGGAGACCAGAGACTGGAGACTTCATAATAGGCTGGAGACTGGAGGCTGGAGACTGGAGACTGGAGACTGGGGGTTTTGACCGGAGTAAGTGGTTGGAAACTTGCCCTCCAGCCTAAAGCCTTCATCCTCCAGCCTCTAATGTTGTCGAAGTGATCGAATAAGTCCATTGAGCACTTTGGCCGTTTCGATACATTTGTTTTCAAGGTCGACAGACGATTCCCGTGTCAGGAAACCGAGGCGTAACGCCAACGATATCTGATATTCCAATTCACGAACACTCCCGTATGCGATATCAAGAAAACGAATGTAATCGGACGATGTGTTTCTGGCACAACCCTCGACGATGTTTGAAGGTACGGATACAGCCGCTCTTCTCATTTGCGAAACCAATCCAAACTTTTCTTCAGAAGGAAAACCAACGGTGTTCCGGTAGACAAGTAATGCCAGTTCATCGGCCAATTCAAACGCCCGTAACTTTTTGTGATCTCTCATATCTCTTTCCTCCAGTCTCCGGTCTCCAGTCTTCAGTCTTCAGTCTAAATCTCCCGGCTGGCGCGATAAAAATCCTTCCAACCGTCGCGTTCCTTGACGACCGTTTGCAGGTATTCCTTCCAAACGATGGCATCCTGCACGGGGTCCTTGACAATACTTCCCGTTACACCGGCAGCCAAGTCGTCGGCTCGGAGAACGCCGTCGCCGTAATAGCCCGCCATCGCAAGACCGCTGTTGATCACGGAAATCGCTTCGGCCGTCGAAAGAGTTCCGCTGGGTGATTTGATTTTCGTTTTACCATCGGTCGTCACGCCGTCGCGTAATTCACGAAAAATCGTTACGACACGGCGGATTTCCTCGATCGCGGGCTTTTCGACCGGCAATTCCAAGGCCCGTCCGAGTTGGCCGACACGGCGTTCGACGATTTGAACTTCCTCTTCCAACGAATCGGGGACCGGCAGCACGACGGTGTTGAAGCGACGCATCAAGGCGCTGGAAAGTTCGTTGACGCCCTTGTCCCGGTTGTTCGCCGTGGCGATGACGTTGAAACCTTTTTCGGCCTGCACCTCGTCGGCCAGTTCGGGAATCGGGAGCATTTTTTCGGACAGAATCGTGATGAGCGTGTCCTGGACGTCGCTGCCGATGCGGGTCAATTCCTCGACTCTCGCCAATTTTCCCAACGACATGGCCCGCATCATGGGACTCGAAACCAAGGCATCCCGGGACGGTCCGGCGGCGAGGAGTTGGGCGTAGTTCCAACTGTAACGCAAAGCCGATTCGTCGGTCCCGGCGGTTCCTTGGATGAGAAGCGTCGAGTCGCCGCTGATCGCTGCCGCGAGATGTTCGCTGACCCAGGATTTCGCGGTTCCCGGCAATCCGTACAGTAAAAGGGCCCGGTCGGTTGCCAGCGTCGCCACGGCGATTTCAATGAGCCGGCCGTTGCCGATGTATTTCGGCGTAATTTCCGTACCGTCGGGCAGCGTCCCGCCGAGAAGGTACATTTTGACGGCCCAGGGCGAGAGTTTCCAGTTGCGCGGTTTCTGCCGATCGTCGTTCTTTTGGAGGGCATCCAGTTCGGCGGCGAATTCCTGTTCTGCGTGTTTTCGGAGAATCGTCGTCGTTTCCGTTTCGATATTTTTCGTCTTAGCCATGGAATTTCGTGGTTGATTGTTGCGTTCCTATCCCAAGCGTCAGCGCGGGGCGATTTCGAGTAAACGGTCGAGTTCGTCGCAAATTTCAAGATTTTCCAGACACCGTGGTTGAATTTGAGAGTCTGTTTGAATCAAACACCGTAATCTCTCGCGAAATTTCGACGGAACCATCAAAAGAAAATCGATGAAAGCAAAAGCGTTTCCCGAAGACTCCAAATAAACGCAAAAAGCGTTCGAAAACTCGTCCGACCACGGTGCCGGTTGTTGGAGAGTCAACTGGGACCAGGCACCGACCAAGTCGTACATAGAGTCTTTATTCGATCCGACTTTCTTCGCGAAGGCGAGCGGCAACCGAGTGAGGCAACGTCGCAATAATTCCGATTTGTTGTCTCGCATGAAATACGACGCCGCTGCATTTTCCGACTCGAAAACATTCCAGAGCGGTTCGATCCAGTCGTCGTTTTCGAACAAGAATGCGGAGGAAGACCATCCGAGGAGCAAGGGCAGCAAAAAAACGTCCTTTTTCAAGACGGCAAGGATTTCCGTCGGCGTCTGCTGAAATTTCGTTTCCCAAAACGTCAACGGAACCCGTTTCATCGTTTCGGCCAACCACCAGGCACGCTGTCCGACTCCCTGCGGTGGCTTTTCCTCGAAGGCGTCGGCTTTCATTTCTTTCGTAAATTCCGTCGGCGGAACGATTTGGAAAGATCCCGGATTCGGTCCCGGTTGGATCATCGCCTCGGCTCGAACACGGGCTCGCTTGGCGTATTCCGAATCGGGAATTTCGGCCAAAAGATTCGCGGCGAGTTGCCTGACATTTCCCGAACGGTCTTTCAAGGCGTTTTCCAAAAACGGAACATCCGCTTCGGAAAGTCCGTCGGCGAAAACGTTCAAAAAGTTTTCGCGGTGTTCCGCTTTGTCGTTCTTCCACGTTTCGGCCAATTTTTCACGAGCCTTGCCGGGATCGTGCTTCCGCAAAATTTTTAACGACGAATTCCGTTCCTGAAACGAGCCGTCGGTCCAAAGCGTTTCGAGTTTCTCCCAATCGATGTTTTCTTCGACGACGACTTTTTCCGCCGCCCAGCGCCAATCGGCGTTTTGAGCGGCAAGCCAACGGCCCCGTTCTCCGAGAACGGCGGCGACGGTTTCGCGGCCTTGCTCCTTGAAAACATTTCGTTGCGAAAACAAACGGAGAAAGCCGGGAAGCGATTCGTTCGGCAATCGAAATCCGGCGTCGGCAATTCGTTTCAAAAAAACGAGCGGAACCTGCGGCCGGGAAACGTGTTCTTTCAGAAATTCCGAAACGATTTCAGCGACACGGCGAGGCACGGCGGGCCGCTTGTCCGGCGGCGCAACGGTTTCTTCGACGACAACGGTTTCCGGCTCGAAACCCGCCCGCTCCACAACGGCGTAGCAGCCCGATTTGAGAAGCAAACGCCAAGCCGCCGAATCCGACGCCATCGCTTCGTCGAGAGATTCGACCGATTCGATTCTTCCGATGTTCCCGTCAAGGGAATTCGCGGCAAACGGCCGATCCGTTCCGATCAAAGCTTGTTTCAGTACGTTTGGGTCCATGGCAAGGCATGTCGATTCAAAGTTTTCCCGACCTTCAACGCGGCGGAAGCCGACGCGGCTAACGACAATTCTATTCCCGGACCGTTTCCAAAGGGAAAAAACGATCTTCGGCGATCACCGATAGCGGCAGCAGCTCCATTCCGTCCCACTGTCCGAAAATCGTTAAAGGATGCCCGCCGGAAACGGCAAGGAGCGTCCAATGATCGGTCCCGGCAAGCGGCAACGTTCGGTTTTCCGCATCTCGAACCGTCCAAATTCTTGCGTCCGATTCTCCCGGCGGTCGGACGAGAACATCGGCAAGCAGCGTCGGAACAAAACCCGTCCAAGGCTGGACGGCCAGTATTTCAGCCTGTTTGTACAAAAATTCCGAAACGGTCGTCGCCCCATTCCGAAGCGGTGTTTTTTCGTCGAAATCGCTCTCGATATTCCGAGTCAAAAATTTACCACGAAGGCGGCTCGTGCCGGGCCAGAAAACGATCTCGCCTTTCGACACCGTGCCGGGAACATGCGATTCGGGGTAAGCGTTTCCGAAACCCGACCCCGGTTTGCCGACGGCAAATTGGAGAAAAAGCATCATTCGGCGCGACTGGAGTCCGAAATACCAGTTGCGCTGCGTTTGGACTTTCGTCGTCGACTCGAAGGATTGTCCGAGATGAAACCAATGGTCGTCGATTTTTTCACCGACTACCGGAAGCGTTTTCTGGTCGACGGTCCAGCCGATCTGTTGACGGATTTCCTCCTGAAAACCAACGTCGAACGATTCGATTTTTCGGAACGCCTCAATAAGGAGGGCGAGTTGTCCGAGTTGGCCGAGAGTTTTCTCGGGCCAGTCCTTGCTTGAACCGGGAAGGTCGCCGATCTGCTGGAGCCGGGCGGCAAGAGCAGGAGCTTGAGCGTTGACAAGTCGTTTCGCCTGATCGTCCCAAAACGTCAACGGTTTGCGATCAAGATCGGCGATTCCGACGCGGACCACGTCCGAAAGCCAGCAGGCGAATTGTTCGATTCCTTCGTCGACGCGGGATTGTCGTTGCGCAGCCCGTTTGGCTTGAGCTTTCTCGTCGACCGGCTTGGCGGCTTCCGTTTCGGCTTTCTCCAGCTTTTTTTGAGTTCTTCCGTCCCGTTCGGTGAGCCACTGGACGATCCAATCGGGTTCGTCGCCCTTCGGAACGGAATGGGGATCGCTTTCCGCAAGCAGCAACAGCCCCAAGACGTGTTTGCATGGCAACTTTCGGCTCGGACAGGAACAGCGATAAGCGAATTCCCGAACGTCAATCCGGACTTGATAGGGCGTTTGGCCGCTTCCCTGGCAGTCGCCCCAGAACGCTTGATCGGAGCAGCCCGTATTTTTCCACGGACCGGCTTTTCCTAATTTCTGTCCGGCGGCAAAAGACGAGGCGTCGGGAGCCAAAGATCTGATTTGTTCCGTCGTCCAGTCCATGAAGATCTTGAGTTTCTGTCCCGCGATGACAACAAACGATAAAGTTTTCAAATTCTATTGTATCGAACGGGAAAAGTAAAGCCTTTCATTACGAAATATCAGAGCAAGGGAATTCCATTTCGGGAACAATCCCGCAGCGTTTCATCAGGCCAAAGACTCGCTTGGATTTCGCCGATGTGGGCTTTCCGCAGCATGAACATGCAAAGCCGCGATTGGCCGATACCGCCGCCGATGGATAAAGGGAGTCTCTCCTCGGATACGGCCCGATGAAACGGCCATTCAAGAAAATGTTCGCAATCGCACAGAAATAATTGTCGTTGCAGGGCGGTTTCGTCGACACGAATTCCCATCGAGGAAATCTCCATCGGCGAACGGAGAACGGGATTCCATAAAAAAAGGTCGCCGTTCAATCCGTGAAACCCGTTACCGCAAGGCGTCGACCAGTCGTCGCAGTCGGGGTTGCGTTCGCCGTGCTTGCGTCCGTCCGACAACACGTCGCCGATTCCGATCACGAAGACGGCCCCGAATTTTTGGACGACCTCGAATTCCCGTTGCGCCGGATCAAGCGTCGGGTACTGCCGGAGCAGTTCCTCGGCGTGAAAGAAAACGATCTCTTCCGGCAGGTAGGGCGTGATTGGGGGATAAGCCCCGCACACGAAATTTTCCAGCTCCCGAAGCGTCCGGTAGATTTTTCGGACGATTTCCTGGAGAAAGTCGAGCGTCCGGTCTTCCCGACGAATTCGTCGTTCCCAATCCCATTGATCGACGAACACGGAATGTATGTTGTCCGGCACGTCGTCGACTCGGATCGCTTTTGTTTCGGCGAGGAGGCCGCGTCCTTCGGGAAAACCGTACTCTTTCAGTTTGACCCGTTTCCATTTGGAAAGGGAACGAACGATTTCCGCTTTCCGGCCTTCCATCGAGTCGATGGAAAACGTCACGGGACGAAGGTTCGTCTCAAGATCGTCGTTCAGCGCACATTCCGGCGCGACGAACAATTGCGCCGGAACTTTCGTCAAGTCAAGCGTTTCGGCGAAGATTCTTCGAAACGTGTCGTCGACCCGCGCAACGGCCTGAAGGGTCGTCGGAAGGTCCAGGAGCGGTCGGTAGTTCGGTGGAACGTTGAGCGGCATGTTACGTGTCCGTCTCCGTCGCAACCGAATCGTCGCTCCGAAGTTTGGGAAGTCCCAGAGCCAATACCGTGACGTCGTCGGCGAGATCCCGACCTCGCGAAAAATCCAGCACGTCCTGGAACACGGCTTCGACGATTTCGTTGGAATCCTGCAACTCGGGCATCCGCCGGTCGAGCAGGTCGAGCAGTTTTTGTTCGCCGTATAATTCGCTGCCGACATCCATCGCTTCCGTAACGCCGTCGGTGTACAGCAACAGCGTGTCGCCCGGTCGAAGCGTCAGGCGGGTCGGGTCGAAGGGTTTTCCCATGTCGACACCGATCAGGATACCGTTGTTCAAGGTTACGTAATCCGCCGGTTTTCCTTCCCGCAAGAGAACGGGTGGATTGTGTCCGCCGTTGCTCAACACGATTTCCCCGGTTCGGCAATTCAAGATTCCCATGAGCGCCGTGACGAACATCAACGCGTCGTTGTGTTCCGCCAAGCGACGGTCGACCCACGCCATGACTTGGACGATCGCGTCCTCGTCACCGGCGTCGGGTTTCGTCGCGGCTCGAAAAAGCGTGATACTGGTCGCCATGAACATCGCGGCCGGCATTCCCTTACCGGAAACGTCGCCGATCATAAAACAAAGCCGCTCGTCGTCGAGCCAATAATAATCGTAGAGGTCCCCTCCGGCGTGCTTTGCCGGCTGCATTTTTCCCCGGATGTCGCAGCGGTCCCGATTCTTCGGCGGAGTGGGAAGAAAGCTTTGCTGGATTTTCCCGGCGATTCGCAGTTCGACTTCCGCTCGTTCGCGAGCAGCGACCGTTTCCTGCAAGCGTGTCGAAAAATCGACGAGCGCCGTTTGCATCCGGTCGAAATTCCGGGCCAAAAGACGCGTTTCATCGCCGACGGTTTGCGCACTCGGCAACAGACTCCGGTTCATGCGGGAGTCCGAGGTGAATCCGGTTCGGCTGACCTGCACGACGTAATCGTTGAGTCCCTTGAGCGGTCGGGTGATCAATTGCGTGACGGCGTAGCTGAACACGCCGACAAGGAAGAAAAAAAAGATTCCGGTGACGATCGCATGGTGAAGCATCCGCCGTTCCAGTTCCTGAATATCCGAGAGAAGAATATCGGCACCAATCAGGTAATGATTTCCCGCAGCGGTCGTCCGACGGACAATGATCGAACGCGACGGACCGTAGGAATCAGTTTCGTTATCGAATCGCTCCTTGCCGTCATCGCTCGTTTCAAACAGGTTTGCCCAATAATCGCCGTATTCGCTGAAAAACGGGATCGAAAACCCGTTATTGTTGGTGTAGTGGTATTTTCCGTCGCGTTTGTAAAAAGAGTACAGGTTCTTGAGACCGACCATTTCGGCGATCATGATCATCTTTTTCGAGTTTTCCCGATATTCCTCCTCGCTGACACCGTCGGACTTCGTCGCTCGATCGAAGTAGTCCTCGCCGATCAGCAAATCGACGAATCCGACGCTGAGTCGCATTTGCCGGTCGATTTGATTCAGGAGCAGCTCCCGGCTCGTCACATAGGCGAAAAACGTGTAATACAACGAAGAAACGAGAAGCGTGACAAGAAAAAGAGTCGGCAGCTTCCAATAGATGCTGAAATACTCCCAAAACCTCATGAAGAGGCCACGACAGCGGTCGGATTGAGGGGGATCGGATTCTATTGCCATGAATTCGTTGTTTTCAGGTTCGCGACACCGCAATCGTCGTTCACGGACGGGCGATTCCATGATATATTCAAGTCAAATGATTCAGTATATCACCTGTCGAACGAGACTCAAGCCGGGAACGTCGTCCCTCGCTGACGCTTCGGGCTCTGAAACGCTTCGGACCAGCCCTTCGCTGACGCTTTGGGCTCTGAAACGCTTCGGAAAAACTTCAGTATTTTCACCGTAAGTCCCCCAATGTTAACCCGCTCGTGGGATTATCTTCTCGCCTGTTTCCTGTTTGTCGTCGCAGTCGTTGGGACGGCGTCGACCGTCTTCGAATTCGACCTCAATCCGATTCAGGAGAAATTGTCGTTCGAGATGCCCGTCTTCGCGGCTCGTTCCGCCGACGGTTCGTTGACGGTCATCGACGATTCGCAACGCCGTGTCGTTCACATTGCGGCGAACGGAACGCTCGATTATACGATCAAAGGCGGCTCACGCGACTTCCGACGCTTTTTTTACACACAGGAAATCGCCAAAGGTCCGGGGAATCATCTTTTTTTGATCAATCAGGTCTTCGATACTCGCGGCTTCTATCTCGTGCGTGAGGAAGTCCAGGAATACGACGTACGCGGTCGGTTTCTTCGGACGATTCATCGGGTCGATCTGGAAAACAGGCCGTACCGCATGGCTCAGCGCGGCTGGTCTCTCGGCCTGAAGGGAACTCCCCATGCCGTGTCCTGGTTCGAACTGGGAACCGAAGGAATCGAATACTATGTTTACCGACCGGAAGAAGTTTACCGACCGGAAGAGCAGACGACGAAATCAATGAGCGACGTGGAGCGGCTTGAACCGAACGATTATCTGCCGCTCCCCGAGGCGCATCTCGGTGTCGTCGACATTCAGCGAGTCGGCAGCGATTACGTCTATTCGCACAAATCGGGAAAAATCATCCGCCGCGACCGAACCGGCGATCAATCCGCCGTACTCTATGACGCCGATCGAGAACAACGTCCGAGCAGATACGACGTCCCGCCTGTTCCGTGGGAAATCGAGGCGTATGAAGACGGAACCGTCGATTACATTGATCTCTCGCGTCGCGAAATTCGGCGGCTTTCGCCCGATGGTTCGACCACGACATTGTTCACGGAGCCGGAGGACAACGAGATTTATCGCTTTTCCTCTTGCCCGAACGGAAAACTGACGCTGTGCGACGAGGCGACGGTTTTTACGATCGATCCACGAAATCCGGAACGTTTCGAAAAGACGACCGACGCGTTTTTTTCAGCGTCGTTTCGTGGAAAACGATTCGCGTGCTGGCTTTTTTTGCTGTTCGATGCGCTGTTGGCGGCGTGGATCCTGCGATTCGTCTTCGTCCATGTTCTTCATCGCCGCCTGCCGATGGGGTTGATTCAGGCTTCGGGAGTCCTGCTTGTCATCGGAACGACCTTGCTCGTCTCGTTGCCGATGCTCCTGGAAAAACTGAACTCTCAGCAGGAAAAACTCTTGCTCCAGCGCGTGGAAACGATGGTTCATACGGTTCCCCTGACGATCGACGTCGATCTTCTCGGCCGTTTGGACACGGCGGGATCCTTCATGGACGCGGATTATCGGAAACTCCGCTCCCAATTGCACGCCGTTTACGGCAACGGCGACGACGACTGGAGTCGCGGCTGGTACTTCGCGCTGTACCGGATCTACGACGACCGGGTCTTCGGGGTGATGTACGACAACGACGCGATCGGTCCGTTCTATCCGTATATTTGGGCCAAAGAAAAACGCGACGCCGTTCTCGACGGAAAAATGTTCACCGCGATCGAAAGCGATCAGGCCGGTGCTTGGATTTACGGGATCGGTCCAGTCTTTGAGAAACAGAGCGAGAAACAGGGCGAGAAACAGGGCAAGGTCATCGCGATGTTCGAGACCGGCATGGACGTCTTCGCGGTGAAACAGGAAATCGGCGTCCTGATTCGGGAAGTTTTGCTCGATATCCTGACGCTCCTGATCGTCCTCGTTCTCTGCATGTTCGAGCTGCTGTTTTTCCGGAACGCCCGACGTCGCTGGATTTATTCCCAGGAAAATACCGCGTTTTCCTCGGGCGCCTTTCAACGGAAAGACGAGTCGTTCACGCCGGTTTTTTTGGTTCGACCGCTCGTCTTTCTCCAGTTTACGGCGATTTCTTTTTCGGCGGCGTTCCTGCCGCTGATGATCAAACCGTTTTACCATGCGGAGTACCTCGTTTCCGAAGAGTGTTTCCAAGCCCTGCCGACGACGATCGAAATGCTCTTGTTCGGATTGGGAACCTTGCTGGCCGCTCAAACGGTTCCCCGTTTCGGCGTTCGTCCAAATCTGTACGCCGCTTGTTTCCTCTCGATTCTTGGTTGTCTGGGCGTCGTTTTCGCGCAAGATGCTTCGACGATTCTTGGAGCCTTCGTCTTCATTGGTTTCGGCAGCGGTCTCGGTTTCATCGCGATTCGGTCCCTGCTGTTGCTCGAACCGGACCAGGACCGTCGAGACCACGGCTTTACCTATTTTTACTCCGGAATGGTTGCCGGGCTTTACGTCGGTCTTCTGCTCGGTTCGGCAGCCGCGGACCGGATCGGCATGCAAAACGTGTTCGCCGTCGCTGCGGCAACCTTTTTTATCACTTGGCTCTACGGCATTGCGTACACTTCTCCCCTGGAACGATCGATACGGCCGGCGGAACGGGAAATCGTTGCTTCCGAACTCGAATCGAAACGGCTCGGATATTTATTTTTCCTCTTCAACCCCCGAGTGTTCGCCTATCTTCTGCTGCATTTGATTCCATTTTACGTCGCCTCGTCGTTCATGAATTATTTTTTTCCGATGTTCGGCGAAAACGAAGGATTGAGTACAGGAAACATCGGCCGCATCCTGATCCTGAACGGCTTGATGATCATTTTCATCGGACCGTCCGTTTCGCAGTTTATTCTCAAGCGGTTCGGCGGCGTCGGCACGATGGTCGTCGGCCAGCTCGGTTGGGCCGGAGGACTGGCGTTTTTCGTTTGCTGTCCGACAATCCTCGGCGCCGCAGTCGCCATGATGATTTTCGGCGTCGCGGAAAGCATTTGCGTGGCGGGCGAGACGAATTATTATCTCCGCCTGAAAATCGTGGAACGATTCGGCCAGGAACGCGCGATTGCCATGTCGGAACTCGTCGGCAAAATGATCGGCGACGCCCTTGGTCCGCTCCTGTTTGCTTTTGCGCTTGGTTTCGGTCAGCAACCCGGCTTGCTCGGCCTTGCGTTCGCCTGCGTTCTGACCTGTTTCCTTTTCGTGTCGCTACGGGAACGCTCAATCCCCAAAGAAACGACCGACCAGGGCGTCCATCATCAAGAGATCTAGCTTTTCCGGTGCGGCATGTTATACTGGAGCCGTTGATATTCTCCCTCCGTTTCCATGTTTTTTTGCGGCTCCATGTCGGATTATACTCACGTCGATATTTATTCCGTTCAAACTTCGAAAAAAAACGGAATGCCCTGTGGTGATATGATCGCGGTGGATCGGACGAATACGGGAACGACCGTGATCTGCGCCGATGGTATCGGTTCCGGTATCCGGGCGCACATCGCGGCCCAAATGTGTGTGTCGCGTCTGGTCGAGTCGCTGAAAAAAGATATTTCGCTTCGTAAGATTTTCGCTTCGGTCGCTGCTACCATGCAGAACAGTCGCGATCCCCAAAAGCCGTTCGCGGCGTTCAGCATCGCCCGAATACGCTCCGACGGCAACGCGACGGTTTTTTCGTACGACGCGCCGCTGCCGATTCTTGTCAGCCGTCAGGGCGGAACCGTGTTGGCGAACCGACCGTTTCCACTGCCCGGCGGACTCGCCATGGAAAGTAATTGTCAGCTCGAAAGCGATGAAGGAATTCTCTTGATGAGCGACGGCATCACGCAGGCCGGAATCGGTTACGGTCCGAATTCGGAATGGACGACCGACGGCATCGTCCGTTTCATCAACGAGCGGATTGCTTCGCGATTCAAATTCTCGTTGATCCCCGAGGTGATTCACAAAGAAGCGATCGTCCGTTGGGAGGGGCTTCATGAAAAATCGTCGACCGCCGTTTCCGCAAGAAAAAGCTCCGGTAATACGTTTGCGCCGTATGGTCCCGACAAAAGTCATCAAGCGACCGCTCCCCGCGTTCATAAAGTCGTCGGCGACGATTGCAGCATCGTGTTGGCCCTTTGCCGAACCGGTCAGACGGTAAATATTCTGACCGGCCCGCCGTCGAATCGGGACAAAGACACGGCGATCGTCAAGAAATTTTTGCAAACTCCCGGACTGAAGATCGTTTGCGGCGGCACGACCTCGAAACTGGTCGCGAAGTACCTGAACGTTCCGCTCGAAATGGAGTCGGAGCCGATGAGCGTCATTGCACCGCCCCGCTATGGAATCAAGGGAATTAATCTCGTGACCGAAGGCGCGGTGACGCTCAATCAGGTTTACAACATCCTCGACGAGGATATTTCGAAATTGAACGAGGACAGCGGCGTCACGGAGCTTCGCTTGCTGCTCGGCGTCGCGGATCGGTTGAACATTATCGTCGGCACGGCGGAAAACAACGCCAACGAAGATATTTCTTTTCGCCAGCGCGGCGTGTTGTCCCGCAAAGTCCTGATTCCGCTTCTCGCCGACAAGTTGCGGCAGGAAGGCAAGCTCGTCAACGTCGAGTTCGTGTAGTCCCAAACCGGGGCGGGAATCAACGTCAGCCGGAAACGTCGAACCCTTTTCCTTTGTCGGTGTACGACATCACGTCGAGGAGGCCGGAGCAAACGAAAACCCGCTTCACGTTTTCACGGAGATTGACGATCCGAAATCGTTTCGATCCGACTTTTCTGGCGTAAAAAATGCAAACGCGAAGAAAAACCGACGTTACAAGACCGACTTCTTTTAGATCGAATTCCAACGCAATCCCCGGATTCCTTATCAGGGCCGTGTCGACTTGTTCCGCGAGTTGCGGTTCGAGGGATTCGCAATTTGCGCTATGCAAATCGCCTTGAAAACGGCAACGGAGCGTGTGATCGGTTTCTTCGAAAACCATTCGACTTGTTGGAAGCAGGGATTCTCAGAGCCGCGCCCGTCGGGAAACGGTTTGGCGGGACCACCGCTCCCTGACGGTCGCGGCTCTGATCCCACAAGACGTTCAGCGGCGTTTTTTTCGGTCTTTGTCTTTTTTTTCCGTTTTTTCGAGCTTTCGTTGTTCGGCTGCTTTTTCGGCGACTTGACGGAAGAGTTTGGCGAAGAATCCTTCTTCCTGCGGCGGCGTTTCCTCTCCGCGTCGTTTCGAGGATTTTTGTTGCGAACGATCCCGTTCCTTTTCTTTCGGCGAGGTCGGAGTCACGTCGTACGTTTCGTTTTCCGCTTTCGGCACCGGTTTCGGAATGAAACGTCGTTCAAGGAGTCCCCAGACCGTCGTCGTGATGAGATACACGCAAAGACCGCTCGGAACCTTGAAGAACAGCAACCCCATGAAGAGCATCATGTATTTCATCATGGATTGCTGCATCCGGCTCTGCTCGTCGATCGCCGGCGGCATCATGATCTTTTGCTGGATGAGAAACAGGGCGATCGTCAACAGCGGCAGCAGGTTGAAAAAGGGCCCGAGCGTAAACATTCCCTGTCCGGCGTTGAAACTCGGCCAGCCCATGGAGGTCCAAAACGCGCTCCAATCGAAGAGCATATCGGGCGCCGACAGGTCGTTACACCACCGGATGCTCTCGGAAATCAGCGACGCTCCATACAGTTCGACGTCGATCGACAGCGATTTGTACAGGCCGATGAAGATCGGTAGTTGGATGAACAAGGGGAGGCAACCGCTGGCCGGATGGTAATTGTGTTTCTTGAACACCTCGTTTTGCGCTCGCATCCGGGCCTGTGGGTCGTCCTTGTATTTATCGGCGACTTCCTTGAGTTCCGGCTGGATGCTCTGCATTTTAATCGCTCCGAGGGCCTGTTTCCGGCTCAACGGGAACATACAAAGTCGAACGGTGATCGTCAGGGCGATGATCGCCATGGCATAGTTCAGACCGAGCGAATGAAAAAAATGCAGGACGGCGAGCATCGGCTTGGCGACGAACCAGAACCAACCGTAGGCGATCGTTCCATCGAGTCCGTACTCCGCCAAAACAGCGGGGTTTTTCGGTCCGACGAAAACCGTGAATTCATGAGTCAAGCGACTGTCCGGACCGTCGCCGGAAACCAATTTGGCTTCCTTGCTGATCATACGGAACGAAACGTCGGTCAGGATGCTCCAATCGTAATTCCGTTCACCGACGCGAATCGGAAAGGATTTGGCGTGCCAAGCTTCGGTATTCTCCGATTTTTTCGGCTTGAGCGTACACTGGAAATACTGCGAGTCGACGCCCATGTAGTCCAGCGGCGCCTCGACCCAAGGGTTTTTCACGCGGTCGAAATGAATCACGCTGTTGGCGATCGTTTCTTCGGGATTATTCGTAAATCGAACGACGATATCGCGGATTCCGTAGCCCGCCCAACCGGGGCCGGTTTTCCGAGCGTACCAACCGCCTTCCAGCGGCAGACCGGTCGGACCGTCAAGTTGGTACGCGACCGTATGCTCCTTGTCGTCGAGGTTTCGAACTTCAACCTTGAGCGTCAACTCGTATCCGTCGCCGACCCGTTTTCCCGGCTGCTCGTCTTTGGGAACGAGGCGATACGTCTTCGAGATTTCGAGGTTCCATACGGGGAGCGTTTTTCGGAACACTGCTTCGGCGTCGTTCGAGGAAACGAGTTCCCACGGACTTTTTCGCAATTCGACGTCTTCCAATTCGATGTCGAGCGTCTTATCCCTGGGAAAAACACCGTGAACGGAAGCGTTGTCGGCTCCAAGACTTGCCGGCAAATCGAGACGCCGATCGTCGACCCGTTGGAGCGTCGTCAGAAAAGAGAGTTGGTCGCTGGATCGGTCGCCATCGAAACGAACGCCCCGCAAACCTCCAAGTTTCGTGTATTCTTCATAAGATCGAGGTCCCGACTCCGGACGAATCACGTCCATCGGATGCCGTCCCAAGATAAGTTCCTGTTGCAACGGCTGCTCCCGGCCTTCACGAACAAGGGACAGCTCGACGTGGTCGCCCGGCTTGGTCTTGGCCAAAACTTTGCGAAGATCCGCAAAATTCGTAATTTGCGTCGTCTCGAACGTGTTTTCCGGTCCTTTTCCGGCGACTTTGCGATCGAAACGGACAATTCGGTCGCCGACTTGGATTCCGTAGACCTCAGCCGGCGTCCCCTTTCCGACGACCTGGACCGTGACGCCGTTTTTCGAGGTTTCGGCCAAATCGGCATCGACGACGATCTGACCGAAGTATCCGGAGAGTTCCTGAACATCGCGGTATCTGGGATCGTTCAGTTCGATGCGTGCGACGGCGGCCCCCTGATTGGTGAGCGTGACGAGCATTCGAAACGGACTTTTCGGATCCATGGACCCGAGAGTGATCCAGGTCGGTTCCGCTTTTGACACGGCGACATCGGCGGCGACGGTCGATTCCGTTTCGGGCTTTTGTTTCAGTTCGACCTTTTCGACGACCGGTTTGTCGAGAATGTTGCGATTTTCCGCCTCGGGTCGCTTGCCGGGATTCGGCGTCATCAACATTTGGACGAGCAGAACGCCGAGGACGATCATCATCAACAGCGTGAAACGATCTTGAGACGAGCGTCGATTATCGGGAAGCAACGATTGCATGAAATTCGTAAAACGGCTTGGCGCCGGAACACGCCGGCGCAGGATTCTTTTGACGCAAACACCGTATTTTACTGCCTCCGACGGTATTGTAAAGGACCGGACTCGTTCCGAAAAACACCGTTTGAAACACGTTGACTTTCGTAATACGGCATGGGACAATTTTTCGCAATCCGCCAGAGCCAGGACCTATGGGTCCCGGTCCCTTGAGTTTTCCGGTCCCGGTTCCGGTCCCCCTGAATTTTCAAACGCTTCAATGAAACGATTACTGTTCCTCTCCGTTTTCTTTACCTGTTCGTCCCTTAACGCTTTGGAGCCGCTCGAAGTCTGGAAATTCCTGCGAACAGACGCCGCCGTGTCGGTGAAGCAAGAATGGAAGCCGACGCAAAACGATGTCAACATCACCGGCGGACAACTCAGGATCGCCGGAAAGAAATTCAACAAGGGGCTCGGAACGCACGCTCCCGGCGAGATCGTGTTCGACCTCGACGGCAACCACAAAACGTTTCGAACCTTCGTCGGCGTCGACGACGGCGGCGGACCGTCCGGGAGCGTCGTGTTTCAAATCGTTCTCGACGGCGAGAAGAAATTCGACTCGGGAATGATGAAACAGGGAGACGCCGCGAAGGAAGTCAAACTCGACGTCAACGGCGTGAAAGAATTGAAACTCGTCTGCACGGACGCCGGCAACGGCGTGCAAGGCGACTGGGCGAACTGGGCCGACACCGCGGTCGATGATTTTGAAACAATGACACCGAAACCCGTTCCGAAATATTCGACCGCCGGATTCTACGCCGTCGAAGGAAGTCCCCGCAAGGTTTTTTCCTTTAATCCCGGTTGGCGGTTCTTCAAGGGAAACGTCGACGGCGCCGAGAAGCCCGAGTTCGACGACTCGCGATGGGAAGCCGCGAACCTGCCGCACGGTCTCGAAATCCTCGGTTCCAACCAAAGCGGCGGCCGCAATTACCAGGGCCCGGCGTGGTATAGGAAAACGTTCGAAATCCCCGCCGAATCGAAAGGTAAAAATTTCGTCCTGTATTTCGAAGCCGTCATGGGAAAAGCGAAAGTTTTCCTCGACGGCAAACAGGTCGCCGAACATTTTGGAGGATATCTTCCGTTCGCCGTCGATTTGACGGAACAACTCAAGGGCGGCCATTCGTCAAAGCATCTCGTTGCCGTGCTTGCCGACAACTCCGACGATCCAAGTTATCCGCCGGGCAAGCCGCAAGGTCAACTCGACTTCACGTATCTCGGCGGAATCTACCGCGACGTTTATTTGATCGAAACAAATCCGATCCATATCACGCTTCCTGAACTTTCGAAAACCGTTGCCGGGGGCGGCGTCTTCGTCGGCGTCAAGAACGCCCACGACGACGAAGCCGAAATCGAAGTTCGCACGGAAATCGATGTTTCGGGAAACGGGAAAACCAATCGTCATTCCCGCGAAGGCGGGAACCTAAAGAAAGAAGGTTCCCAACCGTTTGTATCGTCCAAAACCAAAACGATGCAAACGGATTCCGGAGCTATTCATCTAGGTCCCCGCCTTCGCGGGGATGACGGAAAATATACCCTTCGAACAACGGTTGAAGACGCTGAAGGGAAGGAAATCTCCCGTGATGACAAGCCCGTTACTGATTTGATTTCGATGCAGGTCTTTTTGCTGAAAAACGTCCGACTTTGGCATCCCGACGATCCGTACCAACATTGGATCAGAACGGAATTGTTGGACGAAAACGGTAAGGTCCTCGATTCGCTGAGAACCCGCGTCGGTTTCCGTTTTTTCGAAATGAAAGGAAACGACGGTTTTTTCGTCAACGGAAAACCGTTCGGCAAAAAAATGTCCGGCGTGAACCGGCACCAAGATTACGCTGTCGTCGGGAACGCCGTCCCGAATAGCGGCCAATGGAGAGACGCGAAATTGTTGCGCGAAGGGGGCTGCAACGTCGTTCGGGCGGCTCATTATCCGCTGGATCCGGCGTTCATGGACGCTTGCGACGAATTGGGACTTCTCGTAACGGTCGCGAATCCCGGTTGGCAATTTTACAACGACAAGAATCCAGAGTTCTGGAAACGCTGCGTTGCCGATACACGCGGCATGGCGCGCCGTGACAGAAATCGTCCCGGCGTGCTCCTTTGGGAAACCGCGCTCAACGAAACCGACAACCAACCGGTCCCGATGCTTGCCGAAATGCACAAAGCGTTGCACGAAGAGATTCCGTTTCCCGGCGTGTTCTCCGTCGGCGACAGCGATCACGCAAGGCCCGCCGGTTTTGACGTGTACTATTATGCTCGCGGCGACGAACCGATCTGTTCGTTCACCCGGGAATACGGCGACGGCGGCGAAGTCGAGAATTTCATGTCCCAAAATGCATCGAGCCGCGTCAAACGGGAATGGGGCGAACACGCTCTCATCCAACAGGCGATGATTCGCTGCCGTGATTTGCCGGGAATTTTTCACCCGTCACGAAAACAGATCGGTTCGACGCTTTGGTGCGGCATCGACCACCAACGCGGATACCCTCCCGATACGTTCTGGGGCGGCCTGCTCGACGAATTCCGCAATCCGAAATATTCGTATGACGTGTTCAAGTCGCAGTACGATCCCGATTTCAAGTTGAACGGCATCGAAACGGGACCGATGGTTCATATCGCTCACGAACTGACGCAGATTTCGCCGTCCGACGTGCTCGTGTTGACGAACTGCGACGAAGTCCGGTTGACCTGGCTCGGCAAGGAAATCGGAACGAAAAAGCCGGAAGACGGTTACAAAAACATGCGGCATCCGCCGATTATTTTCAAGAACGTCTTCGATTTTCGCGTGATCACGTCGCAGTGGAGAAACAAGACCGACGAAATCGAAATGATCGCCGAAGGTTTGATCGCCGGCAAGGTCGTCTGTACGGAAAAGAAAAGATATCCGCAACGGACCACGCGGATCAAGCTGGAACTCGCCGATCGCGATCTCGGCGTTACGGCGGACGGCGGCGATTTCGTCCCGGTTCGAGCAACGATCATCGACCATCGCGGCGTGAAAAAAGTTCTTGCTTCGGAATACGTTTCGTTTGTCGTCGACGGCGACGGCGAATTGATCGACGGTCCGCCGGAACTCAATCCGATGAAAACGGAATTCGGCGTCGCAACGGCCTTGGTTCGTCCCACGACGAACGTCGGCCTGATTCGGGTCCAAGCGTTTTCAGAAGGTTTGATTCCCTCCGACGAGCTGATCATTCCAACGACGGCATCGTCGCTGCCTCTTCTTTTCGATACGGAATACGCTGCCGCGTCGACGAAACCGAAACCCGGAATCGTCGTCCATACAAACGCAACGAAATCGGAGAACGCCGACGTCCAGACGCTGCAAGGTGAAGTCGAACGCCTCAAACTCGAAGCCGTGAGCCGGGAACAGGAACTCATGGAGCTGCGCAGCTCGAAAGGCGTCCGATAAAGTTGTCGACGTGAAAAACACGCCGCTGGACAGCCGGGTGTTCGTTCGGTAGAATCATACGAACCGCCTTCAAAGAAAGACCGGGATCGCGGATCCCGGCTCAAAAAGGTTCCGTAACGAAGAGAATTCAGCGAGGCATCGCCATGAAAAAATACGTTTGCTCGGTTTGCGGTTACGTTTACGATCCGGCCAACGGCGACCCCGACAGCGGCGTCGCCCCGGGAACGGCTTTTGAAGATATTCCCGACGATTGGGTTTGTCCGCTCTGCGGCGTCGGAAAAAGCGACTTCGAACCGGCTCCGTGATTGGGTTCGCGCTGCGCGGCTAAAACGCAAGCGGGTCGCTGGACGACACGGTATCGACGCGGATCGAGCATTTCGGTAGCGATTCGACGAACTGCCGACCGTAAGATTGCGTCTGGATCCGGGAGTCGAGAACGACGACCAATCCCGTGTCGCTTCGGGTCCGGATCAACCGCCCGAACCCCTGCTTGAACTTGAGGATCGCCTGCGGGAGTTGAAATTCCCGGAACGGCACGCCGCCGCGTGTCTGGATCGCTTCGATTTTCGCTTCGACGACCGGTTGGTTCGGAACGAGGAACGGCAACTTCGTGATGATCACGTTGCGCAACGCGTTGCCGGGAACGTCGACGCCTTGCCAAAAACTGTCGGTTCCGAAAAGAACCGCGTCGGTCGATTCCTTGAACCTACGGACCATTTCGCTTCGCGGCATTCCGCTTCCGTGGACGAACAGCGGCAGGTTTCGCTCCGCAAGCCACGGCGTCAGGTCGGACGCCAACCGTTTCAGTAATTGATAGCTCGTAAACAACACGAAGGCGCCGCCGTTCGTCTCCGCGATGTATCTTTTCAGCATCGCCGTGTAATGGGGCCGCAACACCTCGTCGCGGTCCGTTGGCGACGGTCCGCCCTTGACAATCACGAGGGTCGCCTGCTTCTCGAAGTCGAACGGACTTCCCAATTGCAGCGTTTCCAATGCTGTCAAACCGATTCGGCCTTTGAAAAACGAAAACGGATCGTTCCCTTTTTTAGCCGGTACTCCGGCGCGTTTTGTTGGGGACGCCGGAGTACCGGCTAAATGAGGAGGGGCCGGAGTACCGGCTAAATGGGAGGTTGCCAAGGTTGCGCTTGTCATCACGACGCTTGGAATCTTTTCGAAAAGCTGTTCCCGGAGAATCGGGCCGACGTCGAGCGGCGTCGCGTTGATCGTCACGCGGCTAATTCCCCTTGCCGAGCGGTGTTCTTCGAGCCAATAGACCGATTCGTCTTCCAAGCCCTGCCGCAGCCAAGTATTGACGCCGTCCGCCAAGACAAGGACCCGGTCCCGAGCCGAACGGAGTTCCTGTCGCTCCTCGGGATTCTTGGTCTTTTCAATCACTTCCCGCAACTTGTCGGTCAGGCTCCGCAACGATTCCGTCAGGCCGTTGTTCACGATTCCCGGTTCCCTGACCCGACCGTTGTTTCCCGGACGTTTTTGGAGCCAAGCCAAAATATCCTGGAAGAAAAGCTCGGCCCGGTACCTCGCTTCGTCGACGCCGAGTTTTGCGGCTTCCGTCAGCTTTTTGTCGACGTCGCTCCGGCCTGAGAGCAGACCTTTTTCCGTCCGATCATTGTAAAGCCGGTTGAGATTGTACTCAATCTGTCCCTGCGTGACGGAAAGACCGAGATGATCCGCCGCGACCTGTTCCATGGTATGAGCCTCGTCGAAAACGAGCAGACTGTAGGGCGGTAGAATGCTTCCGCCCTGCATTCGAATCGCTAAATCGCTGAACAGGATCGCGTGGTTGACGATCACGAGCTGCGCGTTGGCGATCCGCCGCCGGGCCTTGGCGTAGAAACAGTCCTTGTAGTTCGTGCAAGCTCGACCGAGGCAGTTGCCAGACTCGCAGCAGACTTCGTTCCAGACGTCCCAGGCGGGCTCCGGATTCAAGTCGGATTTCGAGCCGTCGGCCGTTTTCGAGCTCCATTCGGCGAGGCGTTCCAGTTCCCGTTGCTGCCGATCCTCGATCAACGCCGTTCGTTTTTGGAGCGTGTTGCGAAGTCGCCGCCGACAAAGATAATTGCTTCGCCCCTTGACGAGAACCGCCGAAAACTCGATGGGAAGCACCGACCGCAAAAAGGGGATGTCCTTTTCGATCAACTGTTCCTGCAAGCTGATCGTATGCGTCGAAATCACGGCCCGCGGAACAATTTCCCCTCCGAAGGTTCCTCCGGGCGGCGTCGAATGGGCCGGTTGGTCGCCGTAAAAGGGATCCTCGTCTTCATCGGAATGTTCAGGCTTCTCGGTCTGAATTTCCGCCGTTTGGAGGATTGCCGGAACGAGATACGCAAAGCTCTTGCCGACGCCGGTTCCCGCTTCGACGGCGAGATGCCGCTTGGCAAGAAACGCCTCGTTGACCTTCTCGGACATCGCAAGTTGTTCCGAACGCTGCTCGTACCGCTCCAATCGCCGGGCGATCGAACCTTCGGAGCCGAGAATGTCAAGAGGAGAAAGCATGGATCATTTCGAGGAAGTTTTCGCCTTGAACGGAATTCCGAGGTCGATCCAGCAGGCAACCAGTTTTTTTTCCAGTTCGGTCAACTCGACTTCGTAGTGATCCGGATCGAGATGGATCATCAAATCGCTCAGGAGGGAGCCGGAAGAATACGGTTTGCGGATCGGCGGCGTCGTTTTCGGACCGATCCAATCGACCAGGAACACATCGTCGCGGTCCACGATATTCAGATACGACTCGCTGAACTCGGTTTTCGTCTTCCGATGCACGGCAGGATTCGGCAGCAACGACATGACGGGCGTTTCCGGGCCGTCCGGCATGATGTCGCCGTTATGGCAGGATACGCAATGCTTGTCCCAAATCGGTTGAATCAGATCGGGATAGCTGAACGCGAAACGCGGATCGATCAAAGGGATCGGTTTGCGGATTTTTCGGTTTCCGGCGTCGAAAGGCTTGGCGACCACGCAACCGTCCGTTGCATGACAACCGATACAGGTCGTCGTTTCGGCGGTCAAGGTCGTCGTTTTCCGCATCGTCTGGATCGCCCGGCCCTTTTCGTCAAGCGTCTGGAAAAGGAGCGGCGTCCCGAGAGGGATTTCGAACAGCGCCGACCCGTCGTCGTCGACGGGAACGTCGCCGACCACCCGCTTGGGAAACTCCGTGCCTTCAAGGGAAATCGCAACGGTTCCGGAATCCGGTTTCGGCTCCACGGCGACGATTCGGAGCGTCTTGATCGTTCCGCGATCGACGTTTTTGAGGGCTGTTCCAGCATAAACGTCCTCCATGAAGCAGCGACCGCGTCGAGGTTTTTCTTCGGCAAACATCGAAAACGGCGGCCAGAGAAACAAACCGACCAACAACATTCGGAAAACCATGATTCGAGAGCCTCCCCGGATATTCATCGTCCGCCCAGTATATCCGATCGAAGCGAAAAGAAAACCTCGGCATCGCCTTATCTGCGTGAAATTTGGGGGAGATGGGCGACTTGTCGTCGCCGCCGCTCCCTGATAGAATCAGCCGCGATTTAATAGAGTTGTTCGGAAACTGTAATTCGGTGAATCAGAGCCGCGACCGTCACGGAGCGACCGCCCCGAAAAAACCGCTTCCTGACGGGCGCGGCTCTGAAAGCGATAGTTTATGATGAATATTCTTGTTCTCGATGAATGGTTGCCCTCGATGCACGATTCAGGCAAGTCGATTCGAACCTTCGAATTGCTCGCTCCGCTGGCAAAGAAGCATCGAATCACGTACCTTGCGCACGTTGACGGCTCGACGCAATCGGAAAACATCCGGAAGATGGAAGCCGCCGGTTTCAAAACGATTTGCGTCCCGCGACGCAAGGTTTACGGTTCGATTCCGGCGATTCTTTTTGGAGCGGTTCCGGCCCTGTTCGATCGGTTGCCGATTTCCGTGCGACGACATTTTTCGCCGGATTACGCCGCTGCTGTTCGAAAACTCGTCACGGAAAGGAATTTCGACCTGGTTCACGTTGAATGGACCCATTACGGCGTCTATATTCCCTTTGTCGAACCGCTGCCGTCGTTTGTCTGTACGCACAACGTCGAGTTTTTGTCTTGGCGGCGTTTCGTCAAGGCGACCGCCAATCCCATCAAAAAGCTGCTCGGAATACACGAAACGGCGAAACTTTTCCGCTTCGAAAAAGAGTCGTATCGCCGGGCCGATTACGTTTCCGTCGTTTCGGAGGACGACGCGAAGCTGGTTCGGACAGAATTCGGTATCGACGACGTTTGCGTGATTCCCAACGGCGTCGACATCGCGGCGTACGATGAGATTCCGAACACTCCGAAGCCGAATCATCTTGTTTACTGCGGCTCCATGGACGTGTTCGTCAATCAGGACGCCGTGTCGTATTTTATCAAGGACATTTTTCCACTGATCCTGAAACGGCAGCCGGATACGACCTTCACGGTGATCGGTCGCAATCCGCCGCCGTGGCTCTCGGCTCTGCAAAACGATCGGATTCGCTTCACCGGAGCGATTCCCGACGTTCGTCTGCCGCTCAAGGAGGGAGCTGTCGAAGTTGTTCCGCTTCGAATCGCCGGCGGCTCCCGGCTCAAGATTTTGGAAGCGTTCGCGGCGAAAATTCCCGTTTTGTCGACGACCATCGGAGCCGAAGGACTCGACGTCCAAGACGGTCGAAACATCGTTTTGGCCGACACGCCGCAAGACTTCGCGGATCGTTGCCTGCAACTTCTCGCCGACGAATCGCGGCGGAGTTTTCTGGCCGTGGAGGGACGTCGCGTCGTCGACGAACAGTACGACTGGAGCCGCATCTCGCCGTTCGTTGAAGCCGCATGGAATCGGGCCGTCGAAAAGCATCAAGGTCGCTCCGCCGTCGCTGATTGAACTCCATGAAGATTGATCTCCCGCCCTGTTTACATTTTGCCCCCAAACGATATATTGGGGCGAAATATTTTCTCGATTTTTTACTCCGGGACCGCAGGTTCCGGCTCATATTTTACCATGCAACGTTTGAATCAACGGGCGAACGACGAGCTTAGGCCGATCACGGCCCAACGGAATTTTCTCCCAACGGCTCCCGGAAGCGTGTTGATTTCCTTCGGCAAGACGACAGTTCTTTGTACGGCGAGTATCGTCGAGGAGCTTCCCCGTTGGATGCCGAAGGATTCGACCAAAGGCTGGCTCACGGCGGAGTACCGAATGCTCCCCGGAAGCACGAATCCCCGATCTCCCCGGAGCGACAAGCCGGACGGCCGGGCAACGGAGATCCAGCGTCTGATCGGCCGCTCCCTTCGAGCCGTCGTCGATCTCGAGCAGCTCGGGCCGCGAACGATCTACATCGACTGCGACGTTCTCCAAGCGGACGGCGGAACCCGAACGACGAGCATCAACGGAGCCTATATCGCTCTCTGTGACGCCGTGGATTCGATTCGGGAAACCTTGCCGGGCAATCCGATTCGGGATGCCGTTGCCGCGATCAGCGTCGGAATCGTCGACGGCCAACCGATGCTCGATCTTGAATACGTCGAAGACGTCGCCGCCGAGGTCGACATGAATCTCGTCATGACGGGCAGCGGAAAATTCATCGAAATCCAAGGAACCGGCGAAGAAGCGACGTTTTCCGAAGAAGAACTCAAAGCCCTTCTTGATTTTGGGAAGAAGGGAATCCGAAATGTGATCGAAACCTGCTCGAACTTCAGCGCGTCGCAGGCGACGCGGCTAACTTGAAAACATGCTTGAAATATTAATCTCCACGAAGCCGTCTGTTCCGTTCAAAGCCGCCGTTCTCGACTTCGACGGCACGATCAGCCTGATCCGGGAGGGTTGGCAGCAGATCATGATTCCGTATTTCATCGACGTGGTCAAGGCGACGCCGCAGGCTGAATCCGAAGCGGAGATCCAGCGTTGCGTCCACGATTTCGTCGACTATCTGACCGGCAAGCAGACGATCTATCAATGTATCCAGCTTGCAGAAGAAGTCTCGAAACGGGGCGGAACGCCGTTGGAGCCCTTGGAATATAAGCATGAATATTTGCGACGTCTCATGCTACGGATCGACGACCGACTCAAGTCGTTGCGAACGGGCAGCGATCCCCGGGAACACGTCGTACCAGGTTCCTACGAGTTGCTCGAAATGCTCAAGCAGCACGGTTTGACGCTCTATTTGGCCAGTGGAACTGAAGAATACTCCGTGAAAGACGAAGCGGCGTTGCTTCAAGTTGACAAATACTTCGACGGCGGAATCTACGGGGCTCAGGACGACTACAAAAAGTTTTCCAAGGCAATGGTCATCCAAAAAATCATCAAGGACCATCATCTCGGCGGTCCGGAACTTTTGGGGTTCGGCGACGGATACGTCGAAATCGAGAACGTTCGTCAGGTCGGTGGCGTTGCGATCGGTGTCGCAACCAATGAATCGGAACGCAAAGGAATCGACGAATGGAAGCGTAATCGCCTTGCAAAAGCCGATGCCAACGCAATTATCCCGGACTATTCGAATATCACGGAGTTGGAAAATTACCTTTTTAACGCTTGATCCTGCCGTGAGGAAAATCTTATCGATAAAAATTTCGCGATTTTCCTTTCCGCCCCCCTGACAAGCCCGAAAAAGCCAGATATAATACAACTGTTTTAAATGGGCGATTTCGTATTTTACAGCATTGTCGATGACTTGAAAGTTTGCGTAGAATATGGAAAATGAATTTATTGAAAGATGACGATCCTGATGACGGTCGGTCGCCGCTTGCCATCGGATATGCTTGGGCGGCGAGAATCATGTCGATCAGTTTCGAGATGGTTTTGCCGGCACTTTTAGGTGTCTGGCTGGATCAAAAGCTGGGAACCGTTGTCCTGTTTCTGCTCCTCGGATTGATGCTCGGTATGTTCGTCGGTTTTTTGCAACTGCTGAAAATCGTCAAGGAATCGAAAAATTAGCCGCGTCCTCCTCGACGCGATCAATGTCGTGGACCCATTGATCGGTGGTTTGCTGGCGGCGTTGGGTATTAGTGTGATTTCCTTTGTGTTCGCTCAGGGGGTCGCCGTCAAGCTTCGTCGGTCGGGACAGTCGGTAATCGCTGAAAGCATGGCGGGAACCACTGTTCGGCTCCTGTTGACGGCTTTGGGAGTGTTGGGTGTTTTTTTGGTATTCGGTCGTTCCTGGGGGATTTGCTGTGCCTTGGGAACGATTCCTTTATATGGTGTCGAATTGATCGGAAGCGTCTTTCTGTTGCTTCGAAGCGGAAAGATCCCTCCGAAAAGGAGCTGAAACATGGGCGGTGAAGATCTTGTTCGCGATCTTGCAGGACACGTCAAGGACGCGAATTATTTTCATTTTCCCGGCGGTGTACATCTGTACATTCCGGAGTTCCTGACGAGCATTGGTATCACGAAGTTCGTTGTTATCGAAATTGCCGCCGCCGTGTTGATGTGTGGCGTGTTTATTCCGATGACGGCGAAGTTGCGAACCGGCAAGCCGCTTAAGGGACGGTTCTGGAATTTGATTGAAGTTTTTCTCGTTTATCTGAGAGATCAGGTTATTGTTCCGTCCATCGGTAAGAAACACGCCAACGCATATATTCCCTATCTTTGGACGCTTTTCTTCTTTCTCCTGTTTTGCAACCTCGGCGGTATGATTCCGTGGTGTGGTTCACCGACCGGTTCGTTGACCGTGACCGGAGTATTGGCGATCTGTACGTTTGCGACCGTCGTTTACACCGGCATGAAATATCATGGAGTCAGCGGATACTGGCTCGGTTTGGTTCCCCCCATGGACCTTCCGCAGGCGATTGCCGTGATCATCAAGCCGATGCTTTTCTGTATCGAAATCGCCGGTTTGCTTATCAAACACATCGTGCTGGCCGTTCGTCTTATGGCGAACATGTTCGCCGGACACCTTGTCCTTGCCGTGTTTATGGCGTTCATCCCAATGACGGCCAGTATGCTCATCCTCTGGATTCCCGTTACGCTCGGCAGTGTCGCGATGAGCGTCTGCCTGAGTATGCTTGAATTGTTTGTCGCCTTCCTGCAAGCCTACATTTTCACGTTTTTGACCGCCCTGTTTATCGGGATGTCCGTTCATCAACATTGACCGTTAGCCGCATCCGCCCTGCGGTGCGCTGAAGCGGCAATCAATACTGAGTATCGCTTCCAGCGCGTCGCAGGGCGACGCGGTTAACGTCCGAATCCTATTTAACCACCAAGGAGATTTTTCGTGAACAAGTTTGCCAAGATCGCCGTGATTTGTTTCGTCCTGTTCGTCGCTCTCGCGCCGGTAACCGCGTTTGCGGCTGAAGGCGATGTCGCCGGAGCCGTCGGCCTTTCCAAGAGCACCTACGGCTTGATGGGAGCCGCGATCGGTGCCGGTCTGGCGATCATCGGTTGCGGTCTCGGAATCGGCCGTATCGGCGGCAGCGCCGTTGAAAGCATGGCTCGCCAACCGGAATTCGCCGGTGGAATCCAGACCGCGATGATCATCGCCGCCGCTCTCATCGAAGGCGTGACGTTCTTCGCGCTGATTATCTGCATTCTCTGCGTCTTTATGTAAAAGAGAGGAGACAGGAGTTAGGAGTTAGGAGTTAGAAGAAGAACGTTTATACGCCGCTTCGACTGATTCCTGATTCAATTCTAACTCCTAACTTCTAACTCCTAACTCCTTACGAAATATGCACCGAATTTTACTGATTGTCGGAATCTCGGTTATCCTGTCGTTTGGTACCGGAACGACGTTCGCGGCCGCTGAACCACATGGCGACGCCGAACACGCCGCTCACGGCGAACATGGTGAGGAACCGAACTTGAATCCGCTGAATTGGCGAACCGATACGGCTGTTTGGACCGGCGTCGTGTTCCTGCTGCTCGTCGGCGTGCTCGGACGCTTTGCGTTCAAGCCGATCGCCGAAGCGCTCGACGCCCGGGAAAAAGCGGTCGCCGACAATATTGCATCCGCCGAAGCGATGAATCTCGAAGCGAAAAATACGCTGAAGCAGTATCAGCAGAAACTCGACGAAGCCAAGGACGAAGTCCGTGGAATTCTCGACTCTGCCCGGAAAGACGCGCAGCGGAACGCCGACGGAATCGTCGAAAAAGCGAAAGAAGCCGCCCAACTCGAAGCGCAGCGAGCCCAAAAGGAAATCGAAGCGCAAACCGATTTGGCGATGCAGCAACTCGCCGAAAAGAGCGCTTCCCTTGCGACGAAACTCGCCGGAAAGATGATCCGCGCCGAAGTCAAGCCGGAACAACACCGCGATTTGATTCAAAATGCCTTGAACGAGTTTGCGAAGAATTGAATTTGTGCGGCAAATTTTTCGTCATCCCCGCGAAGGCGGGGACCTAGACGAAAGATTGTAATGTTTTTTTGCATCCGTTATGCAAGGATTGTCGTGAACAACGATTGCAAAAGTACATTGAACCTGAACCTCTAGGTCCCCGCCTTCGCGGGGATGACGAGTTTAACCGAACACAAATGTTCACCATGGAAACAGACTCAACTACTTTTGCCGCTGAATTCCACGCCGACGTGGCGGTCGAGAAGATCGCCGAGATTTACGCCGAAGCGTTCCTGAACGCCGTCGACGCCAAAGGGGAGTCCGCGGACGAAATGTTCGACGAGTTCACCTCGTTCGTCGACGTGCTGCGCGACATGCCGAAGTTCAACAACGTCCTGTCCTCCGCGATGGTTTCGGCCGAGGAAAAACTTTCGCTCATCGACAAGGCGATCGGCGCCCAAGCATCGCCGACGTTCAAGGACTTTTTGCGGATCGTCGCCAAACGGGGCCGCCTCGACATCCTCCGCGCGATTCATACCGAAGCGGCGGCGCTGATCGACAAACGGCATAACCGAGTTCCCGTGACGATTACCACCGCCGTGCCGCTCGACGAGCAAGTCTTCGGAAATCTTTCTGAAAAACTGCGTCAAATCGTCGGCGGCGAGCCGATCATCAAGTCGGTCGTCGATCCCGAAACGATCGGCGGCCTCGTCGTCCGCGTCGGCGACACCGTGTACGACGCATCCATCTTAACTCAACTGAAAAACGTTCGTCAACAGATGATTGACAGGAGCGCCCATGAAATTCAAAGCCGACGAGATAGCTTCCGTAATCCAGAAGGAAATTGAACAATACGAACAGAAGATCGACGTCCGTGAAGTCGGACGCGTCCT
>JAVBQW010000078.1:0-25339 GCA_031548665.1 Thermoguttaceae bacterium
ACGCGGCTAACCTGTTATTGGTTTTCCTTGTCGAAGGCTCCGTCGAAGGCGATCGTGCTCGGCGAGAAGTTGATCTTCTTGACGAACGCGCAAGCTTCCGTGGCGCCGAACTCTCGCTCCATGCCCATGTCTTCCCATTCGACGGAGAGCGGACCGGTGTACCCGATGTGGTTCAGAGCCCGAATGATCTCCTCGAAATTCACGCTGCCGTGTCCGAGCGAACGGAAGTCCCAACCACGACGCGGATCGCCGAAGTTGATATGGGACGCCAAAATGCCGGTCTTGCCGTTCAATTGGACTTTCGTGTCCTTCATGTGGACGTGATAGATCCGGTCCTTGAAGCGATAAAGGAACTCCACCGGATCGACGCCCTGCCAAATGAGATGCGACGGATCAAAGTTGAATCCGAATTCCGGCCGCCATTTCAGGGCGTCCAGCGCCATCTCGGCGGAATAAAGGTCGAACGCGATTTCCGTCGGATGGACTTCCAACGCGAACTTGACGCCGCACTCGCCGTAGACGTCCATGATGGGATTGAAACGCTCGGCAAGGAGTTTGAAACCGTCGTCGATCCAGCTTTGCGGAACCGGCGGGAACGAATAAAGATACGGCCAAATACTGGATCCCGTGAATCCGGTGACGACTTTGCAGCCCATTTTCTGCGCAGCCCGAGCGACGTCCGAAAGTTCCTTGGCGGCCCGTTGATTGACGCCGGCCGGATTGCCGTCGCCCCAAACGTAGTCCGGAACGATCGCCTTATGACGGCTGTCGATCTGGTCGAGAACCGCCTGTCCGACGAGGTGAGCCTGCAACGCCCAGCAGTCCATGCCGTTCGCCTTGAAGATTTCGCGGCGTTTGTCGCAATAGTCGCTTTCCTTTAGGGCTCGCTGAACTTCGAAGAGTTCGCCCCAGGTTGCCAGTTCGAGACCGTCGTACCCGAAGCCTTTCGCTTTCGGCGCCAGTTCGGCGAGTTTCAGGTCAGCCCATTGTCCGCTGCAGAGTGTAACCGGTCGTCCCATTGTCAAGTCTCCGTGGTGATAGAATAAATGTTCATTCCGGAACGTCGAACGTTCCATGCCGGCATTTTACCGCTCGAAGTTGCCGATTTCAAGACGTGCGGCAATAAAGTGAAAGGGCGAAAAACGACTCTCCGGGACCGTAGGTCCCGGCTCTGGGGGAAGGCTCCCCCCCGTGTTAGAAATTCTGCAGGTATCCGAACTGGACGGAATTCGATAAGGTCTTTTTCGAGGTTCCGTAAATTTCCGAATCGTAGTCGAAGAACAACGATGAGGTTTTTTCGCCGTCGAGCCAGATGTTCGCTCCAATACCGAGGTTCAGGAAACTGTCGCCGAGGTCGACACCGCGAATGTTGAAGTCGGAACCGCCTTTGGCGAAGCGAGCGTTGAAATCCGGGAAGTTTTCGCCGTCAAACTGGGCGACGTAAAACGCCCGCATCCGAATGCCGCCGCGTACTCCGCTCGTTTCCGAACTGAATCCCGCTCGGAACAGTGAACGGTGGTACTCCATTTTCTGGAAGGATAAGGCGTAAATTCCCGATCCGATCGTCGTCGCGTCTTCCGTCGGTCCGTTCTGCCAGAGATACTGGGTGTCGATTCCCAAGGTCGGACGCAAAATGAACGTCGGATGCAACATCAAGGGTCTTGCCAATTCGAGGCTCACGTTGAAGGTGTTGCCGACGAAATCGCTTTTGTAGCGTTCCGGTCCGATTCCCGAGGGCAGACCCGTGGTCGTGCTGATGATGCCGTCTTGATAAATGTTGCGTTCCATCTTGTAATCCTGGAATCCGAGGCCGAGATACGCCTTGAATTCGAATTCGTTGAACGGAGCACAGACGAAATAGGCACCGAGAACATAGTCGTTGCTGTCGACCTTGTCCGTCCACTGCCTCATGTTTCCGAGGTTGTAGGCGGCGACGGCTCCCAGCGCGGAGTACGGCGTCAGATTCATTTCGGCGCCGATCATCATTCCGGTTCGTGAGAAACGGTAATCGCTGCTGTTTCCGTCGTAGTCGCCTTCCGCGGTAAACGATGTGTGCAACGCATCGGCCCAAAGACTTCCCGTTCTCATACGAGCGGCTTCCTGACCGAGCATTTTGGACGTTTTGCCGCAGATTCGCTGCCAGTTGACTCGACCGCGATTGCCGGTTTCCATTTGGCCGTTGCCGTAACCGATACGACGGAAGACGGTTTCCGACGGACTCCAAAGGTTCAACAAGGCCGAGTTGGCTCGGATATGGGCGCCGATCTGGTTGTAGGCGCCACGCAGGTCCGCGTCCGTATTGTCTTTGTGTCCCAAGGCAAACGCGACCTCGTACGAATCGAACAGCGAATGGTCGATGGCCGTGGCGACCGAAATCTCGTTGTACGTTCGACCGTGCTTTTTGAAGTACTCGGGATCGCGAATCACCGTGAACTGGAGGTCCCGGCTGTCAAAGGGACTGACGTACGTTTTCGACGCGTTCAGGTAATAAGGTTCGAACGTCAAAAACCCGATGTAGTGTTCGTAGTTTTCGAAGTTCGTGCCTTCGATATAGCCGCCTTCCGATCGAATGATCGTATAGACGGTCGGATCGGTGTCGTAGTTGCCCGGCGTGACGTTGATCCGCAGGGTACCGCCCAATTTGGTGATTCCGGAGACGACCAACTGGTCGCTGTCGCCGAGCGTCCAACTGTCGAACGTCTGCTTTTTATCCAGGGTTTTGACTCCGGTGATCGGATCCGTGGACCAAGTTTCTTCGATCTCGAATTTTTGGACGCCGGTATAGGAATCCGTCGTCCAGTGGTATTCCGGACCGGCCTTGTCGGCACTGATCGTGACTTCGTACACGCTGCTGGAACTGCTCAAATCGAGGTTGCCGCCGATACCGAGGGTTCCGGTTCTCCGTCCGGGAATGATCGTTGCGCCGAGGTACTGGTCTTCTTCTCCGAGTCCGTTGTTCGGACCGGGCGAAATGGTTCCCGAGTTCATCAGGGTGCCGTCGGCCGTAAATCCGATGCCGGTGTACACCGGGGTGCCGGATTCGTCGATTTCCGTCAGGTCCTTGAATTGCTTGGCGCCGACCCAGATGGTGCCTTCGCCGGAAAGCCGTCCGTTGTTGGTGAACTCCTTGGCGACGTACATTTCCGGAAACATCGTGGTAATGGTACCGTCGGCGTCTTGCGCGAGGCCGATACTCATCGAGAACGTCGCGCCGGTGTCGATGGCGACCGAATTGACGTTGTAACGATGATACTTCGTCGAGTTTCCGGGTCGGAACTCCGTGTAGCCGCCCTTGAATTGCAGGTCGAATCGACCGACCATGTCCACGTTGAAACTATCTCCGGCGATCTGCAGGAATCGACCGAGTCCCAACCAGCGGTCCCGAGGGCGTTCACCGGCGACGCCGAAGCCGACAAACTCGTAGGCGCCGGTCTCTTCGTTGAAGTCGTAGTCCCCCCAACGGGCGTAATCCGTGAATCCGGGGCGGTCGTTGATGTAGGCGCGTTCGAAATACTCGTAGTAGTTGATGTTGTCCCGGAACACGAAATGGAAATCGGCGTCGGGCGTCGACGTCGCCCGTCCGGCGGAATCGGGTTTCATTCCGAACGTCAACGTGGTTCCTCGATCCTTGCTGGTGGCATAATTAATGGTTGGATCCTTGTAGTGGGTGACGATGTCGCCCTCAATGACGGAATCCCGCATGACGTTGATGGTTTCGACATGAGAACCGCCTTGTTCGACGTGGACTCCCAGCGCACTGGAGGCGTCCGGATCATACTTGGGGCCCCCGATGTAAATAGCACCACCGACAAAAGGAATGATCACCTCGTCCTGATCCGCCGTCACGTAACGAGTCCACGGCTTGTTGGGATCATAATAGGGATGATCCAGTTTTCGCAACAGGAAAATATGTCCGTCGCCCCTGGGATCGTTGTCGTATTGAATGATGAAATCGTCCAGATTACCGGGGACGAGATTGTCGCTGTTTGCCGTCCCGGTATGTGTGTCGATGACCGCTTCACCCTGATTGTCGCGAAGGATGTTCCCGTTGTTATCACGGACAAGATCGACGCCCACGATGGCTTGGTGAAGAGCCAGATCCGGATCAGGATCCGTCACGACTCGTTGAAAGTTGCCGTTGGCGTCCGTCAACACGACGGTGAGGTCGGGCTTCGTCGGGTCGTAATAACCCGTCGGATTCAACTTGTAATTCCATCCTTCCGTATAGCGGAGGTAATTACCGGCGGCGTTGTTGTCATCCGGATCGTCCTTCGGAAACAAGACCGTGACGTAATATCCGTTGGGATCGGTTCGATACCGGGCCAGGGATTCCGGGTCCTTGTCGTTGCCGTCAACGATGATGATAATGCTCGGTTCTCCATTGCCGTTTTGGATGTCGTAGACGACGTGTCTCAGTTTGACGGTGTACCGGATGACGATTCCTTCATCGTCGTAATCCGTGGTAACTTCGACGTTGTACACCTCGGGATTGGGCATGTACAGATAATCGTCGACACGGAGAACGTGCCCGGAAATGATGTCCGGGTCGATCGGCTGCGTCCGATTCTCCGATTTATCGAAAATGAGAATCGTGCTACCGTCACGCGGATTGATGATCACTTCACTGCCACGACGTTTGTAATTGGCGACATTCGGCGGCGGATTCGGGTCGCGAATAAATGTACCGTCGGCCTGAATGATCGGACGCCCCTGCCAGAAGCGAGGATCGTCGGGAATCATCAGCGCTCCGTTGTCGAAAATCCGGAAAATGTCTCCCGTGTGCGTGTCGGGGTTGAAGATCGTGCCGTCGTAGCGTTTGTCAGTGCCCGCATAGTCACCACGAGCGATGATACGATCGTAGTTTCCTTGAATGATCACCGGTCTGCCGGATTGGAAGGGCGTACCGAGGATTTTTCCGTTCACGTCGAACGTTTTGACAAGCGGTCCCTGGAGGTCCGTGGGAAAACCGCCGGACATATTTCCTTCTTCCATGTAGCCGTAGTAAGGATCGTATGCATACGATCCCAAAAGCGCTCCGACATTGGATTCGCCGAAATCGAATCGGACGGCCGTTCCCGGATAATCCAAGTCGGCACTCACCTTGATCGTGCCGCGATTGATGATGTGATGGTTCTTTCCGTAGGCGACCAGGAGTCCGATTCCGTTCTCACCGAGAGCCGTCACCGTGGTTCCCTTGTCGACCGTCAAGGTATTGCCGACGCCGTCGACCCGAATACCTGCCGCTCCCTCTCCGTCGGCGCGGATGTTTCCCCGCTGAACGACGTTCAACTGGTTCGCGAATAAATGCAGGCCGACGCCGAACGTCGTCGTGTTGGGGGTACCGACGGAGTATCCGTTGTCGCTCCAATTCCAAAAGCCGCGATCGTTGTAAACGACCGTTTCGCCGTCGCCGTCGACGTAAAACGAGCGACCGAAAAAGTTGCGCAGATCAATGTCGTATCCCATGTCCTTCATGGCCGCCAACTCGACTTCGAGGAACATCGGATAGTTCCTGTACATCTGCCAACTCATCGTCGTGTTGCGCGTGTTGAAGTGCGACATGGTGTTCGGATTGTTGTACCACCAACGATCGGCACCGGCAAAGTTGCGGTAAGGACTGAGAACGAGTCCTTGGAGCGGCACGCCGATTCCGGCGTTCGTTTTCGTCCGAATCAATTCGGTGTTTCCGTCATAGTACACCTCCATCACATTCGTTCCGACAAAGGTGAAGCGTGCCGGCTGCGTCAGCGAATCCGGATCGCCCATGTCGAAGATGTACTTGTTGCCGTTAGTGGGATCGTCGTCGACCGGCTTGCCCGTGACGCCGTTGTTGGGATATCCCCCGGGCACGGCGGTGTGTCCGTTATTGTCCCGTAAGTGAGCCTGCCAACGATTCAACTCGTCCGGAAACCTGTAAATGATCGTCCATCGATCGTTATCGATATGATCCACTTCCATTGTCGAAGAGATGCCCAGAATGTGGCCGAATTCGTGAATCGCGATCGTCGTCAGATCTCCCGCCGCTCGCCCGACTTGACTCGGTGGGGTCGGCGTGGTCGAGAACCCAAGTCCGATCGCCATGATCCCGTGCGCTTGAGGGTGATAGGCCCCATCGTTCTGTGTGACCGTCGCCGGATTCACCGCCGTTCCGTCGGCCAGCAACGCCGTCGTCGCGGAGACCAAGTACGGATCGAGTGGATTCGCGCTTGTCATCCCATCCAGCGTGTTGCCCCAGGCATTGTTATCGCTTATCGTACCGACGTTGATGACGACGGGTTGACCGTTGACGACAAACGTGTTTCCGTTGTCATCGGTAATCGTCACGGACCCGGTACCGGGCATTTTTCCGGTGGACTTCGTGACGTCGGTCCAGTATCCGGCCGCTTCGGCGACGGCGTCCATTTCCTGCTGCGTGAACGCCCGCGTCGAACTCTGTCCTTGGGAGAAGTTTCCCGAACCGGGATTGTAGTATTTGAGCTGGAAAACGGCTTCTCCCGAGTCGTTCAGCACGTACTGAGTCATTCCGACAGTCCGAACCTCGTAAGCCGAGACGCTCCCACTCATCAATGTGAAGAAGAGTGCGACGCCGAGTACCCAACGGCAGGCGGAATCAGCCGCTTTGGTCAACTTCTCTGGCAAGATCATTGCGGACACAGTATTGCTATCGATAGGATTATTGGTTTGGAACGAAACGGCCCCCGACTTTCGGAGGCAGTCGGCGAGCTGTCTGACCGGAAACCTTCTCGTGAAAAAGCGACGCATGATTTGTTCCCTTGAAAGGCGGAATTCCTTGCCCGACGATCCCTGCCGTCGATGCGACGCGAAAATGGAGAACATGCGGAATTTTGGGTCGTTTTGCAATGTTCAGCGTTTTCGCGATGATCAACAAAGGCGGAAAATGCCTACTAAACAGGATCATTATGCTTTATCGATACTTTCGACGAGCTTTCTTGGCAAAACTTTTCTCGTTGATACATTTTGACGAAAAAAGACGGTCTGAAATCAGCGACGTTTTACCTTTTTTTTGTATTTTGACTACTTGATCATCGGGAAAGTGCTATACTTCACAAAGTGAGCGGTTCAAGGCTCAACATTTAGCGACTTGCAAAACTTACCGGCGTACTCTCCTTTTCTCTTGTCTTCACCATCCTCCCCCAATTCTCGGATTTCCACGGAAGAACATTTTCCGTGGACGCCGTCGGAATCGGTCAGCGATCGACTTCGACGTTGGATGGCCGCTGCGCCGAAATGGGAAACGGCGGAATTCTGTCAGGAAACGACCTTACGCTTTCTACGGCGAACCGCGTCGCTTCCCCAACGCGGTTCCATGCCCTTGGTCGTTGCTCTGCTCGGCGGTACGGGAACAGGGAAAAGCACCTTGCTCAACGCCCTTGTCGGTGAAAATGTCGTCAAAGAGGGCAAGACCCGACCGACGACGAACGAGCCCGTGTTCGTTTGCCACGCCGCCGCGAAACCGGAATCCTGGGGCGTCGACCTGCAAGGAATCAACGTCGAAAAACGGGACGCCGCCTCTTTGGAGCATTTGGCGATTCTCGATTGCCCCGATCCGGACACGACGGAAAATCCGGAACAACGGGAGACGAATCTGTCCCGGCTGCGAAAAGTTCTGCCCCTTTGCGATGTTCTTTTGGTCGCGTCGACCCAGCAGAAATATAAGAGTCGACGTGTTTTGGACGAACTGGCGGTCGCCGCTCCGGGAGCTCGATTGGTGTTCGTTCAGACCCACGCCGATAAAGATGTCGATATCCGGGAAGATTGGGCGAAATTATTGGCAAAAGACTACGAATCGGGCCGGATCTTTTTCATCGATTCCGTGGCCGTTCAACGAGCCCAAGCGAAAAACGGGACCTTGCCAACAGAATTCGCGGAGCTGCAACGCCTGTTGACGGTCGAATTGAATGACGAGGCGGCCGTTTGTATTCGCCAAGCGAACTTTTTCGGTCTGGCCGAGGAAGCCGTTGCGGCTTGCCGGGAGGAAATCGTCAAGCATTGGACGCCGATTCGGAAACTTCGGGAACGGATTACGGAGGAGCGACGTCGCTTCGGTGTCCGATTTTCAGAAAAAATGCGAGAAGAGTTGATCCGCGACCGACGGCTTTGGGAATCCCGCTTGGTCGACCGTGTCGCTTCTCAATGGGGATACAGTCCGTTTTCGATGGTGCTTCGGGTCTATCAAGGACTGGGAGCGATTCTTTCCGGAGTCCTGCTGTCGCGTGTCCGTTCGCTTCCTCAATTGGCCCTCTGGGGGGCTTTCGAAGGATTTCGTTCGTTGCGAAACCGGGCGGACGCGAAAAAAATGCAGCACGGACTCGGAGCCGATCTGGTGTCGAGTTGGGAGGAAACCCGACTTCGTGAATCGGCGCTGATCCTGACGGGTTTTGCGAGCGACGCCAAAATTTCGACCGAAAAGACGGAGCCGGAACGAGTTCTCGCAGAAGCTCGAAAGGCCGGCGAACACTTCCTGGCGGAAATCGCGAAGGAATTGGAAACGAGTTGTGATCGATTGGCGGCGAAAAACAACCGTTGGTGGACGCGCTGGACCTACGAAGCTCTTTTCGGTGCCATGGTGCTGTTCCTGTTGCTGCGTCCGGCGAAGAATTTTTTCTTCGACACGCTGTTTTACAAGGACGCCAAGCTGTACGGCATGGATTTTTATCTCGTGACCGTTTTTTGGCTGGTCGCCTGGGGCGCGTTCCTTCTTGGAATGTTTACGATCATGCTGCGAACCGGTCTCGACCGCGAGATCAATGAGAGTTCGGCTCGTTGGACGCGACTTCCTTCACTGGAAGAACTCTTTATCGGTCTGGAATCGGAAACGGTCGCCGTGATGAACTTTCGCGACGAACTGGAGTCGATCCGGGAACGTTTGGAGCGAATGGTTCGCCAATCGGAAAAACTCGACCAACGTCTCGGAAGGAAAAAGAATTCCTGAACACCTCGATCTGAGCCGCGCCCGTGAGGAAGCGGTTGGAGCGGGACGACCGCTTCCTTATAGGCGCGGCTCTGTAATCGCTGAACCTAATAAATACTGAGGTGTCGATAATAAACCTCCAATATATAGATCGAAAAACAGGTCGTGTAGAGACGACCGTAGGACCACCATTCGTCGGCCTGCGGTTGGCGTGGATTCCAACTTCCGGCCGAGGGACCCGTTTTTTCCTGATATTTCGGAAGCTCCTGACGCATCCGCTCGTTCCAGCGTTTCCACGGTTCGCCGCCGTAATGATGAATCGCCTGCGTGGCGTAGTACCAATAATAGACGTCCCGTTTGTGTTGCTCCTCGAAGGTGATCGGTGAATCGGAAACGAGATTCTCGATTCCCCGAACCAATCGGAGATCGTCGCGTTTCCAGCCGAGCAGCTCCCGGCAGAGAAGAGCTTCGGCGTTCATCGAGGGCCGTGGAACCTCGCCCCGAACGTTACGGTACACCGACTGACTGCCATGCTCCCGACTTGTTTCGTCGAGAAACGCCGAAACCTTTTCAAAGGTTTGTTCGGGAACCGTCAAACGGGCTCCTTGGGCGCTCTTCAAAGCCAAAACGATCCAACCGGTCACGGAAACGTCGGCGTCCGAACTGAATCGGTCGGGAACGTAGCGCCAACCTCCAACGGTATTTTGAGTCCGGACGCAGTAATCGACCGCTTTTTGGGCCGGTTCCCGAAGAGTTTCGTCCTTTGACATCGCGTACAGCTCACAGACCGCGATCGTACAAAGGGCGTGCGTATAAAACCAATGGTTCTGATGCGCAACCCCCTTTCGGACAAAGCAGCCGTTCGGCTCCTGTTGGCGGCGCAACCAGTCCCAGCCCTTGGCGACCGGCAAGGCGAACTCAATGAGCATCGGGTCCCGCGAATTTGGCGTTACGCCGAAACCTTGGAAAGCGAGAATCGCCATCGCGGTTGCGGCGATCGGACTGTCCTGTTCCTTCACGGCTCCGAGATTGAACGGCTTCGACAGGCTCCAGCTTCCGTCCCGCTGCTGAACCTTGACCAACCAACGAAGTCCGTCGATCACGGCTTGTTCGGTCTGTCCGTTTCCGCCGCCCCGACCGAGCATATCGACCCGTCGGCCCGGATCGCGACCGTCCGAACTGATTCCGGCAGGAAGCGTCGTCTCCCGATCGCTGACCGCTGCCGATTCGCCGAGTTCCGCCGTTTCGATTTTCGGCAAATCGGCCAACGGATTGACGACATTGGGAAGATCGGTGTCGACGATGATCGGTCGGTCGATGTGGATGTCGCTGAGTCCCAGATTCTCGTCGCGGATGAACTCCGTCAACTCGTCGCCGATTCCCGAGATGATTTCGATATCCTCTCCCAATCCGGGAAGGAACAGCAACGCCAACGGAAGAAGAATCAGAGCGTGAAGCAACAAGCTCATGAACCAAGGCCGCAACCTGTCCCGGATCGCTTCGGCCAACTCTTCCTGAGCGTCCCGGGGAGCGACCGGTTTGGGCGGCGCAGCGTTCGGCAACGAAACCTTCGGCGTTTCTTTCCTGCCCTTGATCAGCCGCAGCAGCCAACGAGCCGTTTTGTCGTCGAACACGTTTTTCGGCTGTTCGACGCTTTTTTTCGGCGTAGGCTTGGCCTTTTTTCGCTTTGGGTCGTCCGAGACGACGATCGGGCCAAGCGGCGCTTGGTTCTCGGGCTCCGATCCTTTTCGGTCGACTCCATTCATTGAACCAGAAAAAATACCCCATAAAAGCCGGAATGGAGGCGTACTCGCCGTAATGACGGGAGCGTTCCGTCATTACGCCGGAGTACCGGCTCCATTCCGGCTTTTATTGTTAGTCGGCGCTGCCGCCGGTCATCCGGGCGAGGAAGCTGTTGCCGAGCTTCGAAATATGCGTGTTCGTGTCGTCAAAATAGTTGAAATGCTTCTGCTCGTCGACGATGATCTTTTCGAACAACGTCGCGCTGACGCTGTCGTTGTTGTCCCGGCAGATTTTCATGAACTCGTTGTACTTGACCAACGTGTCGGCTTCGACGTCGGCGTCGAACGGAAAAACCTTTTCCACGGCCTGTCCGCGAACCGGCTTGCCGTCGATTTCCGTTGTCGGTTCGCCGTCGATGTCCTTGATCCGCTCGGCAAACGCTTCGGCGTGCTTCATCTCTTCAATCGCGACCTTTTTTACTTCGGAGGCGAGTTTGCCGTAATCGGCGTCATCCAGACCGTAATGTTGGTTCATGTACTGGATGATCGCGTACAATTCCATCGATCGAGCCTTGTTGAGGACTTCGATCACGTTTTTACGCTGGTCGTTCTGTTTGTTCGGCATGGTGATAACAGGGTTAGGGTTGGTCCTTCGATATCGTTTCGAGGAAGAGTTCGTTGAGCGGTTCGAGTGAAACGGGTTTTTTTTCAACGTGAATCGCGTCGACACGTTCTTTGTTTCTCGCCAACGACTCCACGAGCCAAAAGGCGAGTTCTTTGGAAATCTTGATCGGCTGAGTGTCGGTCATTCCGGATTTCAGATGCACCAACTCAAGGACTTCGTTGGTCGATGTCAGCGGAAGGAATTCCGAGCCGATCAGCTTTTCCAAAAGGGTTGGCGGCATGGATCCGTTGGCGTGAATCCATTCACAGGCCAAGAGCGGACGCAGGACGTAAAAAAATCGCTTGATACCGACGTGGAGTCCGTCCATTCCCTGATTGGCGGCCTGTTCGGCGATCTTGTGATAATGGAGCATGGCTCGCCTTGCGTTGAAATAGGTAGGAACCAACGACAACAGGCGGCGGCGGAAAGTTTCGTTTTGAAAATAAACGATCGGACTGGATAATTGTTCGTTGAGGACGATGCTGCAGGTCGAGAAGAGTCGTAATGCTTTTCGCAACTCCCATCCGGCCAAGTCGACGTCGTCCGGTCTCACGGTTTCGATGGTATCGCGTCGATCTTCAATCGAAAGATACCATTTCATCGGGTGGGTGTAGAGGAATCGAACGTCGAAATCGCTGTCCGGAGACGGCACCCCCCACGCCCGGCTTCCGGCTTCGCAGGCGAAAAGAAGGCGGCATTCGTACTGCGAAGCGAGTCCGTGAAGATGGTCGAGGATGTTCTGTTCGGTCAGCATGATCAGGAATTGTCGCAATTTTCGTTTTCGTTGTCAAGCAACACCCTTCCATTTAGCCGGTACTCCGGCGCCGAAAAAGGAATTAATGTTCGAAACCCTTCGGTTCCAGAGGAAAAATCCCCGTTTTGTCACGGAGACGCAAGCCTTTTTCTCCTGTCAACTCGCCGATCCGGTACAAGGTCGTTCCGAATCGCTCGTTCAGCGGTTGCGACGTCAACAGAATTTCTGCTTCGTTCGGATCGACGGCGAGAATCAACTCGAAATCTTCGCCGTCTGAAAGGGCGTGTTCCAACGGCGTTCGCCCTGTCTTTTCGGAGAGTTTTCGGGCGTCGTCCGTGATCGGAATGTCGTCGGCGAAAAGCGTTGCGCCGAGACCGCTTTCGGTTGCCAGTCGAAAGACGTCCAGCGACAAGCCGTCGCTGACGTCCATCGCGGCATGGATTTCGTGGTGTTCGTTCAGGGACATCGCTTCGAAGACTCGCGGCGTGAACGAAAACTGTCGCTCCAAAATACTGCCGCCGAACGGTCCCGTCGACAACAACACATCGCCGGGCTTGCCGCCGCTGCGTTTCCAGACGCCCCCCTTTCCCGCTTTGCCGAGAACCGTGATCGAGACGACCAAGCCGCCGTCCCAGCAATTCGTGTCGCCGCCGGCCAACACAACGCCGTATTGTTTTTCCAGCGGGAACATGCCCTCGTGGAGAAGTTCCGCCAGTTTCAACGGCGTCGGGACCTGCTTGCATAGAGCCGGGACCTGTTTGCATAGAGCCGGGACCTGCTTGTATAGAGCCGGGACCTGCGGTCCCGGTATACGTGGGAGCGCCAAAGAGACGAGGAACGCCGTCGGCGTTCCGCCCATCGCCGCGATGTCGCTCAGGTTCGCCGCCAAAGCCTTGCGACCGATCCGCCGGGGATCCGTCTCCGTAAGAAGAAAGTCGACGCCTTCCGTCAGCATGTCGGTCGTCCAAAGGCTCGGCGCGTCGCTCGGCGGCAGCACGGCGGCGTCGTCGCCGATTCCGAGCAGGATGTTCCGGTTCAACGACCGACGACGAAGCTGGGCGATCAGAGCGTGTTCCATGAAATTTGTTCTTCCCTCCCCATTTAGCCGGTACTCCGGCTCCTCCCGGTACTCCGGCTCCTCCCGGTACTCCGGCTCCCCCGCCTATTTCACGAGGAGGGTTGATTTTACCGTTCGATCGGGATAGAATCAACCGCTCTGTCCCTTTATCAATTTTCGTCTTCGATCCATGTCGCGAATCATTTTTTTCGTTCTTCTTGCCTTGGCGATTGTCGGATGTTCGCCCACGGAGAAAAAACCGGAGGAAAAAACGCCGAAAAGCGAGGGCGTCGCCGTCAAATCGCTCAAGCTCGATAACAAGGAGATCAGCGACAATTCGCTCTTTGACCTTTTGAATTCGAGCCCCGATCTCATCGAACTGACGCTGGCCGGAACGAAGATTACCGACGACGGCGTCAAGTATCTTGCCGATAACCGAAAACTCAAGAAAATCCGGCTTAGCAAGACGGCGATCACGGACGCCGCGATGGAATCCCTCGCCAAAATTTCGACGCTTGAAGACATCGACATCAGCCAGACCGAGGTCGGCGACAAGGGACTCGCCGCGTTGAAATCACTGCCGAAACTCAAGAAATTGAACCTCTATACGACGAAAATCAGCGACGCCGGACTTGGCGTTTTCAAGGATTTCGCGTCGATTCCGACCTTGACTTGGCTGAACATCGACAAGTGTTCGCTGACGGACGCCGCGATTGAAAAGCTTGCGCCGCTTGCTCATCTTGAATGGTTGCATCTCGGCCGTACCGACTTGACCGACGCTGGATTGACAGAACTCGCGAAACTCGCAACGCTCAAAGAGGTTTCCATCACGAACACAAAAGTTACGGCGGAAGGCGTCGCCAAGTTGCAGTCGGCCCTCCCGGACTGCCGGATCAATCAAAATGTTGGCAACCAGAACGTGGGAGAATCGTCGAATGCCACGCCGTAAAAAAGATTCCTTCCTCCTCGAAATCCTTGACGAACAGGACGTTCTTCAAGTCGATATCGAGGAAATTCGGCCGCTCTGTGAAAGAATTCTCGACGATGCCGGGATCGTTTCCGGTCGTCTCGGTGTCGTGTTGGTCGAGAGCGACACGATCCAACAGTTCAATATGGACTTTCTCAAGCACGATTATCCGACCGACGTGATCAGTTTCCCGATTGAGGAGCGGCCCGGTCATCTCGAAGCCGAAATTCTCGTTTGCACCCAGATCGCGAAGGAACGGGCCGGAGAATTTTGCTGGACGCCTCGTGAGGAGTTGTTGCTTTACGTCGTTCACGGAACGTTGCATCTTGTCGGTTTCGACGACACGACGCCGGAAGACCGGCTCGTGATGCGACAAAAGGAAAAAGAATACCTTGCCGCGATCGGTATTACCGTTCCCGAGCTGGAATACTGCGAGGAATGGGACGACTCGCTTCCCGATGAAGACGACCCCGAGAATCCTTAGGAACTGTAAAGAAATAACATGTATACTGCAAACGATCAGAAATTACCTTTTTTGTTTACGATGGAAAAGGAGCCCCGAGTGGAGGCGGTACTCCGCCGGAACTCGGGGGTTGAAGCGGCAAGAAGCGAGTAATTTGCTCCCGTTTACAGTATAGCTCACGATCAAGCCGAGAAAAGAAAAAAGGCGGCGACTGTTTTCAGTCACCGCCCTGAATGAGAGTTTGAACAACGGTTCCCAAGCATTACCGAAGAGATAATCTTTTTCCACCTTTTCGTCTCACGATCGAAAAACTCTCAAAGGTGGGCAGGGGCGGGATCGAACCGCCGACACACGGATTTTCAGTCCGTTGCTCTACCAACTGAGCTACCGACCCATCGCGATTGACAATTGTAGCAAACCTTTTTACTGTGTCAAGCGGCCCAGCAGTACAATGTTTGTGTGTTGGCGAACCGTGGCAGAATATGTTGAGGGCTCCTCGAAAAATCCGTCCCTGTGTCGCAGAGACCGAAAACATCTCTTGATTTTTTATGACTGCGACCACAGATCGCAGCTCGTTTTCAGACCCGGCTCGTTTTCGGAATCTTGCGAGGCTCCTTACAGCTCCTCATTCCCACGCCAAATCGCTCCAAGCCGGAGCGAAGACGTCGAGCAATTGCCGAAAACGTTCCTGTTTGCGTCGATATATCGAGGCCAATTCCCGATTCGGTTCGTGCACCTGTTCGATGCGGACCATCTCCCGACACGCCGCATCAAACGATGTAAACTCGCCGACAGCCACCGCGGCGCAGATCGCAGCGCCGAGGCAGCCAAGCTCCGTGCCACAGGGAACCTCGACGCGAATCTGGAAAATGTCGGAGAAAAGTTGCGTCCAAAACTTACTCGCCGTGCCGCCGCCAGTCAAACGAACCGTTTCCGGCTTCGGTCGGAATTTCAACAACTTTTCAACATGCCAAACATGTCCGAACACGATGCCTTCGAGCACCGCCCGAAGAACGTGTCCCCGAGTTTGGCGGCCGTCCAAACCGAAAAACACGCCCTTGCCGTCGAGACTGACCGGCGAAGCATAGAGATATGGTAAAAAAATGACGCCAGACTCCTCGGGACCGGTTTGCGACGCCAAGTCGACACAGTAGGAATAAATCTTTCGCGGATCGTCGAGAAGCTGCCGGTCCGCTTGAAAAAATTCAGAGACGATCCATTCGAGGTTCGCGGCAGAACTCGCGGAACCTTCGAGCATCAGGTAGTATCCCGGAATACTGTACCGACTCGTCATGAAAATGTCCGGACTGACGACCGGCGTCTTCGAAATGTATTGATTGTTGCCCCAAGTTCCGGCAATGAGGCAAAGTTGTGTCTCGTCGATCATTCCGACGGCGAGCCCGCAGGCGTCGATGTCGAACATTCCTCCGGCGACCGGCGTTCCAGCGGCCAGGCCGGTTTGAGCGGCGACAGTCGGCGTGATCTGACCACAAAGATCCGCGGAGTCCCGGAGCGGCGGCATCAGGCGACGCGTCGAAGAAAGTCCCCAGGCGTCGAGCAGCGAATCGTCGTACTCGCCGGTTCCGACGTCGATGAGAGAGGTTCCCGACATGTCGGTCCGCTCCATGAAAGCTTCGCCGGTCAATCGGAAACGGACGAAATCCTTGCACATAAACAGCCAGCGAGCCCTTTCAACGCTTTCCGGCTCGTTGTCGATCAACCAGCGGAGCAACGCGTTCGGCTGCGCCGGCCAGATCGCCTGCATGGTCTTCGGTCGTAGCGTTTCGAGAAGGCCGTCCCGATTCCAGTCCTCAATGTATTTTCGCGCCCGGCCGTCGGAGGAACAGATTCCATTGCGGGTCGGATTTCCATTCTCGTCGACAAGATAGAGTCCGTTGCCGTGTCCGCAGCAGGCGACACCGACAATTCTTTCCGGATCGACGCCGGAACCCTTGACGACGTCCCGGATCACGGCAAGAACGTTGTCCCAGAGGACGTTCATGTCGGTTTCGGTCCAACCACTTTTCGGATGCAATAACGGATTTTTCGCCGAACGAACAGCGATTTCGTTTCCCATCCGATCGAAAAGAGCGGCCTTGACCATCGTCGAACCGCAGTCGAGCCCAAGAAAAAAAGATTGCGTCATGTTTTTTGTCGATTGGAGGTTTCTGAAGACTTCCTCAATTTAGCCGGTACTCCGGCGCCTTTCAACTCCCGTCAGGCAATCGAATTGGTTTTTGTCCGCCATGCTGAAATCTTCCGGTTTTTTCAACGATCGGCTTGAAAAAACGACGAACGCCAAGTACAATATACTATAAACGGGGACAAATTGTTTGTTTTTTGCCGATTCAACCCCCAAGTTACGCGGAGTACCGCTCCACTTGGGGCTCTTTTTTGGTCGAAAACGAAAAAGGTAATTTCTAGCCGTCTTCGGTATAGTTGGGGAGTGCTTGGTGTCGCCAATCTTCACGAACCGTCTTTGAGGGAACGATGATCAGAACGTTGTTATTCTGGGAAATCAGTCGACGTCTCGATGACGGCCTGCCGCTCGGTGGTATCTTGACGTGGATCGTTGAACACGATCCGAAAACCGAGGCGTTCCATCGGGAGCTTCTCGAACTCAGCCCTCGGTTGCGAGCGGATGCCTCTGCCTTGCTTGAGCAGACGAATTCTGAAACACGGCGAATGCGGCTTCGTCTTCGAAGTCCCTTGGTCGCCTCCACGCCTTTGAGATCTCGTGTTCTCTGGAAGATGTCGACGGCGGCTGTTTTGCTGGCCGCTTCATTGACGTTGCTCGGTTTGAGCGGACTCGGATGGATGAACGGCTCCGCTTCAGGAACCATGTTCGTCGATACTGCATCGCGTGCTTCGAGCTCGCCGACCGTCGCTGTTCAGAGCGACGCCGCAATTTACGATGAACTCGTCCAACTCTGCCGGATTTCACCGAGCGAGATCGGACCTTTCTTTACCAGTCCGACCAACTGATCGCCCAGAAAATCGGACCGACCTTCGGTGAGAAGTTGCGATCAAACCTTGAAGATTAATTGAGGGTCGTAAGATTTTCAAGAACATTTTTCGTGAAATTCCGTATTTTCAGGAAATTTCTCAAAAAAAACGCTACAATGTGTATCATTTTGCCGCAGTGAGGGGCTGAAGTCCGCTCAAACGTGCAAAACGATACACTCCTTTTCGACAAAGATGTCGCCTCTTTTTGCAAGTTGCTATTTTTCTTGAACTTGCGTGCAATCTACGGACTGCATCTTTTTGGCACGGGATGTGCATTGTTTTGGTCTTGGTCTTACATCGCGCATCGACAGCTCCGAAGTTTTCGGAATCGTGGGAAAGGGTGCTTCCATGATGATCCAGTTCGCTCCATCCAAACTCGAATTCGAAATGTCACAGGACGTCGGTTTCTCGTTGAGAAACGTCGACGCCGACGACTTTTCGTTTTCCGGTCGAAGAGCGAGAACGTTGAGTATCTTCTCTCTTTCCGAAGATGATCCGAACGAAGGCGCCCAGAACCAGATCGATGACGGTTTTCCGGAAGACGAATCGGACGCCGATGCTCTCGTCGACCCGGTTCGGGTTTATCTGACCCAAATGGGGAAATTGCCGCTGCTCAACCAAACGGAAGAACGGGCCGCAGCCATTCAAATTGCCGTGACACGACGAGCGTATCGGCGTTACGCCTTTGCTTCGGATTACGTTCTCAACGAGATCGGAAAGATTCTCCAACGTGTCCTGGACGGCAAGCAACGTTTGGATCGAACCGTCGATATCGCTGTTTCCGACGCCACACAAAAAGCTCATCTTGGTCGGGTGATCGCCGTCAACGCGGAAACGTTGGCGAAAATCCGGATCAGAAATCGTGAAGATTTCCGAATCGTGATGTCCAAGTCCGCGTCAATGAAAGAGCGTCAAGCGGCGACTCTTCGTTTGCGGCAGCGTCGGAACCGTGCCGTTCGTTTGGTTGCGGAACTCCAGCTCCGAGCGCAACTCCTGACTCCCTGTTTCCGGCGGCTGTCGAAAATCGGTCAAAAAATCGATGAATTGTCGACAAACATCGTTGAGCTGAAAACGGTCTGCATGTCCGATCCGACGGAAGCCGAAACGAAGGCTGAACTCTTGCGGCAATATCGAATCCAATTGCTGTCCTTATTGAGACTTACCGGAGAGACGCCGACGTCACTCCGACGACGATTGGCGAAAACGCAACGCTTGTTGAAGGAGTACGAAACGGCGAAAAGTACGTTTTCGGCCGGTAATCTGCGGCTTGTCGTCTCGATCGCCAAAAAATTCCGCCATCGCGGTCTCGGGTTTCTCGATCTGATTCAGGAAGGTAACACCGGCCTGATGAAGGCGGTCGACAAGTTTGAGTTGCGGCGAGGTTTCAAATTTTCGACCTATGCGACGTGGTGGATTCGTCAGGCGATCAATCGGGCGATCGCCGACCACGCCCGAACAATCCGGGTTCCCGTACATATGCTCGAAACCCTGAACAAGGTCCGCCGCGTTTCCCGGGAATTGGCGTTCAAACTCGGTGCGCCGCCGACAATTGAAGAAACCGCTCTATCCTGTAACATGAGTTGCGAAGAAGTCGCCCAGGCCTTGCGAGTCGGCCGACAGCCGATTTCTCTCGATCAGCCGGTCGGAGATTTCGAAGAGAGTTCTTTCGGCGACTTTGTCGAAGACGCCAAGCAACCGGGGCCTGAAGCGGCGTTCCAACGGGATCTGCTTGCCGTTCGAATCGGTGAAGTTTTGCAAGCTCTGACGGAACGCGAACGGGAAATCATCCGTCTTCGCTATGGTTTGGTCGACGGTTCCGTGTACACGCTGGAAGAAGTCGGCAAAATCTTTTCCGTGACCCGGGAACGAGTTCGCCAAATCGAAGCCAAGGCGGTTCGTAAACTCAAACATCCGGTTCGCTCCCGACATCTCGCCGGTTTTCTGGAACCGACGCCACAGCGTTGATGGAAAAATAGAAGCCGGAAGGGAGTCGGTACTCCGGCGTACTGACGGAATACCGGGTTGCTCGCATTTTCCGTCAGTACGGCGAGTACGCCTCCCTTCCGGCTTCTGTGAGGAACCACATATTTTCCCTCAACTTCTCGGCTCCCCTTGACGAAAACTGAGGAAACGATTAGATTCCTTTTATCATGAGTCGAACTTCTACGTGCAATCCGGGGTGGTGGCGCAGCTGGCAAAGCCGGTCGCGCTTGAAGTCCGCCCGTTGAAAGTTGCCGTTTCGTTCGATTCAACATCGAAACAACTGTTCAAGGCCGCAAGCGCAATTTCAGTGCTTGCGGCCTTTTTCGTTTCCCCGAACCTCAACGTTTCCCCGAACCTCAGCGTGTCGCAGGCGACGCGGCTAAAACTTTTTTTACACATCGAAAGGAGAATCCCATGGACTACCGAACTTATTTTCGTAACTTTCCGAACCGTAACGGCGAATATGGTTCTTATGGCGGGGCGTTCCTGCCGCCGGAACTTGTCCCGGCCTTCGAAGAGATCACGCACGCTTACAAAACGATCTGCAACTCGGCGCAGTTCATCAACGAACTACGCCGAATTCGCAAGGAATTTCAAGGCCGTCCGACGCCGATTTCCCATTGCGAACGCCTGTCCCGGATGATCGGCGGCAGCCAAATCTACTTGAAACGCGAAGACCTGAACCATACGGGCGCCCACAAACTGAATCACTGCATGGGCGAAGCCCTTTTGGCGAAGTTCATGGGCAAGAAACTACTGATCGCGGAAACCGGAGCCGGTCAACACGGCGTTGCGATGGCGACGGCGGCCGCTCATTTCGGACTCGCTTGCGAAGTTCACATGGGCGAAGTCGATATCGTCAAGGAAGCACCGAACGTCACGCGGATGAAAATCCTTGGAGCAAAAGTCGTTCCGGTGACGTTCGGCCAGAAAACGCTCAAGGAAGCAGTCGATTCGGCGTTCGAATCGTATCTCAAAAACTACAAGGACGCGATTTATTGTATCGGTTCGGTCGTCGGTCCGCATCCGTTCCCGATGATGGTCCGCGACTTCCAGATGGTCGTCGGCATCGAGGCCCGGGAGCAGTTCATCGAGATGACCAGCAACCTTCCCGATGCGGTCTGCGCCTGCGTCGGCGGCGGCAGCAACGCAATGGGAATCTTCTGCGGCTTCCTGAACGATCCGGTGCCGCTCTACGGCGTCGAACCGCTCGGCAAGGGCACGAAACTCGGCGAACACGCCGCGACCATGAGTTACGGAAAACCGGGCGTCCTGCACGGATTCAAGAGTTATACGTTACAGAACGACGACGGTTCGCCGGCGCCGGTTCACTCGATCGCTTCCGGCTTGGATTATCAGGGCGTCGGACCGGAACACGCAATGCTCCGTGACGAAAAACGAGTCGAGTATGTCGGAGCGACGGATGCCGAAACGATCGACGCCTTTTTCAAACTGTCGCGGTATGAAGGAATCATTCCGGCGCTCGAAAGCGCTCACGCCGTCGCCTACGGCATGAAGCTCGCCAAGCAGATGGACGTCGGCGCGATTCTCATCAACTGCTCCGGTCGCGGCGACAAGGACATCGACTACGTGATCAAGAATTACGGTTACGGCGAAAATGTTTGAAATTGTTGCATATTTCTTCGTCATCCCCGCGTAGGCGGGGCCCTAGACGGAAGACGTTATTGACCGTTTGCATCCGTCAATAACGTGTGCAAAAATCTGTTGAAATCTGTTCTCTAGGTCCCCGCCTTCGCGGGGATGACGGGTGTTTTCCTTATCAGTATAGCCTAATGCTCTTCTTCGGCGCACTGTTTTTGATAATCGCCGAAGTCGAGCAATTGGGAAAGTTCTCCGGCGTCGCTCATCTTGATCTTGACGAGCCAGCCGCTGCCGAAAGGATCCGAAGCCAGCGTGTCGAGATTGTCGGCAATCTCCGTATTCACGGCGACGACTTCGCCGGAAACCGGGGCGAGCAGTTCGCTGACCGCTTTGACGGATTCGACTTCGCCGAACATTTCGCCGGCGTCCAGTTTTTTGCCGACCGCAGGAAGGTCCAGAAACACCAAATCGGTCAACGCCTTGACGGCGAAGTCCGTGATTCCGATCGTTGCGACGTCGCCGTCGACCGCCGCCCATTCATGGGAGGGAGCGTATTTTAGTTCGTTTTGATTCATCGTGGTTGTCGGGTAAAAATACTGTCGGATCACCACGCCGCAGTCGACGTGGTTGAGATCGTTTTATCGAACGGTAACAGACCAACGCCGGTTCGTCGGGAACGACGTCGCTTTGGAAAAAGCTAAGATCTTTTATAGAATGGTAGAGGAACGACGGTTGCCGGACTTTTTTTGCCCCGAATGTCGACGGAAAGCGATTGGCCCGGTTGCGAAAATTCCGGTGGAACGTACCCCATGGCAATCGGCTTCTGGAGCGTCGGCCCCAGAGTTCCGCTCGTCACCCAACCGACCTTTCGGTCGTCGACGAAAATTTCGCTGCCTTCCCGAGCCGGACGTTTTTCCAACATTTCGAGCCCGATGCGAACTTTTTGCAGCGGCTCGTCTTTGATCCGTTTGAGTGCATCCCGACCAGGAAAGTCCGGACCGTCGAGATGCAACGCGTAAGCAATTCCCACTTCGAACGGATTGATGTCGTCGTTCATTTCGTGTCCGTACAGCGGCAGGGCGGCTTCGAGTCGCAACGTGTCCCGGGCGCCGAGTCCCGTCGGCTTGACACCGAACGGCTCGCCGGCCTTGAACAGTTCCTGAGCAACCTGTTCCGCCAAATACGAGTCGACACAGAGTTCGAAACCGTCTTCTCCCGTGTACCCGGTCCGCGTGACCAAGCCCCAACGGTTGCCCGACTTGAATGTCGTTTCGGTGCCGTTGTAATACTTGATCGTCGAAAGATCCGTATTGAGAAAAGGCTGCAACAGTTCGGTCGACATCGGTCCTTGAATGGCGATCATCGCCCAATCCGAAGTCAGATCTTTCATCGTTACGCCGCTCGACGTCGCCAGGAATGTTCGAAATACCGCAAGATCTTTCTCTCGATTCGAAGCGTTCACGACAACGAAATAATAAGGGCTGCCGCGGTCCTTCGTCACGAGACCGACCAGCAGGTCGTCGACGATCCCACCCCGTTCGTTCGTCAAGAGCGAATAACGAATCTGTCCCGGTTTGATGGCCGCGATGTTTCGACTGAGTACCGAATCGAGAAATTCACAAGCCTTCGGTCCCTCGAAAATCAGCCGACCCATATGGGAGACGTCCGTGATTCCGACGGCGTTCCGCGTCGTTTCATGTTCCTGAATCACAGAAGAGTATTGAACGGGCATCTCCCAACCGCCGAACTCGACCATTCGAGCTCCGTGAGCGACGTGCCAATCAAAAAGGGGGGTGCGAAGCATAAAAATTGAGAGTTGAGAATGGAGGACCATCCGCCTTAGCCGCGTCGCTCTGCGACGCGCTAAAGTCCGAAAAACTCGAGTTTTCCCCAGTTTCATCGCGTCGCGAGGCGACGCGGCTAAGGTTTATTTACCCATTTTGCGAAGGGCCGCGATACACTGGCCGATGCGGTCGAGACTGTCGGCCGTGACTTCGTCTTCGACGACATACCATTCGCAACCGCCGACGGTTTCGAGTAGCTCGAAGGCCCGATTCCAATCGACTTTGCCTTCGCCGATGATCGGGTTGCCCGGTCCGTTTTCCTTCATGTGAGCCAACTTCGAACGGCCCTTGAATTTTTCGATCATTTTGTACGGGTCGCCGCCGCCGGCCATGTAATTGCCGAGATCCATCTCCATGACAACGTCCGGCGTGGTTGCGTCGAAGAAGCGTTCCCAAGCCGGGATGCCGTCGATCAATTTCGCGTCGCCACCGTGAGCGTGATAGCCGATGCAGAGATCGAATGCTTTCGCTTTTTCGGCCAACGTATTGAACTCTTCGGCGATTGCTTTGTTCTTTTCGACATCGTGCAGTTCCTTGTCGATGCCGCCGGGAACGATCATGTACTTCGTGCCAAGGGTTTTGTGGAGTTCCGCCGTTTTTTCAAAGTTGTCGCCGCGAAACGCTCCGATTCCCGTGTGGGTTCCGCTGCATTTCAGACCGTTGTCGTCCAGCATTTTTCGGATGTCTTTCGGATCGTTGCCGTAATAGCCGGCAAATTCGACGCCTTGATATCCCAACTTCGCGATACCCGCCAAAACACCGGCAAGATCTTTCTCCGCCGCTTTGCGAACGGAATAGACCTGCACCGAAATCGGAATCTTTTTCTTCTCGTCTCCAAAAGAAAATCGCGAGAACGAAGCCGCAGCCAACGTTGACAATGCGGTGGTCTGCAGAAATACACGCCGTTTCATAAAAAACTCCTTGACGGTAAACTGTGGAAAACAAGATCAACTGTTCACGGTATTATGCCGGAAAACCGAGACTCATGGAATATCCCTCAAAAATTTTCCGATTCCGGTCTTGAGTCCAAGGACGTCATTGCAGCAAAATAGAAAATATGCGTAAACTAAGCAGAATGGGTTTCCGATGATAAAGAAAGAATTCTGCCTAAGGTTCTCGCTTAAAACAATAATCCGAGGCGTTTCGCGGCTAAAACGCAAACGAATCGCCAGGCGGATAGGAAACTTTCGCGAGGAAGCCTCATTTCAATATCTTGCCCCGCTTCGGAATCATGAAAGTTGGAAGATTTCTCCTGATCACGCTGTTCGTGCTTGCAAGCGTTCTGGTTCTCGCCCTGTACTCTGCTGGAGGACGACAGGCGAAAAGCCTTTCCGAATCGTTCCTCAATGAAAACACGTTGCAGCTTGGAATCGTCGGAACGAAGAACGATGATTCGATCCAAGGATTTCAACAATTTCTTTCGGATTTCGAATCCAAATCCGAACAGTTTCAACGGCAACTCGTCGAAACGGAACAACAACGACTCACAAAATTCGCCGCCGCTCGCATTCAGGGCGAATTACAGGGTGTCCTTGGTTCCGTGCAGACTTTCGCCGACTCGCTCGCTCTCCAAAAGTCGACCCTTGATCGACGAAATCGCGAAACGGGAAGGAATTCGCTCCTCATTATTCCAGCTTCGAAGCCAACGCTCTATCGACAGGCCAGCTTCCGCAGTCCTCGTTGCCAATCGGCCAAAGAAAACTCGCAACCACCGGAACTGACGGCTGTTGAGGAACCGTTGGATATCACCCAAGTTGAACGACTTCCGCTTGCGGTTCCTTCCGAGACGCCGCAGTACGTCTCCCAACCCTCTGAAACAACGGTTGGTGTGGTTGAAGAGATTAAGGTCGCGATGCGATTGAACGACGCCCCGGTAGAAAATACTGCGGTTAATAACATGACCGCTGAAGAGACTGCCGTCAAGAAGAAAGCCGAGGACGAAGCTTTTTCTAACGCGAAAAAGGCCGAAGAGGAAGTCGCCCAGCGCAAGGCCGTCGAAGAAGCCGCCGCCAAAAAGAAGGCCGAGGACGAAGCTTTTTCTAACGCGAAAAAGGCCGAAGAGGAAGCCGCTCAACGTAAGGCCGCCGAAGAACTCGCCGCCAAGAAAAAGGCCGAGGAAGAAGCCCAGCGTAAGGCCGCTGAAGAACTCGCCGCCAAGAAAAAGGCCGCTGAAGAAGCCGCTCAACGCAAGGCCGCTGAAGAAGCCGCCGCCAAGAAGAAAGCCGAAGAAGAAGCTTTTTCTAACGCGAAAAAGGCCGAAGAGGAAGCCGCTCAGCGTAAGGCCGCTGAAGAACTCGCCGCCAAGAAAAGATCGGAAGAGCACAC
>JAVBQW010000105.1:0-7772 GCA_031548665.1 Thermoguttaceae bacterium
GTAAGGCGGCTGCCTTCGGCTTCATCGACGCCGCCTTCCGTTGGTCGGCTCATCGTTCGGCGGTATTTGACTTTACGAAAAAAAGCGAAACGGCAAAACCTTTTCTCAAAATGTCAGTCGAATGCCGTTTCGCAGTAGAGATCACCGATCCCGACGGAAAGGAATGGGATACGGAGGATGAACAGACCGCCCTGAGAGCGTTGAAAAAGGGGAGCATGGTCTTTGAAAACAAGAAAATCATCTCTCACAGCGGAGTTACGTTCACACGGTTAATCACAATCACCCAATTAAGTCCGGATCATTTCAAGAAAAGGAACTTTTATGATGTCGACGACTATTGAAAAACAAGATACTTTTCGACGATTTACCTCGGAAGAAATCAAGAAGAAAATGTTGGAAGACATGAAACGGGATTATCGGGAATTCCGGGAATTTTGGTGGCCGTTGATGCAGGAGCAACGACGTCTTGTCGCTGAAAACGACTTGGAGGAGTCGGCGGAATGAATGCCGAATTGATTTCATGTTTATTGTCAACGCCGATATTCAGATTCCGCTGAACGAGTTTGAGTGGTCTTTCGTCCGTAGTTCGGGACCGGGAGGACAGAACGTCAACAAGGTTTCCAGCAAAGCGCAGCTTCGATGGAATCCGTCGTTGGGCGACCATCTTTCAGCGGACGTTCTGGCGCGATTGAGCGCCGCCCATCCGTCCTGTTGGACGAAGGACGGAGAAATCGTCGTGATGAGCCAACGAACTCGGGACGCCTTGAAAAATCGGGAAGACTGCCTCGAAAAATTGAAGACGATGATCCTCGCGGCAATCAAGGTCCCCAAACGCCGGATTCCGACCCGCCCGACGAAAGGCTCGATCAAACGTCGACTGGACGACAAAAACCGAAACGCCCAAAAAAAACGGGATCGGCAAAATCTCGACTAAAAAGGAGCTCCGAATGGAACGATCGATTTCATTCTAAGCCGCGCCCGTCAGGAAGCGGTCTTTGGCGGGCTTCCACCGTGCATCTTTTAACGAACCCTTCGATCGCGGCGTTCATCTCTTCGGGATGCGACAACACGAGGAGATGTCCGCCGCCCGGAACGCAAACGTCGGGGGTCGTCAGGCGAATCGGCAGCAGCGGGTCGCTCGTCCCGTGAAGATGGAGAGTCGGTCCGTCGAATATTTTTGTATCGCTTTCTCCCGGCAGGCGTTTTCGGTACGCCCATTCGAACATCATCCGGGAAAGCCCGAGATGCTGGGACAAGGGCGATTCAACGAACGCTCGAACGACCCTCGGATCGACGAAGGGCCGGAACAGGCAGGGAAACAGCAACAATACTCGCAACACGGATCGAACGACGATCAGTCGGGCGATCCGGAGCGGGGGACAAAAATTCATCAACCGCCAATCGAGATAATATCGTCGCGGAAACTGGCCGGGATCGCGAATCGTGCAAAAAAGGATGCAGCCGACGGCGTCGAGGCGACGGGCGACGTACGGAGCGATCATTCCGCCGAGCGAAAGACCGCAGACGACGACGGACGCTGGTTTCCGTGTTGATAATTTTTCGCGAATCGACTCAGCGAAACGGACGGCGTATTCCTCCAACGATTCTTGCGGCAACGGAGCGATCCAGTCGGCGGCGTAACTGTTCGGAAACGCTTCCGTTTGATTTTTGAACAATCGGTGGTCCGCTCCGAGTCCGGGAAGAAAAACAAGGATCGGCTCGTTCATGTCGACATCACGCTCCGAAGGAAATCGTCAAACGGTTTGAGGCTTTCGCCGGAAAATAATCAGCAATAAAACGGAGCCCGACGCGTCAGCGAGGGAATGTGTTCAAACCCCTCGCTGACGCGTCGGGCTCTGAAACTTGCCTGTTAATTACCGGCGGGGCGGACTTGATGAAGCCGAAAGCTATCGTCCGCCCCGGTCGGCATCACCACGTAATTTTATACGAAAAATCACCGGACTGCGTCGTGAAGACCAGCGGGTATTTCTCGTTGTTGCCCTTGTCGAAAGCAAACGAAACATCGCGCAATTCCTTGCCGGTTTCGTCGATCGCCTTTACGCTCTTCACCGCGCCGGGAGTCCAAAGGGCGATTTCCGTGGCGGGTTCTTCCGGCAGCGGCGTCACCGTAACGGTTTTCGCCGTCTCGTCGATCACGATTCGAAAGGCCCCTTTCGTCTTGACAAGGCTGAAGTCGACGGCTTCTTTCGGCGGCAGCAGGCGTCTGTACAGTTCGGCTTCGTCCCATTCAAAGGGCTCCAACTTAATGTTCGAGACCTGGTTCAACTTGTCTTCGCCCAAGGAAGCCCCTTTTCGTTCGACAACGAGCCAGCCGACGACGTAACGGTTCGCCCCGGCATCAAAACCGAACAGGTTTGCGCGGTCTCCGTTTTCTTTCGGATCGTAGAGACCGACGACAAATTGGTAACGGCCTTCGGGAAGAGTATCGGGAATCGTCAACACGGGTTGTCCGTCGGCATTTTTCGGGACGTGATTATCCGTAACGATTTCGCCGGTCCATTGACTCGTCGGCGTTTCAGGAAAACCGCCGCCGAGAACCGCGTCCTTCAATTTTTGATACCAACTGGTCCGTTTTTCCGTGCAGTGAACGAAAACACAAAGATCTTTCGGGGTTGGTTCCTTGGCGTTCCATTTGAACGTCGCCGTGAACCGATTGTCGCCGAGATATTTGAACGAATTCAACGACGGCGTGATATCCAGCAATCCTTCCGTTCCTTTCTGCCGCGCATTGACGTAAAGACCGGCGACTTTCCGGTCGCTGTCCGCGAATTCCACCGCTTCGACGACCCGACCGTTTAGTTTCCAAATCCCGGAAGCTCCATTCTGATGCAGGGCGAAATATCCGTATTGCGGCAAAATAAACGTTCGCTTGCCCGTCTTGACCACGGGATGAATCGTCCAATCGGAATCGCCGAGGTTGGCGTAAACCGTCGCTCCATCGCTCCACGAAATGATTTGTCGATCAATATTTCCGTCGACGAATTCGACCTTCGTGATTTCCTTGTCGGCGAGATGTCGGATCAAGTCCTGTGCGAGCCAATACTTTCGGACGGCTCCACGTCGCCAACTGCCGAAGTCGACCATCAGGGCGTGTCCGGTCAGGATTTCGGACGTTATGTAGTCGTCGCTCTCGATACCGTGCGTCGCGCGGCCGCGCTGGGCTTCGTAACGGCCGCTGTATCCGACGCCGTGTTGCGAAAATTTCGTGTGATGGACCGCGTCGAACCATGGAACCCGGCTCCATTGCTTGCATCGGATCCGGATGCGAAACTCGCCCGATTCCGGCGAGAGCATCATGAATTGACAATCCGCCCCGTCGAGATACCCGACGAGCGAATCCATACCGGCTTCGCTGATCGTCGTCGCGCTGGGGAAGTTGGCGTTCGCCTTCGAAAGCCGGTCGCGGATCGTATCGAACGCCTTGGCCCAACATTGCCGTGTTTCGGCCCGACTATGAAAGTTGCCTTCCCGGTCGTAAAAGTCGAACGGCGGCGCCGATGTGAAGACGTCGACGAAATACGTCGACATCGGAAGCTGCGGGACCATCAGGTCAAAATTTCGTTCCAAAAATTTTTGGACGCGGTCCGGCCGGAATTGATAACTCAGGGCCTCAATGCCGTAATTGTTCCACGCGGTCCTCGGCTGTCCGTTCGCATGGAAGGTCGTTACGTCGAACCCGTATTCGTCGGCGTCCGGATAGAAATCGATGTAATTATCGTGCAGGCCGTACTGGATACCGTGCTTGTCGCAGAGTTTCAGCGTTTCCTGCATGTCTTGAAGCGTTCCCCGTTCCGGGTTCGGCGGCCAAATATCCGGCAGGCGATTGTCGTAGCCGTAACGCTGCCAATTATGGACGATAAACAACGAATCCGTCAAGCCGTACTTCGCGGCGAGTTCGATGGTTTTCGCGTGTTCCCTGAATTTTCCGCCCCAGATATCGAAAACGAAGCGACCCGCCTTGGTCTTGAAGCCGGCCGAGGGTTGTGTTTCGTGCAGCGGACGGAATCGGATCGCGCAATCCAAGGCCCCGGCGGTTCCCGGCAACAGCGTGATCGTCGTCGCCGGATGAACACTCAGCGTGTACCGTTTCGTTTTCGGATCGACGACAAAGCGGTCCGGCGGAAAGCTCGTCGCCTGCAAGACGGAGATTCCGTTCTCGAAATCCATGCCGACGTGGGACGACGCCAAATTATGTCCTCCGGCGTGCGCGACGAACGCTTCGGGTTCCACGATGCAATAACCGTGTCCGTAATAAACTTTCGAGGCGTGTTGCGTCGCCGGACCGAATTCGATGCGGTCGATCAAATCGATTTCCGAGGAATCCAACGAGAACTGCAGGGCTGGTCCGTTTTTCGTGACGCCGAAGAACAGCGTTCCCTTACGGTCGGCGAATTCGATGTCCTGCGCGAACAACGCTTCGGTCCGGGGACTGCGCTGCGCTTCGTCCCCGGCTCTTTGGGGGGATGATTTTTTTACGGGTTTCGGCGGAGCGTTTTCCGGTTGCTCGTTTTTCGACGTCCACGGTCCGCTGCTCACGGAACTCGGCCAGGAGCCGATCGGTTGGCCCTTCGTCCAAACTTTCAGGCCGTCGAACTGAACCTGCTTCTCCGCGTTACCGAGGCCGATCACGCCGTCGACGAATCCGTTCTCGCCGAAGGTTACGGCTCCGATCAAACCGCCGTCGAGATTGAAAATCCGCGTTTTCGGCGACTCCGTTTTGCCTGTCTTTACGGCTTGCAGGTTTTCGTCGAAGAGTTTCTGTTTCGCTTCGGCGGAGAGAACCGCCGGTTTTTCTCCGGCGAAGAGAACGACGTCGCCCCAATAACATTGGTCGCAGTTCGTGTTCCGTTTCGGCCCGGGATCGCTTTGGAGCGTCAACAGAATTTCCTTTCCGGCAAATTCGCTCAAGTCGACTTCGTGAGCGATCCAGACGGTTTCGGCGTCGTGTTTTTCGTACATGGTCTTTCCGTCGACCTTGATTCGGTACGTGATGCCGTCGCTGGGCGATTCCGGCGGCGTGACGCTTCGCATTGCGCTGAAGAACGACAAGGAAATCGGCTTCGTTTCCGGTAGTTTGACTCGATATTCGACGCCGACGTTGCCGATGCCGCCCTTGTACGGCGGATGCATGCCGAGCGACTGTCGACCGATACCGTCGCGATCCACCGAATTTCGACCGGCAACCGCCGAACTCGTTTTGTCCGTTCCCTGAAAGCCGACGGGAAGAATCTGTTCCGGTTTGCCGTCGTAGTTCCAGACGCCGCGATACGAATCCAACGTCGTCAGGGAAAGGCCGCCGCGCTCCGGCAACGTGTTGAGCGGCAATTGTTTCGGATCGGAGACCGTCTGGCCGAGCAGCGGATTTTTCAGTGTTCCGCCTCCGGGAAGCTCCGTTTCGACGACTTGAACGATGTTCGCCGTTGTCGTTTGACCGTCGTGTTGGAACTCGACGTCGAGCCGGACCGGATAATGAGCCGTGTAGGTTCCGGCCCGGGCGACGACCTTGACCGCGACTTCCATTGATCCCTTGGCAGGAAGTTCGACCGTTTTCGAGAACGTGTCCCTGGTGTCCGGTTCCGCGTCGAGAAATTCAAAGGTCTCGATGGTCCGGAACGTCAATTTGAGCGGCAGCGCGGTATCGCCTTTGTTTTCGAGCTTTGCTTTGAGTTCCAGCGGCGTGTCGAGCTTCGTGATCGTCTCCTGCTTCGAAAACCGCTCCGGAGTCCCAAAGTACATCGAAAGCGGCCCGGACGTCGTTCGGTGCCCGGTATAGGCAAACAACGACGACGTGAAAAGCAGCATCAGACAAAAAACGATCGGCCGAATCAATTTCATGGAAGGGACTCCGAAAAAAAGGACGCGAGTTGAGCGAATACCGCGATTCTACCCCGATGAGATGACGTATTCAAGCGTGTTCCGCGAATCCCCGGAAGACCAGAAGATCTGCAAACGTTCCCGTCGGATAGACTTTTCTCGCGGTCGTGATATACTCGGCTGCATCGATTGTTCCTCGCTCGACGCGGTTGAAACATAAGCGGTTCACGAAACATTCCGGCAGGAAGCCCCATGTCCAACGTTCCCCCCGAAAAGAAATTCCGACGTTCGAAGCCGAAATCGGATCACAACACGATTTCGATCGATTCGTCGCTGTTGGAACACGTTCCGCCGCATAATCTCGACGCCGAACGCGGCGTGATCGGAGCCCTGCTGCTCGATCCGCTGGTCGTCGACGACGTTGTGCCGCTGTTGTCGGCCGACGATTTTTACTCCGACGCCAATCGCCGGATTTACAAACATCTCGTCGAGATGAAAAACTCCGGCGGCGCCATCGACCTGACGCTGCTGATCGACCGCCTCGAAAAGTCGGAGGAACTCGAAGCGATCGGCGGACAAGCTTATATCGCGGAATTGATGTTCTCTCCGCAAGTCGCGGCCCATGCCGTGTACTACGCCGGCATCGTTCGGGAAAAGGGAACCCTGCGGCGCCTGATCCACGCCGGATCGTCGATCGTTCAGGAAGCCTTCGCTCCGGACACGACGACGAAAGATCTGCTCAACAAGGCCGCTGAGCAGATGTTCGAACTCTGCGAGTCGCAAACGGTCAACCAGATCAGCGACATGTACACCGTGATGATGGAAGCCACGGCGTACATCGACAGCCGTATGAGAAACGAACAGGACGGAATCTCGACCGGCTACGCCGATCTGGACAAGATTCTCGACGGATTCCATCCGAACGAACTGATCATTTTGGCCGCCCGACCCGGTATCGGAAAAACGGCCTTGGCAATGAACATCGCGGAAAAAGTCGCCGTGGATCAAAAGAAAGCCGTCCTCATGGTGAGCCTCGAAATGGCACGCCGCGAATTGGCCCTGCGGTTAATCTGTTCCCGAGGAAAAATCAGCGGCGAAAGAATTCGAAAAAATCTGCTTTCCAGCCAGGAACTCGAACGGTTTTACTCCGTTGTCGCCGAGATGAGCCAAGCGCCGATGTTCTTCGACGACACACCGAGCCGAACGGTCTCCGAAATCGCGGCGGTCGCCCGCCGTCTGAGTCGGCAGCACGATCTACAGCTCCTCGTGATTGATTATCTCGGCCTGATCACCGCGGACAACGCTTCCGATCCGCGACAGGAGCAGGTCGCCAAGATGGCGCGTCGGCTGAAGGGGTTGGCTCGCGAATTACACGTTCCCATTCTCTGCCTCGCGCAGCTCAACCGCCAGGTCGAAGCGGGAAAAGATATGATGCCGAAACTCTCCCATCTTCGTGAATCCGGAGCGATCGAACAGGACGCCGACGTCGTGATGTTCGTCCATCGCGACACCGATCCCGGCAAGGGCGAGGACGAACAATCCCAGGAAGCGTTGGAAACGGCGAAAATCATCATCGCGAAGCAACGGGCCGGTTCGACCGGCGTGGTCGAAATGGTCTGGCAGCGTCAGTACACGCGCTTCGTCAGCAAGGCGACGCAGTCGCAGGAAGAATTCGAGGGATACGCCAGCGATTTCAGCGGCGGCGACTTCAACAATTACGGATCCGATCCCGCAGTCGAGAGCTCGCCGGATTTCGATTGATACCGAAACGGAATATTCATGAACGGGGGCGTCATCCCCGCGAAGGCGGGGACCTAGACGGAAGACGGTGTCGACCGGGTGCATCCGTCAAGAACGTGTGCAAGAACCGCTGGAAAGCGGTGCGCGAGGTCCCCGCCGGCGCGGGGATGACGATAGGTGTGCGTTTCCACGACGGT
>JAVBQW010000007.1:0-5643 GCA_031548665.1 Thermoguttaceae bacterium
GTAAGGCGGCTGCCTTCGGCTTCATCGACGCCGCCTTCCGTTGGTCGGCTCATCGTTCGGCGGTATTTGACTTTACGAAAAAAAGCGAAACGGCAAAACCTTTTCTCAAAATGTCAGTCGAATGCCGTTTCGCAGTAGAGAAGTTTGGCTCGGACGACGGTCGGTAGTTTGACCGTGAAGGCGGTTCCCTTCCCCGGCGTGCTCTCGACCCGGATCTTGCCTTTGTGTTCCTCGATAATCGTCTTGCAACTCGCCAAGCCGAGTCCGGAACCGCCCTTGCCGCTCTCGTCGGGACCGCTCTTCGTCGAGTAGAAGCGGTCGAAAATATGCGGCAACTTTTCCGGCGGAATCCCGCAACCGTAATCCCGAACGAGAAGATCGACCATCTCGTTTTCCTCGTCGTAAAAAATCTTGAGCAGCAGCTTTCCGCCGTCCGGCATCGCTTGTCGGGCGTTGATCAAAAGGTTGAGCAGGACCTGTTGGATCCGATTGCCGTCGCCCATGATTTCCGGCGTCTTCGGATCGAACGATTTTTCCACGAGGATCCGATACTTATTCATCTCCCGCTCCAACAGCAGCAGGGCGTCTTCCGTCAATCGGACCAAATCGGTCGGTTCGAGATCTTTTTTCCGATTCTTCGCCGCCGCCAACACGGTACTGCAAATTTTCGCCGCTCGATTCGCGGCCAATAAAATTTTGTCGAACGACTTCTGCCGCGACGCGTCGTCCTTATGCCGCAGGCCGAGCTTTGCGTAGTTGATGATCGTCATCAAAATATTGTTGAATTCGTGCGTCGTCGTACTCGTCAGTTCGCCGAGCGCCGTCAGCCGCTGGGCCTGGAGCAACTCCGCTTCCAGGCTTTCGATTCGTTGTCGCAGTTCGTGAAGTTCGTCCATGAAAAATTGTCGTTCTCTCAAACGCGCTGCGCAGCTAAAACGCAAGCGATAGGCGTACTCTGTAGGATTTATCGACGATTCATCGCAAAGAATCCTTATTTTTCGGAAAGCAATCGTCGTGTATTCTTTTTGTCCAAGTCTCGCATCTCACGACGTTTTTTTTCGTAGTACTCGAACTTTTCGCGTTCCTTCTCGTTCCAGGCGTTCGCTTCGAGGTAGTCGCCGCAGTAGGGAATCAGGAGATCGATCCAGCACGCCAGTTTGTCGAGTTCGTTCCGCGTCAGCTTGACGTCGTTATGGGTTCGACCGTTTGGAGCAAGGTTCGGATCGAACATCCGCAACAACTCGCTCCGAGCCGCTCCGGCTTTGTACGGCGGCAGCATGGCAGGCGATTCCTGAACGTTGATCCAGTTGACGATCCGATTCTGATGGGCGGCAAAAGGCGAGTTTTCCAAGCTGTCGTCGCCTTTTCGTTGTTCCCGAGTCGCGGCGATCAGGTTCAGGTAGGATTTGCTCCAAGACCTCTTGGCGCAGGGATCGAGAACGGTGTCGCCCTTCAAACTGAACGCCTTTTCGGTGAAACTCGCCGATTCTCTGGAATCGAGAGCGGCGGTCGGGTTAACGGCGTAGAGTCCCAAATCGATTCCCCAGCTTCCGCCGCTGTCCTTGCAATGGGCCGCAAGGAAATTCCGACCCGGTTTCAGACCGTTGTCTTCCCGCAGCCAGCTGACGTCGAAACCGACGTTGAAACCGTTCGCTGAACAAACTTCCCGACCGTTGATGTAAAGCTGAAAATCTTCGTCGTGAAAGAACCGAAGCAGGATTTGTTCGGATTTCCAATCTTCGGGAAGGTCGAGCGTCGTCCAAATCCAGATGTCAGCGAGTCCCCATCCAACGTTGCTAAAACGTCCTTTTTCTTTCGGAAAGCCGTTTGCCTTGTCGAAGAATTCGGGACGGAACCAACCGGGACCGGGATCCTTCGTCGAGTAATTCCAAGCGGAGGAGTTCGGCAAAATGGGGCGACCGAGAACTCGTTCGACCGTTTGGGGTTCCAAAGTAAAGGGACCGAGACGCCGCAGATTTTTGGACAACGCAAATTCCGGCGTCTTTTCGTCGTTTTGATGGCAGCCGATACAATGCTTGTCGAGAATCGGCTGGATTTCCTTCGGGAAGCTGAAACCACGCGGCGGACCGTCCAATGGCGTCAGGTTTTGCGGTCCCCGATTCATCGCAAGGGTCGGTTTCCCTGACTGGGTCGTCGAGTTCTTGTCTTCGTGACAGCCGATGCAGGCAAAATGCTCGCCGGGCTGGAGCGTCGACCAGGACCGCATCGTCTGGATGCAATGTCCGTTTTCGTCGAGGACCTGAAAATAGAGCGGCGTTCGAGCGGGAACCTTGAAGCTGGCGCTGCCGTCGGCGTAGATTTCGGCGTCGCCGAGCGGAATTTTGACGTCCCAAGTTCCGTGACTGGCGGCAATCGGCGTGCTGACCAAGGCTCCCCCGGACGGTCCGTGGTTGCCGTTGCGGCCGATGCCGACGGACCGGAAATCCAGCGCGATCACTCGGAGTTTTTTCGCTTTACCTCGTTCGATTCCCGCCAAACCGGGGCCGAAATAGACGTCCTGCATCGTGTAGGTTCCGAAATCGGATTCCAGATCGACCGTGCTGCCGCGCTGCGGAATCGGCGTTCGGACCGCCAACGGAACCGGCTGCGACGACGAAATCGACGAATCATGGGCAAGAAGTTCCCGATTGCCGTCGACGTCGATCCAGTAAATTCCGAAGGGACCAACATATTTTCTCGGACCGCCGCAGTTCGGATGGTACGAAACGAGAAATTCCCGTTCCGTGATGGGAAACGGATGCGCGAACTGGTCGCCGTGCTGACCGTAAGCGTCGATCCGTTCGGCTTTCGTTTCCTGAATTGGAGCGATGAGCTGCGTGCCGCTGTTTTCCTGACGCCCCTTCGACGGATCCAGGATTCCGAGCTTGCCGCGTTGGTCCGTGTGATGTCCGGAAAACACGGCGATGATCTTGCCCGTTCCCGGAATTCCCCGAGCGTGAAGAATCGTCGTCGGAAACCAGGAATTGTTGCCGTACAACTCCGTTTGACCCGTTCCGTCCGGGTTCATCTGAAAAAGTCCCTGCGGAAAAATCTGGCCGCGATCGTTGTAATCCCAACGGGTATAGATCACGCGACCGTCATCAAGCTGCGTCGGATAGTTCGTATGAACCTGATCGAAAGACAATCGCCGCAAAAAATCGCCGTTGGAGTCGCAATGGTAGAGATTGGAGACTTCGGTCCACCAACAATCGACGATCTGGACGCAACGGGTCGAGTTGAAGACGATTCCGCCGTCCGGCAGCACACAGGGTTCGTAATCGGCGTAACCGAGGCTGAAGGTCAACTGCCGTACGGTTCCCGAGGCGACGTCGTAATCGTAAAGATGATAGTCGTCTTCCCGATCCGATTTTTTCCAGGCGAAAACGATCTTCTTGGCGTCGAAGGAAACGGCCGGATCGCGGATCACGCCGTTCGGATCGGCAAGCAGCGTTTTTTCATGGTATTCGCCGTCCTCGCCGAGTTCCAACAGGCAAAGAGCGGAGCCGGGTCGGAAATTCCGTTCCGCTTGGGCGTCGCTTTGGGCCTCGGTGTAAGCGTAATGCGAACCGCCGAGATTAAAATGTTTCGTGAAGACAATTTTCGGGAATTTTTCCTTGAGCGTCTTCAGCCGGACGCTTCGGCGTTCCTTGCAGTCTTTCAACCAAGCGTCGTCGGTTTTCGTTCGACCGTCCTGCAATTTCCAATCCTCGACGACCCGGGACTCGATTCCCGAGGCGGAACCATGGAGAAGGAACAACAAAACGGTGAGGCGAAAGACGAGTTGCATGGGGGTATTCGATTTTCATTGAAAAGTACGTGGTCGTCATCCCCGCGAAGGCGGGGACCTAGACGAAAAACGATGCCTACCGTTTGCATCCGTCAATAATGCGTGCAAAGACCTATTGGAATCTGTTCTCTAGGTCCCCGCCTGCGCGGGGATGACGAAGTACAACTCTTTCCGACAGAAGCCTTATTCCGGTTTCGCGGCCATTTCGCGGAAAAACTGTTCGATGATATCCCGATAATGGGCGGGAAACTCCTTTTCGATGCGAAGCAGGGCTTCTTCGCGTTCTTTCGGCGGCAGGTCGCCCCAGTTTTCGCCGGGATTGAATTCCTTGCGGTCGATGTTTCCGGGTCCTTTTTGTTTCAGGATGCGGCTGTCGTCGGCGGGTTTGTTTGCTTGTTGGCCCTCGCCTTCGCCGGACTCCTGTTGCTGTTTCATCTTCTGCTCAATTTTTTCGATCAGTTTGTCGAGCGATTTCATGACGCCGTCTTCGGCGTCCTGAGTTCCGTCGTCGGTTCGCCCCTTACCGAGACGGCGACGGATGTCGTCCATCTTACGGGAAATATTCGACGGATTCTCGGCGTCTTTCGACGAATTTTTGAAATCGGCGTCGAGCAGTTTCGCAAGCTCCAAATACCGGCGGGGAACCAGCGGGTCCTGTTCGGTCGTTTTCCGAAATTGCTTGATTGCGGCGACTCCTTTTTCGGCGTCGCCGAGTTGGCTGCAAACGACGGCCCGGGTGATCAGCACGCCGCAGGGATCGACGCTGTTTTCCGGCGTCAATGGGTCGAGAATTGTCGCCGCTTCGTCGTAAAGTCTCGCTTGGACCAAACGGAGAGCAAGATGGAATTTCAGGGAGCCGACGAGATACGCCGTCGAAGGTTCTTCGCCGGCAAGGGCTTGCAGGGGAACCTGTGGAATTTGGATCTTTTGTCCGAAAGGGAGTTCGTTCCAAGCGAGTCGGTCGCAGATTTCAAGGAAAGCGGCGATCGGCGGCGACGCCGCGTCCATTGCTCCAACGACCCGTTTGAAAAGCTGTTCACCGGAAAGGGTTCCTTCCGATTCCGGCCAAGCCGCCAGGGTTTTTCGTCGAATTTCTTCATCCGGCTGAACGGTTTCCAACCAGCGAACGAACTCCGCGCGAACCGTTTCCGACTTGGGAAGGGCCCAAACGACGTCGATGGTCGAAACATCGGTCTTGACCGTGATCGGCTCCTCGGCGACGGCGAAGCACGCCGAAAAGAAAACCACGAAGAAACCGAGCAGGAAATTTCTTGACATCTAGAAGAAATCCTCGTCTTTGAACACGCAATTTCGATGATCGTTGTCGCCGCCGTGAGGAAAGACGAACGGTTTCTCGACCTCGGCAAGGTTCGGCAACTTGTCGACGACGCGACCGTAGGTCTTCGGATCGACTTCCGGTCGATCGACGCAACCGGTAAGAGGCGAACAACAGGCTAAAAGAAACAAGATGCGAAGAATTCTCATGGTTTTCTCGATCCCGGTACATTCAATATTCGTCGTTGCCCCATTATAATCGGGGACCCGTCTGTTTTCAAGCGGCTTTTCCGCGAACGCCCTCCTTTTAGCCGTCTCGCCTTGCGAGACGCGAAACCGCGTTTTTGGCTTTCGCTCGAAAGAAAACTACCCAAGAGCCGGGGGTGTAGGCGGTACTCCGCCGTAGCCCCCGGATGGTTAGTGTTCCAAACAGTAGGGAACCTTGGGTATATTATTTTGAGAGAGTAGCGAAAAGGTTGATCTTTGTCGATTTCGCCCCGGAGGGGCAGCGCATCACAGCCCAGGGCAGAGCCGAAGGCGTCGCCCTGGGTTGCCAACGCCCCAAGAAATGATCGCCCTGT
>JAVBQW010000115.1:0-6458 GCA_031548665.1 Thermoguttaceae bacterium
CCAAGTCGAACATTTGTTCATCGCCGGAGTACTCGGTCGGCGGTATCCCATAGTCCTGCAAGGCTTTAGGCGTACTGCCGCCGCTCTGATCCAACGCGGCGATAAATCCTTTGCCGTGACGCATTCGTTCCAGTTGCTCAAGGTTCATTTTCTCACCTTTCCTTGTTGTTTACTCTATTGACCAATTCGTGCAACACCACGATCAATCAATTATTCTGTTTCGTCCTCGCGAAAGCGTTCCTTCCCGCATAAACGGCGGTGTTACCGAGTTCCGCTTCGATTCGCATCAACTGATTGTACTTTTCGACTCGCTCGCCGCGACACGGTGCGCCGGTTTTCAAATGGCCCGCATTGAGTGCGACCGTCAAATCCGCGATGAAACTGTCGACCGTTTCGCCGCTCCGGTGCGAGACGAACGCTTTCCAACCGTTTCTGTGACACAACTCTACCGCCCGGATCGTTTCCGTCAGCGTCCCGATTTGGTTCAGTTTGATCAAAGCGGCATTGGCGAGATTCTCTTTGATGCCACGCTCGATGTACTTAACGTTCGTCACGAAAAGATCGTCGCCGACCAGTTCCACTTTGTCGCCCAGCGTCCGGTTCAACACGGACCAACCGGCCCAATCGTCCTCGGCCAAGCCGTCTTCAATCAGCACGATGGGAAACGACGCGATCAACGATTCGTAGTAACGGACCATTTCTTCGGATGTTTTCTTCGATTTTTCCGTACGGAGATTGTACATGCCGTCCTCGTAAAACTCACTTGACGCCGGATCGATGCAAATCGCGATATCACGGCCCGGTTTATATCCGGCTTTCTCGATTCCCTGCACGATCAATTCGAGCGGCTGGTGATTTGATGATACCGTCGGTGCAAATCCGCCCTCGTCGCCGACGCCTGCCGAAAGCCCCTTTTCGAGGACGACCGACCGTAATGCCTGATAGGTTTCGCTTCCCCAACGCAAGGCTTCGCGAAAATTCGGAGCACCGAGTGGAGCGATCATGAATTCTTGGAAATCGGCCCCCTTCCAACGGGCGTGAACGCCGCCGTTGACGATGTTCATACACGGCACCGGAAGAACGTGAGCGTTGACGCCGCCAAGGTATCGGAAAAGCTGCAAACCGAGCGACTGTGACGCCAGCCGGGCGACAGCCAGCGAAACGCCGAGAATCGCATTGGCGCCGAGTCGGGATTTGTTTTCCGTGCCGTCGAGTTCGATCATCGTTTGATCGATCTTTGTTTGCTCGAAACAACACATTCCGACCAGCGCATCGTTGATTTCCGTGTTGACCGACTTGACGGCATCGAGAACGCCTTTGCCGCCGAATCGGGCCTTGTCGCCGTCGCGACGTTCAATGGCTTCCCGCGATCCGGTACTCGCACCGGAAGGAACAGCGGCTCTGGCTGTGACGCCATTCTCCGCAGTTGTTTCGACTTCGACGGTCGGATTGCCCCGGGAATCGAGTATTTCCCGGGCGAAAATTTTGCATATCATAGGCTTCATGGCAGACTCGCTATCATTTTCAAGTTGTTGTCGAATCGTACACTTGTCGTTACTGATCAGGTGTTTCGCCTTTCGGTATCACCTGAATCCCCTGTCCGCCGCCGATTTCGACTTTGGTTCCCGGGGTCTCGACCTGAATTCCTTTGCCGCCGCCGATATTGACATCCGTTTCCGGCTTTTCGACTTGAATACCTTGACCGCCGCCGATATTGACTTCGGTTTTGGGTTTCTCAACCTGGATTCCATGATCCGCGTCGATCCTGGTGTTGGTATCCAGCCGCCGCCGTGAATGTAAAAAATGACAGGCAATTTTTCCGTGACGCCTTGGGGGCGAACGAAACGAACGTCGATTTTTTCTGTTTTTCGAACAGGCGCGACATGATCTTCGACATCAGCGGACGGTTTGATTTTCAACTGCGATTGGGCGTCGATTAAAACCTTGCGAGCCGCTTCCGGTGTGAGCGTGTAGATCGGCGGCGCGTTTTGCGTTGCCAAGGTGTCGATGAACGCCTGTGTTTCCGGCGTTAAAATCGGTTTTTTGTTTGATGGGGTCGTCATGGAATTTCCTTTCATGTCAAGTTGAAAATTCTATTGGAGGACATTCCGTTTATGGAAAAATGTTATCATTCAAACCGGCGGCGTCTGTAGTGAAAGCAACACCTGATAGACGAGAATCCGGACTACTGCAAAGACGACGCCGACGGCCAGAGCCGTTCCCATTCGCACGGAGAACAGCAACCAAACGGCGATTCCCATGCCTACCGCAACGATCAAGGTCGCAATGAGACTGGCGTGAGCGCCGAACGGCGTCATCAAGACGGAAAGGACGGCGGCGCAAAAGGCTCCGACAAGGGCGGCAATGAGCGACTTGATGAAATCGCGATGCTCGCCGAGCATGAGATTCATCGAGAGCATCAGGATCACGGCGTCAATGACGAGAATGATAATCGCGTTCAACATGGGAGTGTGAGGACAGAGTTATGATTCGAACTTATTAGTCTCGTAATTCCAATGGATTTTGTCGAAAAACTCCTTCAGATAGCCTGAGCGAAAGTGGCAACGATAGAATTGTTCGTGACTATCGGAGGAAGTCAAACCGAATTATTTACATGATCGCAGGGTCGGGAATAAAATCCATTCAGACGAACCCGGCATAATAAAAAACAGACCGAATGCCGTCGAGGTTTTTTCATTTCACTGATGGGCCGAACAGATTTCGAGTGATCCTGAAACGATTTCAGGCCTCGTTTTTTCTGAAAGGTCGTCGATGGTCTTTCGAAGTGATCGTTCTATAATTGGGAAGGCGACCGACGTCGGAAAGGATCGCAAACATTCTCGTCTCTTAAGTGAGGAGCATAACCATGACCGTGAAAGACATCAAAAAAGCCGTCGGCGACGCGGCATCGAACATAAAGGAAGCTGTGGTTGCAACCGGGGAAACCGTTGCGGAAACGACGAAGGATGCGGCAACGTACGTTGCTGAAAAAGCGGGAGAAGCCGTTGAAGTCGTTCAAGAGAAATCGGAAGAAGCGTATCACGCCGCCGAAAGAAAAACGAAAGAACTCGGCAAAAAGGCCTGTGACGCCGCTTGCACGGCCAAGGAGAAAATCGTCGAAACCGGAGGTGCCATTGCCGACAAGACAGCGGAAGCGGCGTCACACGCCAAGAAAAAAGCGTCCGAACTCTACCATTCCATGACGGATCGATAAATGACCACCTACAACGTATTATTCGGGGGAGCCGCCGGGGACGGGATAGAAACCGTTGCCGGCGTATTCGAACGCGCTTTGAAGAAAGCCGGTAACAATGTCTATTCCGTTCACGACTTCATGTCCCGAATACGGGGTGGACACAATTTCACCCAGGTTCGATTTGGAGACGGCATCCTCACGAGTCACTCGGGAAAACTCGATGCTTTGATCCCGTTGAACGAAGAGACTTATCAACTTCACCATGTTCGTCTTGTCGAGGACGGTTTTATTCTCTGTGACGCCTCACTGAATATTTCGGATTCGCGAAAGATCGCAATCGACATGAAAGGAATCGCGAAATCGTTCGAAAATCCCAAAGTCGTCGGGAGCGTCGCCGTCGGAGCCGTTCTGAAAATCTTCGGCGAACATATCGACTCCGCCCTGGAAATCATGCAGGCTTCATTGAAGCCGGAGATTCTCGAAGTCAATCTGAAAGCCCTCGATGCCGGATATACGAGCGTTGAAAAACGTCATGAACATGTTGACGCAGGTTATTCCCATCACATGCTGCTCAGCGGCAACGAAGCATTGGTTCTCGGCGCATTGGCCGCAAACATGCGGTTTTATTCCGCCTATCCGATGTCACCGGCGACTTCGATACTGGAAAGCCTGTCTTCAAAAGCGAATAATGCCAAAATCGTCGTCGAACAAGCCGAAGACGAAATCGCGGCGATCAACATGGCTCTCGGAGCGAGCTATGCCGGTGTCAGGGCAATGACCGGAACCTCCGGCGGCGGTTTCAGCCTGATGGTGGAAGCATTGGGATTCAGCGGTATCGCGGAAATTCCCCTTGTGATCGTCAATGCTCAGCGACCCGGCCCGGCAACAGGCCTGCCGACGCGAACCGAACAAAGCGATTTGAAATTTGCGATTTCCGCCGCACAAGGTGAGTTTCCCCGAATGGTCATCGCTCTTCGCAATCACGGCGACGCTTTTTACCAAACGGCCAGGGCATTCGATATCGCCGAGCGGTATCAAATACCGGTGATCCTCCTGACCGATCAGTATTTGGCCGACACCACAACAACGGTTCCGGATTTTGACCTGAATCGAATTCCGCCTTTACCGGAATGTCAGGAGACCGGAGAGGGGGACGATTACCTGCGCTATCGATTGACGGAGAGCGGTATTTCGCCGCGCCGGATTCCGGGGAAAAGTCAGGCGATTGTGACGACCGACAGTGACGAACATGATGAAGAGGGATATATCACGGAGTCGGCTGAAGTGAGAAAACAGATGGTCGATAAACGCATGAAAAAGCTCGTCACACTGGAAGCGGAATTGCAGGAACCGGATCGAGTGGGACCGGAAAAATACGACACCTTGTTGGTCGGTTTCGGCTCCACTTATGGGCCGATTTGTGAGGCCATTCAAACGCTTGCCCACGAATCTCCGAAAAAATACGCCGCTTTGATTTTCGGAGACATGCACCCGTTCCCGAAAAATCGAATTTTGGAATGTGCGTCAAAAGCGAAACGAATCATCAATATCGAACAGAATGCGACCGGCCAGTTGGCTTCTCTGTTACGGGAACAAACCGGCACCGTTTGCACGGATTCGATCCTAAAATACGATGGGCGACAGATTTCCGGCGAAGAAATCGTCGATCGCCTGAAGGAAATGAAATCATGACACAAGAGCAGTATCACACTCGCGAAACGGCGTGGTGTCCCGGTTGCGGGAATTTTTCCATCCTGAAAACGTTACAGGGAGTTTTAAACGACTTGAAACGACCACCCCAAGAAGTTTTGTTGGTCGGGGGGATCGGTCAGGCGGCAAAACTGCCGCAGTATCTCAACACAAACAGTTTTTGCGGTTTACACGGTCGGGCACTTCCGGCGGCGGTCGCCGCAAAGATTGCGAACGAAAAACTCACGGTGATCGTCACCACGGGAGACGGCGATTCCTACGGCGAAGGAGGCAACCATTTTCTGCATAACATCCGGCGTAATGTCGATATGACGCATTTCGTCCATGACAATCAAATCTACGGTTTGACGAAAGGGCAGGCGTCACCGACGACCGACGCTTGCGTTTCAATGGATGATCCCCATGTCTGCAATCGAAACATACCGTTCAATCCGATTGTGATAGCATTGGCGGCCGGAGCGTCGTTTGTCGCGAGAAGTTTCAGCGGTTCTTCCGAACACTTAGCAAAAATGATGAAAGCGGCGATTCTACACGAGGGGTATGCACTGGTCGACATTTTGCAGCCGTGCGTCAGTTTCAACAAGGTCAATACATATCAATACGATAAAGAACATGTTTACGAAATCGACGATTCGCACGATCCCGGCAACCGACTCGCCGCGATGGAATTGGCGATGAGACAGGACGGCAAAATCCCGATCGGGTTGTTTTTTCACGAACAAATACCGACCTATCATCGGAAAAACCGAGTGCTTGCCGATGGGGTGCCACTCATCGAAAGACCGTTCGATAAGTCTGTCATCGAAGAGTATTTTCAAAAATTGGTTTAAGCGAATGCCAAACGCCTCGGTTTGACAAAATTATGGATGTACATCTGTGATAAAATCAGTTTTGACCATCATATTTGTCCGAAACAATGCGGGAAAATCCGTTTCGGTAAATTTTTCGGGTTGGTCTTTGACTCGACTTCAGCAGATCATGCGTCTATAATGGGATATCGTTTTTACCTCAAGAAATCATTTGTCGGGAGAAAATCGCATTATGAAATACAGGCAACTGGGGCGTTCGGGGCTGATGGTTCCCGAGTTGACGTTCGGAACGGGCACCTTCGGCGGAGTCGGTGAAATGTTCGCCGGCTGGGGAAGGACGGAGGAAAAAGAGGCGTCACGTCTTGTCGACGTTTGCCTCGACGCGGGATTGTGCATGTTCGATAGCGCCGACGTTTATTCCGCCGGTCGGTCGGAAGAAATTCTTGGTGCCGCCGTTGCCGGAAAACGGGACCGCGTGTTGTTTTCGACGAAAGCGACCTTTCGCCTCGGTGACGGTCCGAACGATGCGGGCTCTTCCCGGTATCACTTGATCAAGTCGGTCGAAAATTCGCTGCGACGCTTGAAAACCGACTACATCGACCTGTTTCAGCTTCATGGGTTCGACGCGAAAACACCGGTCGAAGAGACGCTGAAAACGCTTGACACCCTCGTCAGTGCGGGCAAAATCCGGTATATCGGCTGCTCGAACTTTTCAGGATGGCATCTCATGAAATCGCTGGCCG
>JAVBQW010000260.1:0-15115 GCA_031548665.1 Thermoguttaceae bacterium
TTGGGGCAATCGTTGGCTGGAGCGGTTCTGGAGCGTGTTGACGACATGCGAACAACAGGGGACGAACGTGATGTCGTTCCTGAATTCCTGCGTCGAGTCGTTTCTTCATGGTCTCGCTCCTCCGTCGCTGCTCCGCGACTGTCCTCTTCCGTTTTCTCGCAATTTTTCAATTGTCCGGGCTCAAAGTCCGTGAACGCTTACAACGGTTCGAGGTTCCGCTGATTGATCCCTCGACCGGCGAAGATTTTTCTATTCCGCTGGTCGGGATCGTCGACTTGGTGCTCGCCGGCGACGGCGGTCCCGTTGTTGTCGACTTCAAGACGGCGGCTTCGGCTTCATCGAACTGCCACCTTCAACACGAATTGCAGTTATCGGCATATGCGTACATCGTCCGTGAAGTGTACGGTCGGGATGAGTCCGCATTGGAGATTCGACAACTCGTGAAAACCAAGACACCGAAGATCGTGGTGCATCGGTTCCTGCCGAGAACCGACAACCATTTCAAGAGGTTCTTCGAAATCGTACGAGAGTATCTCGGTGCGTTGGATCGTGGCGTGTTCAATTATCGGCCCGGCTTCGGTTGCCAACTGTGCGATCTGGCCGGGATGTGTCTTCAATAACTTCAACAAAAGGAGGAGATTTTGAGTAACCGAAACGACATCAACGACCAGTTTGCTTTGGTCGCCGTTGGAGCGGGCGTCGTGGGCGGTGTCCTGACCGGCAGCGTTGCCGTCGGCATGTTCGTCGCTCTCGGCGTCAGTGCCGTCTATGTTTACAACGGCTTGATTCGGTTCTAAACTGTCCAATTTGGACAGCCGATACAATTCGTTCGGAGCCTCCGTGTGAGGCTCTTTTTTTATCTCATGGGGACAACCGCGATTCATTGATCGTTCTTGAGATTGAGAGCAGAAATGGAGTCAGACCAAAAATCTTCTTTCTCACCGGAGCCGATGCCATCGGCGAAGGCAAATCAATCCACAGGTCCGACTGCGGCAACGGCTATTCAGGAAAAATAGACCGACGCCAATGTTTCGGACGGCGTTCGATTCCTTCGCGGAGTCGGACGCCGTATGACGTTTTTGACCGTCAAAAAGTCTTGGACTCGCCTCCCGAAACGGTCAGGATCGCCTTGAGAACGTCAAGATCAATTGTTTCGGAAACGAAACGGACCGAACCGTCGCCAAACGCCGCATCGATACCGGCCTCGTGGTTCGAGCCGATTCCCTCGTCCTTTTTGTTCACGCCCAGATAAGCGTCTTCCTGCGTGATGTCGACCGGAGCCATCCAGCAAACCGGTTCTTTCCGCTCAAGAATCATGAGCGTATTGCTCGTTCCATCCGTGATCTTGCCGATCTTGAGCCCTTTTTCGCCGATTCGTCCAAACGTATCGTCACCGACGACGACACAATAACCGGTGTCCCGGTTCGTTTTTCCTTTTTTAAGTTGCGGACAGCGGAAGATCGGGGGCATCTTGTCGTGAAACTGCCGATTGTGTTCGCTATCCCACGGTTCGTCCAGACGGATCGCTTCGTACATCGCCTGCTGATCTACGTACGGAAGTATCAACACCCGCCAACTGTGCAGCGGCTTGCCGCTCTCATCGACCGTGTAGGCCGGAGGAAAATATCCTTTGACGTCAAGGTGATTGTGCATGGCAATGCCGAGCTGTTTCATCTTGTTGTCGCATTGCATTCGCCGTGCCGCCGAACGACTGATTTCGGTGATCTGCATACCGAACGGAATCGCAAGTTCGGCAAGCTGTGCGACACGATCACGATCAATTTGAATCGCAAAACGTTTTCCTTCCGGTTTGGGAAGAAATTCCTTTTTGAGACTCTCGAAATTTTCCGGTGTCGAAATCTCGATCAGGCTTTTGCCGAAAACGGAAACGAAATCGAATAGTGTCGATGTTTCCGGTTTATTTTTATAATCCCGAATCATATCGAGCCAAGCGTTAAAAGCAACATCGGCCAGGATTTCCGCCGTTTGACGAAGCTGGACCGCGGCCGGTTCCGAAGCGGCTTCGACTTGGCAAGCGATGTTCAATCCGACTGGATCAACGCCGACGGCAAGCCAACGAAAATTCTCGGCGGTTGCGGCCAAATCGACACGTTCCATCGGCGACGGAAGTATCGGCCGGGTATCCCGCAGAACCTTGGCAACGTATTTCGGAAACGAAATTGCCAGTTTGACCGGAAAATTTTCGACGCATTGAAACACTTCCGAAAATCGGGGATCGGCTTTCGGCTTTTTCGGTACGATTTGTTCGAGAAGATTTTTCGTTCGTTCTTCGGATTTTCGGGATACACCGTTCCAATCGAAAACGAGAAGCAGGAAGTCGGGAATTTCATGAACAAGAATCGGCGGCCCGGTCTTCAAGGCTTGTCGGATCATTTCCGTATTCAGCTTTTCCGTTTTCGGAATTGCAATATAACAAGGAGCCGGGCCTTTGGCATTCAATACGAACCAGGCTTCTTCGACGCCGAACATTCCTGTCAACATGGCCTTTCCACCTTGCATCATTTGGGCAAGGGCGTTCCAGTCAGTCGTCATTCGCCGAAAATTTTCCCGCTCAGCTTCGTTAAAAAACATATTTTCGAGGTTCTCTTGATCGTAAAAGCCGAGGTTTGTGCAAACCTTCGTCAAAAAATCCTTGTTGTCGAGGATGATTTTTTCCGCGTCGATTTTCGTGAAATCGACATGGGCGACCAAAAGTGTTTCCTCTTGCAGAAGCGGTTGAATTTTCAGCTCCGAAGCGGAAAGTAAACCGTGGAGCGAGCCGGTGAAAAGTACGAGAAACGCAATACGGATATTCTGTTTTATTAAATATTTCATGGCAAAAGTCCTTGTATCGGTGTTTTGATCGTTTTCAACGGTTCGGTTGTTCGACAGTAATTTCCATACGACTGGGAGCGTGGACCATGTAATTGAGCAGCACTTTGTTTCCTTCGACACGATAACTGAACGGCTTTCCCGTAATCGAATCGATTTTCGGGACGGGAACCTCTTTGATGTCATCCAGCGATTCGGGCAGATTGCCGTCATGGACGGCGGCGTAGTACCTGACCGCTTCGACGATTTTCAAGCGATCATAAGTTTGTTGCTGTCGGTAGAATGCCGTTTTGGCGGCGTATGTCGCCGGAATCAGTAATGAAAGCAGAATATTTGCCGGATGGGTTGAATCGCGAATCTGTTCGTCGTCGAAAACGATCGCCGTGTGCGATTCACCCCGTGGAAATGCCGTTATCACGAACAAAAGATCGTAAACCCGCTTGATTTCTTCCAGTATCATCGGCGTAACGATTTTGTACGTCGAGAGTTTGTCGATTTCGTTCTCCGAACGCCCTTGTTTTAAGAGCCGCTCCTTTCCATAAGGATAACCGGCGAGGCAGATAACCGACTGAACAAGGGAACGTCCCCATTCCGTTTCCGTCCATTCCGGACTGGGAGAACCGCTACCTTCGATGAGTGTCGTGAAAAGATTTGCAAGAATATTCCTGCATTCCTCCGGCCCGGCTTCGTCGATCGTGTCGATATCGAAACCCGTTAATCGGGGGAAGGTCCAGCTACGTTCCGCATACATCGATTGGAGCAGGGAGTCGCCGGGAATGAAAAGTTGAGTCAGGGCCGGATAAAGATTCGGGGCATCCGGCTGTGTCATGAGATGTTCGATCTGGCCTTGAAACATGGTGGTGATGGCGATGCCGACCAATTCCGTAACAAGTACCTTGAACGGACTCGATTCCCGGATATGTTCGCCGAGCGTCAAGCCGACACGGATCGTCCTGACGGCGTCGACATAGTTTCCGCTTCGGATTTCCCAATCGGCTTTGCCATGAAGATAGCGAGCCAGCGCTCGGGCATCTTGGATATTGGGCAATAATGTCGCGATACCTTTGAACTCGAATGTTTCGTTCCAATCGTAATACCGTTTCCGACTCGCCTTTTCCATTCGTTTGTAAACCTCGGACAAATTGCGATACAATTCACGCTCATCTTCGAGGGAAACGACCGTGTAGGCGTCCTGACTCCAATGCGGATACAGCGGAAATCGCTTGAATTTCAACTTTTGAACTGTCTGCCAGTCTTTTTTCGGATCGAGTTTTCGGTACTCTTCCGATTGGTACATACCTTCCATCGACCGGTTCAGTACCTTGTTGAATTCGGCCAAGGCTTCAACGTAAAGCGGGGCGGCGTTGCCGGGTTCCTTTTCCGTCGACATGACATTCAGTCGGTATCGTAACAACGGGTCGGGGAACGTCGACGGTGCAACTGTAATCTTCTCATAAAACCCGGTGATTCCTTCCGGCATGACCGTTTCGCTTTCGTCGTGGGGCGTACACACAAAGACATCACGATGTCCTTCGCGGCTCGGTTTTTTAATCGGTTCTCCGGCGGTCGTTGGGGAAGGACTGCTCAGCAGGAACATCAAAGTCGTTAAGAGTGAAAAAAAACGCATGATGGATTCTCCATTAAAAAGTAATACGGCGTAGCCTCGACGTACGGACAAACATCAAAGCGTCCCCAAAACCTGACGGATCATTTCACGGTACTCGGCATGAGGAAGTACCGGCACGGATTCCCGTAACGTGTACCGGGGATGGGCAACGGCGAGAGAGTTTTGACGTATCGCCGCTTCGTCGATGATTTTATCCAGATCAAAAGAACCGAACGAAACCGGAGGTCTCGATGTGACGTTTTTTAGGCCGAAAATCATGGGAAGTAAACCTGTCGAGTCGCCGGATGGTGTTTCCGTGAAAATCGCGGTTTCGCTCGTGAGCGGATCGCCGACGATCCGCTCCTTTTTCAATAAATCGGGTTGGGAATCGTGGGCGACCGAAACGGGAACCTCGACGACAACTTCTCGCACGATTTCCCGGATTTCCGTTTTTACCGGTCGCGGGGGGAATTGCGTCAAGGTCATCAAGAGGAACATCGCCGTCGCTCCGACGACGAGGCCGAGCATTCCGGCAATGAAAGGTCGATACAACGGAGTCGGCGAGCGATACGGTTGCCGTTGTTGCTTCGAGACAGTTTGAACCGAAATGTTTTCGAGGGTGGTCGAAATGGTTGCCGCCAACTCATCTTGCGGTGCGGGAGTCAGCCGGGCAAGCAGATTTTCGATGCTTTCCGTATCGATCGGACCTTTTTGATCGTTTTGTCGTGTCATATTTCACCTTCGAGTCGCTCCTGTAAAAGGGCAAGCCCCTCCTGATATTTCCGGTGGACCGTACTTCGGGATGAATCGAGAAGTTCGGCAATCTGTTCAAACGTCAGACCGCCCCAGGTTTTGGCGACGATGATTTCGCGGTATTCTTGATCGAGTAATTCCAATTCCCTTGCCAGTGTCCCAGCCAGGTCGTCGGCTTTCCCTTGTTCGTCGTTTTCAGGCTTCAGAAACCAAGGTCGGGCCGATTGGGCCCTTTCTTCATGTCGTTTTCGTCGTTTATCGGAACGGATATAATTATTCGAAGCATTGCGAACGACCGCAAACAACCAAGCAACCGGATCGTCCGGCCAAGGTTCGTGGCGATACAATTTGACAAAGGCTTCCTGGACAATGTCCTCGGCGGCAACGTTCCGCCACTGCCGGGCAAAAAGAACGAGAGCGGCCAGTCGGGAGTCAATCAACTCCTTTATTTTCAGCTCTTTATCGTTCTTCATTTTGTACGGCGTTACACGGAAATGCCTTTAGAAGGAAGCCTCTCTATATTGAAGACACCGGAGCCGACACAATTTCCCAACATTTTTTCGCATCGGCGGTATTTCAAGCCAAAAATGTCAACCGCCTCGATAATTGAGCCCGACTCGATTCTATATCTGTCCAACTTGGACAGCCGATACAATTCGTTGGAGCCCCCAAGTGGGGCTCTTTTTTTTAACTCACGGGCTGCCGAACGCTCTGCCGCTTCCTCAATGGGGTTCGGTTAGTTTGGCAAAAAGTTCGGTTAGTTTTGTGGTTCTACCAAAAAATTTGTCAGCCAGATTGCGTTTGCTCGGTTAGTTGGTAGGTGGTTTTCCGATCTCAAAATGTTAAAATTGGCAAAATGAATACGATCCGGCAAAGTCGCTTGGCTGATTATATTACCTGAACAGCCAGTAATTTTAACAGGTCTGCCCCGTCTGCCCATTACCCAACTGCCGAAAACTAACCGAACTATCCACTATTTTGGGGGAGTATTTTTCACGCGAAGGGCGGTCGTGCGGTCCACGAGGTTTTAGAAAGAAAACCTACCTGACTCCCATTGACGGTTCTGGGCAGGTATAATGCTCAGTAATCATTCGTTATCCATTTCCCTTTTCGATCCGACCATGATGTGGCACGCATCCACCGGCGATAAAACCTTCACCGCTCCCTACGGTCTGATGCTGGCCGAGGGCATCCGTCCAATCGTGAGAACGGATTTGTCCGGCATGGTCAAAATACGTCAGATTTTCCAAGTGATTTTCACGTTCCTGCTGCTCTCTTGCGTCTGTTATCCGGCAGCACCTACCGATCCGCTCCTTTCGAAAGCGAATGCAACCGCAGTCACATTCAAGAACGATGTCGACGCGATCAGGCGGTGGTGTGAGCGGAAAGAGCTTGACGAAGAAGTTCGCTTGGCTCAAGACGGCGTTCTTGCATCGTCTCCCGACAGAACGGTCATTCCGAATATTCCCCTGAAGAGCGGCGTTTTGGACTTGGACAAAACACTTCCCAAAATTCTTCCGAAGGAGTACGAAAATTATATCGCTTCGTCGGCTTTGGAAAAACCGAAAATGTCGGATGAGAAATCGTTGACCGACAAGCAAATCGCCCGCGTCTCCATTGTCACAATGCGGCGTAAACATGCGGACGAACTCTATGATCTGGCACGCCAAGCCGTGAAAAAAGGACGCGGAGCTCTTGCCATGCAATTGGCAATGACAGCACTCCATGCCAATCCCGATCATGCCCAAATCCGAAATGCTTTCGGTTTCTATAAGTTCAAGGACGAGTGGCGACCCGCCTGGGAAGTGGCTCAATTGAAAGACGGTCTCGTCGACCACGAAAAATTCGGCTGGATCAGGAAAAACGAAGTTGAAAAATACGAGGCCGGTCAGCGATACTACCAAGGGAAATGGATCACGACCAAAGAAGAGGGTGCCGAAAGAAGAACGATCCAAAACGGCTGGACAATCGAAACGGAAAATTACCGTATCAGGACCGATCATTCTTTGGAAGAAGGGGTACGGTTCAGTCGCAAGCTGGAAAGTTTGTATCGTTCCTGGAACATGGTTTTTTATCGTTACCGTTTTAATGATGCGGAATTGTCCGTCATGCTTGCGGGCAAAACTTCGCCGAACGCCTCGCATCCGAAGTATGGCGTGATTTTTTACAGCGACAAACAGGATTTCCTGAGCAATCATCCCAATCTTGATCCGCAAACCTATCAGGGCGGAGCCTATATCAAGCCTCATTGCGTGTTTTATGCTCAGGATACGAACAGATCAAGTTCATGGGATCAGGAAAGAACGTTACAAGTCATGTATCATGAAGCGACACACCAATTATTTGCGGAAACAAAACAAGCGACTTCCAAGTATGGTGACCGTTTCAATTACTGGATCGTCGAGGGAGCGGCCATGTTCATGCAATCGCTCAGACAAGAGGGAACGAACATTGTCGTCGGAGAGCCGGAATATCGATATGCCGGGACGGAACGTGAGTTCATGGCAAAGGACGGCTTTTTGCCAACTCGTGACATGACAGCCGTGTCAAAGAGAACATGGGTGGATCATCGGGACAAAATGCTGCTCTACCGTCAGGCGGACAACATGTTCAAATTGCTTTTTTACGGCAGTGACGGATATTATCGAGATCGCCTCATCGTTTATCTTCAACAGGTTTACAGCGGAAAAGATGCACCGGACACGTTCGAAAAAACTCTTGGAATCGAGCCGGGGTTGTTCGACAAAGAGTTTGCTCGATTTATGGAAACGAAAAATTCCGAAAACAGGGTGAAGAATGTCCCGATCAATACCATGAAACGCGGAGTACCGGCTAAATGAAACAATTTCGAGGAGGTCATCCGATGGAATGCAAAATCAAAGAAAACAAAGTGAATTGCACCTGTTCTTATTCTTGCGGTAAACACGGTCTCTGTTGCGATTGCGTCCGCTCGCACCTCGCCAGTCGGCAAGTACCCGGTTGCTTCTTTCCGCCGGACGCCGAGAAGACCTACGACCGATCCTTTGAGCATTTCGCCCGACTCGTGATCGAAAAGAAAGCGTGAACCGGCGATCCGCTCTTTGCACGAACAACCACATGATCGACATGTCGCCGGATACGGTGCCGAGATGCGAGGCATGTTCGGCGTCGCCGACGATTATTACACCACCGTCCCAGACGATCTGAGACCGGAGGAGGCAACGAAGCTGCTCAAGGAGATTGCCGTGTTCTGCAACCGAGTGTCATCAAACAGGTAAATGTGGCTCCCTACTCGGGAACTCCGCGGTAGATTTTTGTCTTGCATTTCAATCTCTGTTTTGTCCATGCGTGGACAAAACAGGACACCCCGCCTGCAATCCTTTTCAAATGCAACGATTTCAACGGTTGTACCGGTTGTTGCTTAGGCGTTGATGAACGCTACTGAAAGTCGCCCCAATGAATTTTCGTAAGCCTACCCAAGACCGACTTATCCGATTATAATCGTATTTTCTTGTATTAGGGGTCGACGTCCCTGAAATCGCCATACTGCCCGACATTCCTTGGCTCGTTGTTGAAATATGCGTGTTTTACTGGTCGAACCTGACTATAAATCCAAGTTCCCCCCGTTGGGTCTGCTGAAAATCGGCTCCTATCACAAAAGCAGGGGGGACGAAGTTCGGCTGGTGCGTGGAATGCTCAAAGCAGACGGTCATTGGGACCGGATTTACGTGACCACGCTTTTCAGCTTCCACCACCACAAAATCATCCAAACGATCAAACATTATAAGGAGGCTCTTGGTGGGGACGTCGGTAGACTTTTTGTCGGCGGCGTCTATGCGACGTTGTTCCCTAACGTCATTTTTAACGAGACGGGCGTTTGGCCTGTCGTTGGGTTGCTCAATGCTCCCAACATGCTCGGCTTGGGTGATGATGACGCCAAGGTCGACACGATGATTCCGGACTACGATCTGTTGAATGATATTGATTACGACTACGGTTTGAAGGATTGTTACTTCGGTTACGCAACACGCGGCTGCATACGCAAATGTGAATTCTGTGCTGTCTGGAAGTTGGAGCCGAAATTCAATTCCTATACCGGATTGAAAGAGTATATCGAGGAAATCAAAAGCCGTTTTGGCGAACGCCAAAACCTTGTGTTGATGGACAATAATGTCCTTGCGTCAAAGCAGTTTGACCGGATCATCGGCGACCTCGTCGATCTCAATTTTGGGAATGGTGCCAAATTGGGGCTGCGTTCGCGATTCGTCGATTTCAACCAAGGACTCGACGCCAGACTCCTGACTCGTGACAAGGCGAAAAAGCTCGCGATGATCTGTTTGAGGCCGGTGCGACTGGCTTATGACAAAATTTCAGAGAAAGGATAATACTTCAGCCGAATGGGCGGTTTCGAAATTGCTTCAAAATGGGAGAGATACAATCTGCTCCGTTTTGCCCAAACCTCGCAGAGTCGTCTCTCAAGCCCTCGCCAATTGTGCGTATTGAAACAATTTTTCGCGATGCCCAATCGGCTGAATAGTTACGAAAAAGGTTGTTTTCAAATCCCCGCTTGATTTTTTCGTTATTCCATGCCAGAAAATGTTGTTTCTCAACCAGTTCGATTCCTTCATCGAGTGTCTAAATCGACACTTAAGTACGGAATGGCCGTACCGTTGGAATCACAAGACTCGTGGATGGGAAACATTCCCCAAGGGGCTCATATTCCGATAAAGCTCACATTTAGAGACATTCAAATCGAAGCCGATCTGACTCGTCTCAATAATGCCCGGTCACACTTGCAATTTCGCTATGACAAGAAAGTGAACGAACCGCTCAGGGAATCGCTCAAACAAATGCTTGAGCAAGCGGATGACGAGAATGCCGTCGTCGTTGAGGTTGTTGAAACCGGTTTCCATCAGTTTTCCATCGTGCCGTTCAGCGGAATAAAAAATCAACAGCCGACATTATCGGTCCGTTCTCCGATTTTTCACCGATTCGAGGACATCGACCTTGCGTCCTGTCAGGAATTTACCGATGTGTCGAATGCGATCCCAACTGTAAATTTCGGCGCAAAACTACGCCAGATGGATTATAATTCACGCATCCGTAATCGTCTGCTTGAAGAAAATTGGAGTACCGAACAGTCACTCGTGAAAGAGTTGGGCCTTCGATGTGATTTTCAAAAGAACGGTGTCTGGGTTGAAGTGGAATTTGGAAATGCACGAGGCTACTATCAGGACTATATCAAATTCCTTGTTGCGGCCAAGTACAGAAAATATCGCTTCGGGGTTCTTCTCTGTCCCATGGCTTCATTTGCCGGATATTTGTGTGAACTCGGTCGCTCCCAAGCAGCGAAAAAGCGGAATGACGGACTTTCGGCGACTTATTCCGGCATGATGACTTATGAAAAAGCTGTCCGTGAGCTTCCCTACATGTCGCATTTTCTAGATACAAAAATCGTTATCGCCGGTCTGGAAGTCAAAGGAACCCATCTCATGAAACAGCCATGATTTCTGCCGTAAAATTTCCAATATCATTGTATAGCAATCTCGACAGTCTCACCACGGGCATGTACAACAACCCGTTGTGTGTCTACCGCGAGTACATCCAGAACGCTGCCGATGCGATCGACAAGGCCGCATTCGATGAGAAACGTGATGTGAACGACTTCGAGATTCGGATTACGCTTAAACAGGACCACCGAGCGGAGATTCGCAGAATTACCGTTGAAGACAATGGCTGTGGCATCCCCCTAAAGACCGCCGCGAAAGCTCTCCTGAGCCTTGGCGACTCACAAAAGTCCGGCGACCGTGAACGCGGCTTTAGAGGTATTGGGCGCCTTGGTGGTATCGCCTACTGCGATTCGATCACTTTTACGACCAAAGCAAAGGGCGAATCGGAAGAGACGCAGATTATCTGGGACTGCTTGAAAGTCCAAAAAATGCTTGATCGATCCAATCACAACGCGCGAGGGATCGAAGCCAAGCAGCTCATCGCCGAATGTGTTTCGGTCGCTACGAGACAGTCCGAGAAAAGAAAAACGAGTCTTTCTTTCGAGTCGAGATGAACGGCGTCCGAAGCCCAAAAAGTGAATTGATGGACATTACCAAGGTCACAGCCTATGTAGCCGAGCATACTCCCGTTCCCTTTGATGAACAGGTCTTCTATTTCGGCGACGAGCTAAATTCCTGGTTGAGACGGGAGATACCGGATTACAATACATATAGAATTTTCATCAATGACTCGTTGATCAAAAAGCCATACACTCAAACCATTCCGTTGCGGGAATCGAAAAAAGGAAAGAAAACCGACGAATTGACGAGCTACGAGAAGTTCGACATTTTGGATCGGCACAAGAAGGTCATCGCACGCGGATGGTATGCCGTTCGCAAGGATAATATCGGTCAACTCGCCGCCAATGCTGGGATTGATTCATTACGTGTTCGCGTCGGCAATATCCTGGTTGGCGACAACGTCCTCGTGGATCAATGTTTCCGGGAACCTCGGTTCAACGGTTATCTTATCGGTGAAATACACATTGCCTCGCCCGCACTGACGCCAAATGCTCGTCGTGACGACTTTTCACACTCGCTGATGCGTGATGATTTTTTCGAAGGCGTCCGTAGATTTGTTGAACCTCTGGTCAAAAAAATCCGGGAAGACTCGGAAAACAACAGCAATCGCAGACCCATTGAAGAAGCCCAGAAGGTTATTACGAATCTTTCCAAACAAGCCAAAAAAGGGTTCGTCGGTGACGCGGCAAAAGCTGATCCGCTCACTTCTATATCATCAACTCGATCTGAACTGGAAAAGCTGCAACGTAAAACAAGTGTACCCGCCAAAGCAAAAGAGAAAGCGGAACGACAGATTGAAGAACTGGACAAGTTGGAAGACGTGCTTAATTCTTCAGAGCCTCATTTGAATGGTCTGTCTGATGCGTATCGAAGAGCCGAACGTGAAGCAATTCGTCTGACCTTGGACGCCATTTTCGCTCTCTACGACCAAACCGGTTCAGCAGAAGAGTTAGTCGATCGAATCATCAAAAAGCTCAATCGCCAAAAACGATAAAGCGACGTCGCTGATAAAACGGACTCGGCGACCGCTGCAAGCGTGTTCAGCCAGACCAGATTCTTGCTCACGAATTATGACTTCCGCCGCTGTCGGTCCAAGACAAGATTGCCGCAACGCAATTATAAGTCGCCGCCCTCAAACCCCTCCAATTATCGAGTTCAAAAGGCCAATGAGAAAGTCATATGCGACCGATGAAAGTCCGATCGCACAAGTCTATGGCTATATTCGTGATATCCGAGCTGGCAAAAAAACAACCTGCACAGGGCGCCCGATTCGAGTAGAAAAAACTACGCCATTCTTCTGCTACATTGTTTGCGACATTTCAGAGCAGCTTGACAGATGGGCAGATGATGCAGGCTTTCGGAAAACACCTGATGGCCAAGGCTACTACAATTTCAATGAGAACCATAATTCATTTACCGAAATCATTCCTTTTGATAAAATGCTGAGTGACGCTAAAAAGCGTCAACTCGCCTTTTTTCAGACTCTTAATTTGCCTTCACATTCGCCACCTCAATAAGGGTTTTGATTGCATTTTTGCCGGGTAATGAATTCGTTGAATTGCGGCGTAATCGACCCAAACCACTGGACTAAGATGTCCCGATCCGTTGAAATCCTTGAACAATTGAACACGCTGGACGAACATTCCACCCTCGAAGCCAAATCCGGGGTTGGAAGTTCGCTCTGGGAAACCGTTTGTGCGTTTGCCAACGAACCTGGACTCGGCGGAGGGACGATCATTCTCGGTGTCAAGAATAACGAACATCACGCCGAACCGGCTTACGACGTTGTCGGCGTCGAACAGCCGGACAAAGTTTCTTCCGATCTGGCCAGCCAGTGTGTTTCCATTTTCAACGTCCCTCTCCGGCCTCGCATCACTACGGAACGTCTCCATGATAAAAACGTCCTGATCATCGACGTCAACGAATGCGAAGCAGGTCAAAAGCCGGTATTCATTAAACGAAAAGGACTTCAAAACGGAGCCTTTCGCCGGATCGGATCAACCGATCAATTGTGTAACGAGGACGATATCGCTCTTCTTTTCGGAGCCCGTAATTCGCAACCGTTCGACCAGACGGTCCTGCCGGATGCAACGCAAAACGATATCGATGCCGATGCAATCGAGCATTATCGCACTTTAAGGCGAAGCGTCAATCCGATTGCCGAAGAATTGAACTATTCGGACTCAGAGCTCCTGCAAGCCTTGCGAGCCGCCGATGGTGATTCACGTCCAACGCTGACCGGCATCTTGTTGTTCGGGAAAAAGATGGCATTGCGTCGTCTGCTGCCAATGACGCGGATCGATTATATTCGTGTCCCCGGTCTGCAATGGATCGACGATCCTCACAATCGGTTCACATCGATCGACATGAGAGGTTCGCTCTTGCAGATTGTCCGACGTGCTCAAGACAGTGTTTACGAAGACCTGCCGCGAAAATTCCATCTGCCGGACGGGGCCGTCCAAGCCGAGGGACAAGGAATCCCTGCCGATGTGATTCGAGAAGCGATCGTCAACGCCGTTATGCACGCTTCGTATCGAGTTCAACGCCCAATCCAGATTATTCGCTACACGAATCGAGTTGAAATCATCAACCCCGGCTATTCGCTCAAGCGAGAAGACCTTTTGGGCCAGCCGGGGTCCGATCCTCGCAATCCCTCAATTGCGGCGGTATTTCACGAAACGAATCTAGCCGAAACGAAGGGAACCGGTATTCGGACGATGCGGCGTCTGATGAAAGAAGCTGGATTCGCTCCTCCGCTTTTCCATTCGGACCGGGTCAACGATCTTTTCACGGCGATACTCCGCTTGCACCATTTTCTGACGACGGACGATCTGGAGTGGTTACGCTCCTTGGGCAGCGACGACCTGACCGATTCTCAGAAGTATGCGTTGACGATTGTGCGAGACACGGGAATGATCGATAATTCGCTCTACCGCCAAAACAGCGACTGCGATACACTTCGGGCGAGTCGGGAACTGAAGAAACTATGCGATTTGGAACTGTTGACGATGCGGAATCGCGGTCCGGCGACGTATTATGTCCCCGGTGCGAAGTTGAAGAAATCCCTCCCTGCCGCTCTGGAAGTTCAGGAGAACGGCTTTGAACAGGCGGGGGAAAGTAGCAAGCTCCCGATGCAAAGTACCAAGCCATTGTCCAAAAGTACCAAGTTCCCGCCTCAAAATACCAAGCGAAACGGGCAAAGTACCAACCTTGCTGAAAAAACCGAATCGTTAAGCGAAGAGTTGAAAGACCGAATCGCCTCCCTTCGTAAGAAGGAAGACCGCGATGTTGTACTCGACCTTATTGAGGCGATTTGCTGTGAAGTGACGATGAGCACGGAGGAGTTGGCGACTTTGTTAGGACGAAATCCCAAATCGCTTTATCGGGACTATATTAACACCCTATTGCAGGAAGGGCGATTGTTCCGGGTTAATCCACAGACCAAAACCGCCCCGAATCAGGCATACACGGGCCACAAACCATCAGAGGGGGGCAGGTGAGTGCTGTTTCGCACGGAGTCGCGTACGCTCGCACCGGCTGACCTCCCCTCGTGATCGTTACGAAAAATGAAGTTCGCAAGACGTCGCACCCGTTCGCAAACAATATCCCTACAACCGCACACAACGGAAATTACATCGAAACAAAAAAAGCCGCACGGAGGCGGCTCACAGAAAAACTCACAGAAAGTTTTTGAAAAATCGTCTAAAACCCCTTATTTTTCAGTGCCGTTTCGAGTCCTCTCTTCGGCAGATTTGAGGTTGCATCCAGTTGCACCGAAACGTCAGAGCCTGCAATTTGCGGGCTCTCGTCGTTTCTTGGCGGCTCCGTGCGAACCGATTCGGACGCTTGCTGCACCGCTTTTTGCACCACAGCG
>JAVBQW010000028.1:0-29842 GCA_031548665.1 Thermoguttaceae bacterium
CGGCATTCGACTGACATTTTGAGAAAAGGTTTTGCCGTTTCGCTTTTTTTCGTAAAGTCAAATACCGCCGAACGATGAGCCGACCAACGGAAGGCGGCGTCGATGAAGCCGAAGGCAGCCGCCTTACCGTGCTACGGTATACGATCTCCGTTCTTTATGAATCTCAAAGGCATTTTGTTCGCGACTTGACTTCGCAATCGTCCTATCGAATCTTTCCGGGGGCTTGAAAAATACGTCTTGCGACGGTACATTGATTTCCTGTCGCTCGGCTTCCGTTTTCTTTCTCCTTACGATTTCCCGCCCTGTTGCCATGCTTCCACAAAATTTCGGACATCTCCTGTTCAACGCGGTTCGTGAAACGCTGGAAACCATGGCGTTTGCCGAGGTGATTCCTTGCTCGATCAAGGTCGGCGACGCGGAATTCACTCAGGCGGAATCGGCCCCGGATGATTTTGTCGTCGATCAGGCGGCGCCGGAAGTCGCGGAAGCGACGCCCGGTTGGGGCGAAACGGAAGGCGGCGTCGACAGCTGGGGAACAGCGGCTCCGGAAGTTTCGGTCGACAATTCCTGGGGCACGCCGTCGGAGCCGGTTCCCGCCGAGGATCCTTGGGGGACGCCGTCGGCAGCCGCTCCGGAAAGCGATTCCTGGGGCGAACCGCCTGCCGCTCCGGAAGCTGCCGGAGCGTGGGGAGAACAGGTTTCGCTTCCCGGCGAAGATCCTTGGGGCGATACGGCCGCGACAGCCGGTCGCATCGAAGGGCTCGAAATGAAGCCGAAAGAAATCAACTTCGACGAACTGGTCGAAGATCAGGAAGATTGGTGTTGGGCCTGCATGAAAGTCAATTCGCCGGATATTCATTCGATTTGGTTCATTGTATCGAGAAGCCTTGCGATGGAACTTGCACGGAATATGTACGCCGGCGAAGATTTTCCGGTGGACAGCCCTCTTATCCGAGATCTGATCGCCGAATTGACCAACGTTCTCGGCGGACGACTCATGTTGTTGCTCGAAGAAATGGGAGGAAAGTTCACGCTCACCGTTCCGGAAATTGGTTTTGGCATGCCGCAAATCCCTGAGTCGACCTCGCTGGAAACCGTTCTCTGCAAAGTCGTCGTCGACGGCGAATATCCCGTCATCGCATCCATCTGCTTCAACCAGAACGTCGCCAAATAAATTGCGTTTCAGAGCCCGACGTGTCAGCGAGGGACGATCCCTCGCTGACGCATCGGGCTCCGTGTTTTATCGAATATTTTTCTGCTCGCCATGTTGACTTGGAATACCGTCTACCACCGGGACTGCCTCGATGGAATGAGGGAATTGAAAGATTCATCCGTCGATCTCGTGTTCGCGGACCCACCGTTCAACATCGGTTACGATTACGACGTCTACCACGACAAACGGAAGGACGCCGACTACCTCGACTGGTCGCGCCGCTGGATGAGCGAGGTTTACCGGATTCTCAAGCCGCACGGAACCTTTTGGCTGGCGATCGGCGACGAATTCGCCGCCGAACTCAAAGTTTGCGCAACACGGGACTTGGATTTCCTCTGCCGAAGCTGGGTCGTCTGGTATTACACGTTCGGCGTCAACTGCAAACGAAAGTTCACGCGGTCCCACGCCCATCTTTTCCATTTCGTGAAGCACAAGGAAAAGTTTACCTTCAACGACGAACCGATCCGCGTGCCGAGCGCCCGGCAATTGATCTACAACGACAAACGGGCCAATCCGAAGGGCCGTCTTCCCGACGATACATGGATTCTGCGACCGCAGGAGCTTGAGAAGGAATTCGGCGCCGACAAGGACACCTGGCGGGTCTCCCGGGTTTGCGGAACGTTCAAGGAGCGTGAAGGCTGGCATGGTTGCCAGATGCCGGAAGCGATTTTGCAACGGATTATTTCGGTTTCGAGCAATCCCGGCGAAAAAGTTCTCGATCCGTTTCTCGGCAGTGGAACGACGGCCCTAGCCGCAAAGAATTTGGGTCGACAGTATCTCGGATTCGAACTCTCGGAAGAATATTGGCAGCAGGCTCAAAAACGGCTCGGCGACGTCGAGGAACCGAAACCGCCGAAAAAAAAGAAGTCGTACAAGCCTCGTGTTTTCGACAAATTCAAGACGACGGAACCCGATCAGGGACGTCTGTTTTAGGCTTTCGACCGGAAATATCATTCGACATTTTCAGAGCCGCGCCCGTCAGGAAGCGGTAATCGGTGTTTGATTTCCGAAGGTTTTCCAACGTAGCTCTTGAACCATGGACTTCTTCGATCAGCAACGTCGCGCGCGTCGTTGGACGGGGTGGTTGATCCTCCTGTTTGTCGTTGCGATATTTCTTGTTGGGACGTTCGTACACTGTGCCGTTATGGTGGTCGTTCTTTGGTTCGACGGAAATGTTCATGACTCGTTTTTTCGGGAGTTCTGGCAGCATTCGTCGAGTTCATGGGTTTTCGGCCTGTCGCAATTTTTCGTTGCGTCGATCGTCTGCGTCGGGAGCCTGATCAAAATGCGCGAACTGTCGCTGGGCGGCGGAGAATACGTCGCGGAAATGCTCGGCGGACGCGAAGTCAGTCCGTTCACGCTCCGCTTCGAGGAAAAGCAACTACTCAATATCGTCGAAGAAATGTCGATCGCCGCCGGAACCGTTATCCCGGCCGTCTATATTCTCGACCGGGAATATCGAATCAATTCCTTTGCTGCGGGCTTCGAACGGGATGATGCCGTGATAGGCCTGACTCGTGGAGCGGTCGACTATCTCAACCGCGACGAACTCCAGGCGATCGTTGCGCACGAATTTTCGCATATTCTCAATGGCGACATCGTCCTCAACATGCGGATGATCGGCGTCCTGTACGGTTTGAACATGATCACCCAACTGGGCGTCGAGTTCCTGCGACGGCACGGCATCCAAATGGAAGATCGCGGCAGTCTCAATGTCGGCGACGAACCCGTTCCCGTTGTTTACGGCCGCGAATGGAGGGTTTGGATCGCCAGTATCGTTTCCGGATTGATCCTGATTACGATTGGACTTTTCGCCTGTCTGCTCGGTTCGCTGATCAAAGCGGCAATCTCCCGACAGCGGGAACGGTTGGCCGACGCTTCGGCGATCCAGTTTACCCGAAATCCCGGCGCCCTGAAATCGGCGTTCATGAAGATCGGTTGTCCACGCCTCGGTTCCATCGTCTACAGCGCCCACGCCTTGGAAGCGTCGCATCTTTTCGTCGGCGGTCCTTTCGGCGAAACCTCGAATTGGAATCTTTTTTCCACGCATCCGACCTGGAAATCGAGAATCCGCCGTTTCGACCGCGATTTCAACGGCCGGTTTCCCGAACGGGTTTCGTCGATTCGTCGTTACGGAAAAGACGCCTTCGTCGGCGTTCACGACGAAGCGATGATCGACGAACTCCTTGCGACGACGAATCCCCGGCTCGCCCGTTCGTTTTCCCGGACTCGGATCAGCGACGCGCAACAGAAAAAACGTGAACTCGACGCGGCGAAAGCCGAAGCCGAACAGGAATCGGCGAAACAAGCGAAGCCCGTCGAAGCGCCGTCGATCTTCGACGAATCGTTTCGAACACCGAAGGGATGCTGCGCGTTGATCATTGCTTTGCTGCTCGACAAGGAAGAGCTTCACCGCAAGGAACAACTCGACGACCTTGACGTGTTGACCCGGCGACTTTCCATCGTTCCGGTGGACCTGATCAAGGAAATTTCCCAAACGATCGTTGCGACATTTCCCGTCGACCAAACGATGACGAAAACGGCGGAAGCTCGGAAACTCCGTTCGACGTTCATTCGAATTCGTAACACGGCAATCCGCGAAGGTTTGTCGAAGCTTCAGGAGCTCTCACCGAACGACTACGCCGACTTCCGTCTTGTTTGCTCCCATTTGACGGGCGATGTCAACAAGATCAACTTGTTCCGGTATTCGCTGTTCGCCGCGTTCCGCAACGGACTCGACGAACGGTTCCAGTACGGCAAGTCGGCCAAACCGGTCGTCCAAATCTACAAGATCTCGGGAATCGAACCGTCGCTGAAACTCGCCTTGTCGTATCTCGCCTACGCCGGACATTCCAGCCGAGAGGAGGCCGGGGCCGCGTTTCAAGCCGGTCTGGAAACCGTCGAACTGTCCGGTTCGTTGCTCCCGATATCCGATTGCGTCTTCCGAACGTTTGACGACTCTTTGCGACATCTCCAGACCGCGTCGCCGCCGCTTCGGGAAAAATTACTGGACGTTTTCAAGACCTGCCTCTGGAACGACGGGATCATGACGGCTCGGGAAGAAGAAATCTTTCTCGCCGTTCGAACGATGCTCGATTGACGACCAGACCGGGACCGCAGGTCCCGGCTCTTTCTCGACGTTTTTTCTCTTCGTTCTTTCTCTACGTTGCGGCTTTCATCGCCTGTTCGACGACGGCAAGTTCGTCGACCGTGTTGATTCCCAAGCTTTCGATCGGTTTCAGGACCGGCAGCGCGACGACCCGCTTGGCTTGCGATTTCAACACGGCGGGAACGTCCGTAATATAGTACTCTCCCTGAGAATTGTCCGTTCGCAACTCGTTTAGGGCGAGGAGCAACTCCGGCGTGTGGAAGACGTAATAACTCATGTTGACTTCGGTGATTCCCTTCTGCTCCTCGGTCGCGTCCTTTTCCTCGACGATTCGGGAGAATTCGCCGGAAGCGTCCCGAACGATGCGACCGAGTCCCGTCGGATTCTCTTTGTTCGCGGTTCCCAGCACGCAAGCCGGTCGCGGAACCGCTGCATAGCCGTCGAAAAGGGCGCGGATCGAATCGACTTGGATCATCGGACAATCTCCGGCGACGACCATCACGGAACCGTCGTGTTCTCGAAGCTGTTCGCGGCAACTCATGACGGCGTGTCCGGTTCCGAGCTGCTGCGTCTGCTCCGCGAAAAGCAGGCTCTTTCGATGAGCCAATGTTTCACGGACCAAATCGCTCCGATAACCGACGACGACGACCGTTTGGTCGATTCCGGCGGTTTCCAAGGCGTCGAGAACATATTCGACCATCGGTCGACCGCAGACGGGAAACAAGACCTTGGGCAAATCGGACTTCATGCGGGTTCCTTTTCCCGCAGCCATCACAACGGCGAGTTTTTTCATTCGAAAATGGTGTGAGGGGGTGATGCTGGTGTACGTATTGGTGTTGAGTGCGAGAGTTGGGGAATCGGGGAAGGGGATCGGTTTCCAATTAAAAAAATAGTGTATACTATCCGTAAGATAAAACCAAGGTCGATTTCGTCGAAATTGCTTTCCTCCTCCACCGTTCCCATACCAGCCCCACCCCCAAGCATGGTTCCGCTTGAACTTTCCCGAATCATCATTTCCGAGATCAACAACCAGCAGGTCATCATGCTGCGCGAGGTGGGCGGTTTGCGAGAGTTTCCGATCGTGATCGGAATTTTCGAAGCGACGAGCATCGACCGCCGTGTGAAACAGGTCGCCTCGCCGCGTCCGCTGACCCACGACCTGTTTTGTAACGCCGTGGAACTGCTTGGAGGGAAAATTCAAGACATCTGTATCAATGGAATGGAGGAGCAGACCTATTTTGCGTCGATCCGTGTTCAACGCGGCGAAGAGTTGATCGAAATCGACAGCCGTCCTTCCGATGCGATTGCGATTGCCGTATCGTTCCAACCGACGTTGCCGATCCTGATCGATGAAGATGTTTTCGAACGCTCCATCTCCGTGGAATCCGCGATTTGAATCTTCGTTTCCGTTCTCCTTTTCTTTGTTTACGCCATGCCTCCAACCGTGGAAGTCGTCGACGAAAAGGACATCGACACCGATCTTGACGAGCGGATTCGGGGACTGCTCCGATTCTGCTTTCCGGATTGGAACGAGATTTTCCTGGAACGACGGATTTGGCACCAAACGAAACCGATTTGCAGCGTCCTGCTTCGTGACGGCGAGGCGGTGATCGGTCACGCCGCGATCGTCGTTCGAACGATCACGACGACATGGAATTTCCGCTATAACGTTGCCAGCGTCCAAGGCGTTTGCGTGCTGCCGGACTATCGACACGGCGGTCTCGGTCGGCAGTTGGTTCAAGCCGTTCTTGACGAAGCAAAAGCGAGAGGTTTTCCCTTCGCGATTCTTTTCTGCAAAGAACCGTTGGTTCCTTACTACACTTCGCAAGGCTGGCGGCTCGCCGACGAATCCATGGTGATGTGGAATAAACGCGATCTGCCGATCTCCATGCGGTCCAACTGTCCGATGTACTACGAATTAAGCGAACTGACGTTTCCCGAAGGCCCCGTCGATGTGCATAGCCCGAGTTGGTGAGGATTCCGGGGGCACAGCCCCCGGCTCCAGGCACAGCCCCGGCTCTTGAGAGTTAATACTCCGGACGCTTGAAAATCTCGCTGAGAATGACGGTTTGGCGGAGTCCGTTCGGTGTCGACAGCGTCTGAAAGATGTCTCGGGCCAACGGCGCGGCGTCTGCGGATTGCTCGCTTGCCGAAGGGGCGTCATAGATCCCCGTCATGCTTTCAAGCATCGGCTGAACAGTCGGTTCGACGCTCGGCGCTAAGACTTGCGTGGCGTCCAACGTTCCGGGCCTTGCATCGAATCGAACGCCTTCGCCCTGCGGCGTCAATTCACGGCTGAGCCGGGTTCCATGCGTCGAGCGTTCGGCGTCGACGGATGGGACGAGTTCGGTCTTTTTTCGACGCCGCTCTTTTTTCGGCTTGGGGGGAGGCGACACTTCTTCGGCAGCGGACGACAAACTAAAAACGTCCTGAAGCCGTTTTTGTTGCTGTCGTTCTTCGATTTCCCGTTGTTTTTTCTTTGCGGCCTGCTCCGCGAAGTACTTGAGTACATTCGGCAGAACGAACAGCAGCAACATGATGATGATCGGGATAAACTCCGCGATCCCATTTTGTTGCTGCTGCGCCCAAAGGGAAATCATAATGGTTGGCATAAAATCGAAACTCCGCGCGTCGCAGGCGACGCGCCTAACAGGTCGAATTAACTTTTTCCGACGGTCTGAAGCGATCCTCGAGCGATGGAGCCGCGCATCTCGGTGTCCGACTGGATATTTTTGAGTCGATAATAATCCATGATCCCCAATTTGCCGGTTCCGATCGATTCGGCGATTGCCGTTGGAACCTCCGCTTCCGCTTCGACGACCTTTGCTCGGCTTTCCTCGATTTTTGCGATGTTTTCCTGTTCTGCGGCGACGGCGAGCGCTCGCCGGCCCTCCGCTCTGGCCCGGGCGACTCGGGTGTCGGCTTCCGCCTGGTCCGCTTGGAGTCGGGCGCCGATGTTCTCGCCGACGTCGATGTCCGCAATGTCGATCGACACGATTTCGAACGCCGTTTCGGCGTCGAGACGCCGAGCGAGTACCGCCTTGGAGATTCGATCGGGATTTTCAAGGACTTGACCGTGCGTTTCGGACGAACCGATCGCGCTGATGATTCCTTCGCCGACCCGAGCGATGATCGTATCTTCCGTCGCTCCACCGATCAACTGTCGAAGGTTCGTTCGGACCGTGACGCGAACCTTGACCTTGAGCTGGATTCCGTTCTTGGCGACGCCGTCCAACGTGAGACGGCCCTTCGATGGGGCGGGGCAGTCGATGACCTTCGGATAGACGCTGGTTTTGACGGCTTCGAGAATATCGCGGCCCGCCAGATCGATCGCCGCAGCCAATTTGTAGTCCAAATCGAGAATTTTCGCTTTCGTCGCCGCAATCATCGCTTGAATGACTTTCGATACGTTGCCGCCGGAAAGATAATGGGCTTCCAACGATTTCGTCGTGACGACTTTGTCATCGAGACCGGCCTGCACGGCCATGATTTTGCTGCGCAGAATGATTTCCGGATTGACTTTCCGAAACGTCATGCCGAGCAGGTCGAGCAATCCGATTCCGGCGCCGGCCATCAAGGATTGGATCCAAAGCGGAAAGAATCGCAGGATGACGACGAACAGGACGATAAAAAGGAGAACGGCGAAACCGGCAACGGCGATCCCCAGAAACTGGAGGGGATTCTGCTGGGCAAAGAGAAATTCTATCATGGTGCGCTGCGGGGTTGGGACGACGTTGCAAGATCGTCGGCGGCACGGTATTGTTCCGACGTCTGTTTCTTCATTGCGCTCATTCTATCAGGCGGTCCCGACAAAAACAAGAACCGGATATTTCGGATGATCGAAAATCGATTGGCGACTGTTTCACGACGGTTGACTCTGAGCGACGAATTTGACAGAATGGATTTGTCCCGTTTCACGGCGCTACCGTGAAACATGTTTTTCCGTTGATACTCTACAAGGAAAGGTTTCCATGAGATTGTTCCATGTTTTTGCCTTTTTCATCGCGTTTTCGGCCGGCTCCGTGCTTGCGCAAACGGAAACGACGATCAAACAATGGGATTTCAATGCCGACGGCCAAAAAGAAGGCTGGGTCGGCGCCAATAATCTGGAAGACGTCGTCGTCAAAGACGGTATGCTCCGTGCCAAGGCGACAAAAAACGATCCTTTCATCGTGTTGGAGAAAACCGAGTTTCCGGCGACGACGTCGCAGGTCTTCGAGTTCCGGCTCAAGACGAATTTCAGCGGTTCGGGAGAACTCTATTTCACGAACACCACGGAAAGCCCCTACGGCGGCTTTTCCCCGAAAAAAATTGCCAAATGGGACGCGATCGGCGACGGACGGTTTCACGTTTATCGCATCTTCCCTAATTGGTCTGCCGAGAAGAAAATCATCAAGCTTCGACTCGACTTCCCGAACCTTCCGCAAGGGGATGTACCAGACGTTCAGTACGAACTCGACTGGGTCCGGATCGTCGACCTGAACTTCGCCAAGGCGCCGGCCGTGAAACCGGATTGGAACTTCGCCTCGGTCAAGGACGGTTGGACGCCGATCGACGTTTCGAAGGTCGTTCCGGGCGCCGACGGTTGGAAGATCAACGGTGAAATCGAAAGCAAACCGATCACGCTGGACGTCGACGAATACGGCGGCTGGATCTCGTTGGAACTTTCCGTCGACAAAGGAAAAACCGCGACGCTGGAATTCCTCTCCAATAGCGGCGGCTTCGGTTCCGTTACCGTTCCGATCAAAGCGGACGGCCGGCCCCATTGGTACAACGTCGACGGTTTGTCGGACAAAGCGTGGAAAGACAGAATTCATCTTCTCCGATTGAAAGTCAGCGACGATCCGACCGCGACGGCGACGCTGAAACGCCTGATCGTTTCCGACTCTCCCCAAGGACCGGCCGATCTCGAAATCCTGAAAGTCTTCCAGACCGAAGCGATCAACCGGACCGACGTCAAACGGCCCTTGGCTATCCGATTGCGGAACAACGGCGGACAGACATCGAAGGGCGTCAAGATCGACAAACTCCAGCTTCCCAGCGGCGTGAGCGTCGTTTCGCCGAAAGGCTGGGAAGCGGTTCCCGAAGTCGAACCGCTCGAAACAAAAACCTACGTCCTCGAACTCCAGGCGACGGCGCCGGTTGAAGACAAATTGACGCTAAAACTCGGCGGAACCGGAGCGCCGAAAGATTCCGTGACGATTCCCGTTCGCTTCGAAAAGAATCTCAATCTTCCGAAGGCGGATTACGTGCCGATTCCGAAACCCGTGAAAAGCGATTACGAAATCGGCGCCCTGTACTATCCCGGTTGGTATCGGATGCAAGCCTGGGAACGAATCTACTCGACTCATCCGGAACGCAAACCGGTTCTCGGTTGGTACGACGAAGGAAATCCCGAAGTCGTCGACTGGCAAATCAAATGGTCGCTGGAAAACGGCATTCAATATTACCTCGTCGACTGGTATTGGAACAAGGGACATCAACACAACGACCATTGGATCAAGGCGTTCCAGAAGGCCCGGTACAAGTCGATGTTCAAATGGGCGATGATGTGGGCGAACCATAACGGCAAAGGAAGCCACAGCGAAGAAGACCAGCGAGCCGTCACTAAATTTTGGATCGAAAATTATTTCAACACGCCGGAGTATTACCAGATCGACGGTCGTCCCGTCGTGATGATCTGGAGCGTTTCCGGAATGGACGACGACGTTCGGGATATCGAAGCGAAAAAAGGAAACACGCTGAAGAAGGGCGAAGGCGTGAAAAAACTGCTCGACCTGTCGCAGAGCATGGCGAAGGCCGCTGGATTCAAGGGAATCTATTTCATCGCGATGAAATGGCCGGAAGCCTCGACGAAAGCCGAAGACGTTCAATGGCTCGCCGACGCGGGTTTCGAGATGACGTCGATCTATCATTTCATGCACCACGGCGGCAAGGCGCTGAATCCGAAACGGTTTCCGTTCGAATTGGTGATCGAATCGAGCCTGCCGTATTGGGAAGGGCTCCACGAAACGGGAATCATTCCGTTCCTGCCGAACCTTTCGACCGGCTGGGACTCGCGGCCCTGGCACGGCGACAAGCAGATAATCATCGAAGATCGGACCGTCGCCGGATTCAAACAAATTTGCGAGGATTTCAAAAAATTCTCGAAAACGACGGGAATCAAGTCCATGGTCCTTGCGCCGACGAACGAATGGGGCGAAGGGTCTTACGCGGAGCCGAACGCCGAATACGGCTTCGGAATGTTCGAAACGGTTCGCAACGAGTTCTGTCAAAAACCGGCAAACGGTTGGCCGCTGAACTACGGTCCTGAAGACGTCGGACTCGGTCCCTACGATTTTCCGCCGATTGAAAAGATCGTTCGAACGGCTTGGGATTTCAAGGACGGCGCCCAAGGTTGGGCCGTGTTCATGGGAATCGCCGATTTCAAAGCGGGAGACGGTCGAATGACGTTCAAGTCGGCGAACCACGATCCGGCGCTGTCGACGTCCCTGGCACAGATCAAAGCCGACGACTGGAGTCGATTGGTCGTTCGAATGAAAGTTACAGCGCAAGAGCCGGGGGCGTCAGCCCCCGGAGTCCCCGAAGCGGCGGATCGCGCCCAATTATTCTGGTCGACGTCGACCAGTTCGGTGTCGGAAACGAACAGCCTCAGCGTTCCGATTAAGATCGACGGCAAGTTCCACGATTACGTGTTCGACCTGAAATCGATGAAAACCTGGCGGCGGGCGATCACGAGCTTCCGCTTCGATCCGTTGTCGACGGCAAACCGGAACATCGAAATCGAAGCGATTCGACTGGAGAAATAGTCAGTAAAACAGAGCCCGACGCGTCAACAGAGCCCGACGCGTCAACAGAGCCCGACGCATCAGCGAGGGAATATGCTCAAAATACTCGCTGACGCTTCGTGCTCTGTTTCATCTTATCTCGTGTTCTGTCGTCGGACGGATTCTTCGTGGATGTCGTCCAGGATTTCCTTGACGAACACGGGGTTCAAATTCAGGGATTCGCCGTGTCGGACCCGTTTTTCGACGACTTCGCCGAATCGGCTCGGTTGAAGGACCGGCATGAAATGCTCCCGTTTGTAGACGCCGATTTCCTGCGAAATACTCATCCGCTTCGCCAGCAACTCCAAGAGCTGTTCGTCGATCAGGTCGATGCGGGAACGGAGTTCGGTCAGGTTTTCCGTCACGGGATCGGCGCGGCGGTCGAGAAGACGGTCGACCAACTCCCCGAGAACCGTCGGCGTGAGTTGCTGGGCGGCGTCGCTCATCGCGGTTTCCGGAGCGTAATGCGATTCGATCATCAAACCGTCGAACTGCAAATCGACCGCTTTGCGCGATAGCGGAGCGACCAACTCGCTTTTGCCGCCGATATGGCTCGGATCGCAGAAAACCGGGAGGTTCGGTTCGCGTCGCCGCAGTTCCAACGGAATTTCCCAAAGCGGATCGTTCCGATACTGCTTTTTGTCGCTCGAACTGAAGCCCCGATGGATGACGCCGAGTTGCCGAAGTCCCGCCCGTTGGAGTCGCTGCACGGCTCCAAGCCAAAGTTCCAAGTCTGGATTCACCGGATTCTTGACCAACACCGGAACGTCCACGCCCCGCAAGGAATCGGCGATTTCCTGTACGGCGAACGGATTGACCGTCGTTCTCGCTCCGATCCAAAGCAGGTCGATTCCCGCTTCAAGAGCCGCCCGGACATGTTCCCGGGTCGCGACTTCCGTTGCCAACGCCATGCCGGTTTCCCGCTTGACCCGCTGCATCCATTGGAGCCCGATTCCGCCGACGCCTTCGAAACCGCCCGGCCGGGTTCGCGGCTTCCAGATGCCGGCCCGGAAAATTCGGATTCCTTGGGCGGCCAAGGCGTGGGCCGTTTTCAAGACCTGTTCTTCGGATTCCGCGCTGCAGGGCCCTGCAATGATCGTCGTCGCTCCGTGAATCGGACGGAGAAGTTCGTTTGAGTGCAATGTCGTGATCATGGTTTTATAGCGCCGGAGTACCGGCTAAATGGGGAAAGGCAACAAAAAAAGCCGTGAGCGTTTGACGCTCACGGCTTGCTTATCGTTCCGAAGTTTTTCAGCTGATTCGCTAATCGCTTTCGATCGGCACGGCAACACCCCGAGCGTTATCGGTCAAGTACCGATAATACACGTAATAGTTGACCGTAAATTGACCGAAGGAAACGTTCATAAATTTTGTCTTGTAAGGATATTCTTTTATCGGCTCCCAAAGGAACTTTCTCTATTGGAATATCCAAGATTAATTTATATTATCCGAAAAGATGAAAGCTGTCAAGATGCTTAATAACAGCCGGAAAGAAGGCGGTACTCCGCCGGATTGACGGAGAAAACGGCATGAACCGTCATTACGGCGAGCACGCCTCCGTTCCGGCTGCCGAAAAACCGAGAGGAAAATTTTACTGAATGCTCGACTTTTCGAATCCGGATCGTTTCCGAAAACTGGTCGGCGGCGAAGAACGCGGCCCGGCGGCGGCGTTGCTGCGAACCGGACTGAACGTTCTTGAAATTCCTTACGCTTCGGTTGTTTCGCTCCGCAACTTTTTTTACGATCACGGATTTTTTCAAATCCGACGACCGACGATTCCGATCGTTTCGGTCGGCAACCTGACGCTCGGAGGAACCGGCAAAACTCCGATGGTCGCCTGGCTCTGTCGGTTTTTTCTCGACCGGGGTTTGCGACCGGGAATCATCAGTCGCGGATACGGCAAATCCACGGACGGCGTCAACGACGAGTTTCTGGAGCTTGCGTTCCAGTTTCCAGACGTCAAACATCGACAGAATCCGAACAGGGTTGCCGCCGCCAAAGATTTTTTGGCAAACAAGGACGCCGATATTCTGATTCTTGACGACGCTTTCCAACATCGACGGATTGCGAGGGATCTCGACATCGTCCTGCTCGACGCGTCGGAACCGTTCGGGTTCGAACACGTTTTTCCTCGGGGAACACTCCGGGAGTCGATCGGTTCATTACGGCGAGCCCAAGTTGCGTTGCTTTCCCGGGCGGATGGAATTACCGAAGAAGAACGCCGAAAAATTCGGGAACGAGTATTAAAGATCGTTCCGAACATCGTTTGGGGAGAAGTCGCCCATGTTCCGAGTTCGTTGATTTCCTTTTCCCGACAGGAACACGATGTTTCCGAGCTTCGCGGTAAGCGGGTTCTCGGATTCTGCGGAATCGGCAACCCTGCCGCTTTTCGAAAGACTTTGGAACGTTGCGACGCCGAGGTTATCGAGCTTGTTTCCTTTCCGGATCATCATCGCTTCACGGCGTCGGAACTCTTTGAGTTGGACGAAACCGCCGCGAAACTTCATGTCGATTTCACGGTCTGTACGATGAAAGACCTCGTCAAGATCGACGCCGAAAACGAGTTCAAAAACTCGCCGCTCCACGCCGTCGCCATTCGGATGCAATTCCTGTCCGATGAAACGAAATTTCGTGAGACGTTGCAAAGATTGCTCCCGAAGGCCGATGATCGAAGCCGATCTCAGGGGGGGGGCTGAATCGCTGTCCCCCATTGGAGAATTCCTCCGCGCTCAGCGGGAAATCCCAGAGCGTGAATCGACGCAAGGTCGGCGTCGGCGGGATCCGTGATGATTCCGTCGTCGAGACAACGCAAGGCTTCCTCGTACATTCCGCGAAACAATTTTTCTACGATTTCCGCTTCGGAGATATTTGATGATGTTTTCCGGAGACCGAGGAGTTCAGAGAGTTCCGGATCGGATTCGCCGTCGCCGTCCCACGACGCCGCCGACGAATAAACCATGAAACCGCGACCGGTTTTACGGCCCAATCGACCAAGTTCGACAAGCCTGATCAGTTCCGGCGAATGGGGGACCCTCTCGGGAAACGCCTTGAACAGGATCCAACCGGCGTGCATCACGACGTCGAGGCCGATTTCGTCCATGATTCGAAAGGGGCCCATCTTCATGCCGAATTCGACGGCAATCCGTTCGATCCGTTCCAAGGCGACGCCTTCGGCAAGCAATCGCAAGGCGCCGGTCAGGTAAGGATTCAAGATCCGATTGACGAGAAAGCCCGGTCCGTCCTTGACGAGGATCGGTTGTTTGGAAATCCGAAGAGCGTGTCGACGGGCCGCCTCGACGGTCGCCGCAGCCGTTTCCGTACCGGAAATAATTTCAAGCAGGGAGCGTTCCCGAACCGGATGAAAAAAATGAAAACCGCAGAAATTCCTCCGCCAGGCATCCGGGAGTTCTTCGGCAAGACTTGAAATCGAAATCGTCGAGGTGTTCGAAAAAAGATACGGTATCGAATCGGTCGCCGTCTGGAGCAACCGATAGAGTTTTCGTTTCGCTTTGATCTTTTCCGTGATCGTTTCAATGACGATGCTTCGCCTCGCCGCTTCGGTCGGGTCGATCGAACAACGGAGAGCCCGAACGTCATCGGAAATATTCTGCAACCGCAATTCGTCGACGATCCGTCGTGGCGCGTTTTCCAATGCTTCCGGCGACGAATCGTACAGCAGGACGGGAACGCCGTATCGGAGATGAGCGGCGGCAATCGCCGTTCCCATCAGGCCGGCGCCGAGGATTGCAACGGAATTCGACATTTTTCGAAAAGGCGCCGGTGTACCGGCTAAATGGCCGCTCAATGAAACATGAAAAAAGCCCGTTGCGAGAACAACGGGCTTCGGAGTTAAGGGCGATGAAACGTCCTTCCTACTGATATCGTCCGGCTCGGAGTTATCGACCGATAAGTCCGAGCATGTAGTTGGGAATCTGGTTCGCGATACCCAAGGTGCTGATGTTCGACTGCACGAGAATCTGCGCCCGCGTCAGGTTCGAAGTTTCTTCGGCGAAGTCGGTGTCCCGAATCTGCGACTCGGCCGCCGTAATCGCTTCCAGCGTGTCGCCGAGTACGTTGATATTCGTATCGAACGTCGCGCGTTGCAAAGTTCCGAGACGTCCCCGAGTCGTCGCGATCGAAACGATCGCATCCTGGACGATTCGGTACGCTTTGTTCGTGTCCGTCGTCAAGTCGGCATCCTGTCCGCTTCGCAGTTCGTATAGTTTTCCCGACGCTCCGCCGAGTTTGACGGTGTTGGCGCTCTGGATGCCGATCGTGATCTGTTGGTTCGACACGACATCGGGGCCAACCTGGTAGGTTGCGCCGCCGCCGGTGATCGTAAAGTCCGTCGCAAAACCGGGACTCGTGCCGCTATCCTCCGAAAACGTGAAGTCCAGACTGAGGTTCGACGTATTCAACGAAGCGCCGAGTCCGCTGCCGACCGCCTTGATGCCGTTGATCAAGGCGTCGACATCCTGACCGTACACTTTTTCCGCGACCTTGCCGCTCGTATCGTAAACCTTGAAACTTGTATCCTTGCCGTTCTGGCCGCTCGCCTGGATGTCGACGAATTGGTCGCTGCCGTATTCCGACGATTTGAAAATCAGGAAATAATCCGTCGCTTCGGCACCGAAGAGCAGTTTCGCTCCGTTCAAGCCTCCCGGCGGCAGGGCTCCGCCTGTCGTCAAGATCGTGTCGTCCTGCAACGACACGACTCCGGAGCCGTCGCCGTGCTGCTCGACGGTAAACAAGTATTTCGTGTACGGATCGGTTTCAATCAGCTGCTCGACATCGTACGCCGTCGTAACGTCTTTCCGGATATGGATGTTGATCGTTTTCGCGTTCGGATCCAGTTCGAGGTACATGCCATTCGTACTCGACGTGGTCGGCAGGATCGGATTGCCGCAATCGTCTTTCTTCATCACGAAGGGATTGAAATTGCACGGATTTTGGTCCGACCCTTCGACGTAATTGTCCGCGAACTTTCCCGTCACGGCGGCATCGTCGATGTAAACGATTTTGTAACCGTTGTAATCCGGTCCGACACGACGGGCGATCAAGTCGTACGAGGAATCCTCGCCGTTGTCGGACGTCATCGTTCCCGTGGCGTAGGTCGCGACATATTCCTGCTTTTCGACGTCGTCGTTCCAGCCGACGAAACGGATATCGTTAATGATATCCTCATCGCAATCGCCCTTCGTGACGGTCGGTTCGAGAAGTCCAAAGCCGTAGGGATCATTACATTCGTCCCACACGGCTCCCGCCGGTCGGACAATGCTCGCGCTGATGTTGTCGACGTAAGCCGGATCCTGTTTCTGCCACCACTCGGCCAAATCCTTGGCCGTCGTCTGGACGAGTCCGTTCTTATCCGTAACGAGATGGACGGTAATCGCTCCGCGTTCGACCAATCCGCCGGACGAAACGATGTTCGTGTCCTTGACGAAGTCGATGTTTCCCTTTCCGGCGTTCGGTCCCGACGTATAAGCTCGAGCGCTGAACATCGGTCCGACGACCTGATCGTTGTTGATCAGTCGCAAGACCTGATTGGCGTCCGGCGGCGCCCAGCTAACGGTTCCGTCGTCCGGATCGACCGTTTCCTGATCGGCCAGCCAAACGGTCACGGTTCCGGAATGTCCGCCGGAATCCTTCGTGTCGCCGACCTGGGTGTACTGGTTGGTCTTCAAACCGAACAACTCGAATGTTCCCGTACCGTTATTCGAGGCCGACGGATACGGATTGCCGTCCTCATCGGTAAGCGGCTCGTACGGCGGAACCAACGTCGAATCCGGCGCCGAGAAGTCGAGCATGTTCGACTGGTCCTGCGAATAGGACAGCGACGCCTTGAATCCGACGTCGGCCTTGTTGATCGCGGCGATGACGTCGTTCGTGTCGATCTGTTTGTACCAGCCGTCGTCGCCTTCACTGAGACCGTCTTCCGGCGGAGTCAGATTGCCGCTGAACAACGAGACGCGGAGTTGGTTGGTCGCCTTGTCGAATTTGACGTCGACCGGATCGGACTGCGAATCGCTCACCGTCATGACGACCTTGACGTTGTTGTACATGTCGCCGCGCTCGGTCGCCGTAACGAAAAACGCGCTGTTGGCGATATCGTAACCTTCCGTCGTCTTAAACGTACTCTGCGACTCGGCGAACGATTTGCCCGGATCGTATTCGACCCAACCGTCCTTGCGGTTCGGATCAATCGCGGTATCCGGATCGTCCAAAGCGTTGGGATCCTCATTGATCCGCTTGAAGAGGAATTGCACGTCGTCGTACTCGCCGCCCTTCTTGTTCGCGGTGATGATCAAACTGGCGTTGGGATTCGTCGCGGTCAATACGGCCTGCGAGAAATCAACCTTGTCCGGAGCCGTCGTCTTGTCGATCCAAAGATGGTCGTTCTGGACCGCTTTCGGGTCGGCTTCCGTACCGCCGGCGACGAACCGAATGCTCGGTGAATTCTTTTCACCGAGGAACTGGAGTCCCGTTCCGTCGTTCGGGTCGCCGTAATAAGCGACTTCCTCGAAAGCGGAGACCGTGAACAGACCGTGATTTCCCGGTGCAAGTTTCGCCGTGAGAACCGGCGGATTCGCCAAATCGAAATACGTTCCTTGCGCGTTATAGGCCGTGAGTTCGGCGAGCAATTCCGGACACATCGACATGCCCCAATAGGCGGAGTTGTTGAGCGCGGTGACCAGTTCGGCAGCCGTCGTAACGATTTTGTCGCCGGTCACGCCTTCCTCGAACACCTGATAAAACTCCGGTTTCGTCTTGACGGTGATATCGTCTCCGTCGTCGTTTTGGGTGACATAGTCGTAAATCTGGATCGTGCCTTCGCCGGTATTGTCGGCGGTCCGTTCGACGGTAAACAGGTCCGCGGCGCGTTCGCTGCCCCGCGAAGCCTGATCGTTGATATCGAACATCTTGACGATGTCGTTCGCCGTAATGGGGTTGTCGTCCGGGTCCACACCGTTTGGCGGCATGACGATGAAGAGCGTCCCGGCGTCGCCGCCGCTGCTATGCGTGTTGCTGTATCCGGGCGGCGGATCGTCGCCGGCTCCCGGATCGAATTCTTCGTCGTCGTACGTGTCTTCCAAGACGATGCCCCCGACATCCGACGACGACGTGGTCAACTCGAAATGTCCTTCGAGTTTCAACGCGTCGGCGACCTGCGAGACCGTCGTCGTCCCTGTTTGGATGTAAATTCGTAACTTCTTCGACACCTCCCCGGTGGTGTCGTCGGTTTCCTCGACGTAACGGGCCAGCGCCGTTTTTCCGGACGGAATTTCATGGGCGGTATCCTCGACGAACATCACGGCGACGTCGTTATAGTTCGCGCCGGCCTGCTTGGCTTGAATCGCGAAGTATTGTCCTTCTTCATCGAAGTTCGTCATCGACATGCCGTTGACGTTGCCGAAAAGGGCGGTCGATTTCGTCGCCTGGTCGTTGTAATAGGCGTATTGATGTCCGGCGACACCGTAAGGATTCGTCGCGTCGGCTCCCCAGTCGGCCTGTGTGAAACGACCGTCGACGAAGTTGATGCTCGAATTGTTGTACTGGTCGCCCTTGATGTTCGCGGTGAATTTCAAGGCATTGTCGTCGTTGACGCCGGGCGACGTGTCGACGAGCTTCGCGACGGAACTCTTGTATTCCTCGGTCTGGAGATAGACGTTGAGCTTCGCCGGAGAACCGTCACCGAGCGATTCCTGATAGTCGACGTAGATTCCTTCCGAATTACCCTTGAGATACTTGATCTCGACGTTGCCGCCGTTGACGCCGGCGTTGCCTGCGGTGATGATGATGTCGTTGCCCGCTCCGAGACTGCTGGTGTACAGCGTTCCCTGAATCGCGTCGGAGCCGACCTCCGCGATGACGCCGGTCGAATTGCTCGTCGCGTTGACTGCCTTCGCAATGGCTTCGACGGAGGCTCCCCGCTGAAAACTTTGCGTCGAATATCCGAGATTACCGCCCCACTGGAGAATGATGTCGTCGGCCAAGGCGGGATTGTTGTAATACAACGCCGCTTTTTCGGCCGCCTGCCGCACGGAAATTTCGACGTTGACCGGCGTCTTGTCGGCACCGAAATTGACTTGATGGACCGCCAAGCTCTGGACGTCGTTGCGGTTGACGCCCGTCATGTCGAAGTCGAGCGAACCGTCGAGCAGTTTTTGTCCCATAAAGCTCGTTTGCGCGGCAATTCGGTCGATCGCGTCGAGCGAGGCGTCGACTTGGAGTTGGTTTGCCGCGATCATTTCGGCGCTCATCGCTCCGGTGTTCGCCGCTTCGGTCACCAAGCCTCGGATGTCGTTCAGCAGATTGGCGACCTCATTGAGGGCGCTGTCCGCCGTTGCGATCATCATATTCGCCCGCTCCGTGTTTTTTATCGCCGTTTTGATGCCGGTAATATCCGAGCGCAACATTTCGCTGGCGATCAGGCCCGCCGGGTCGTCGGCCCCGCTGTTGATCTTGAAACCAGTACTCAACCGCTCCAATGACGTTTCCAAGGACGCCATGTTGCGGTGGAGGTTGGTTTGGGCAACCATCGACGGAATGTTGGTATAAATTCTTGTCACGCGATCATCTCCTTGACCTGATGCGTTCTCGCCGATTCTTCCTTTACTGCGGAAACTTCCCGTCTTGCGGATTCGACTCAAAACTCCGAAGACGCCGGACACGCCGATTGTTCGAAACAATCCGGTGTTCCAGTTATAAATAATCGAATCGATTGATCCGTAAGTTTCGGTATTGTCGGGATTTTTGTCGGTACAAGTCGCGACAGTTGGTCTTCCGATAACCGTTGTTCCGATTGGATAAGATGGGTAGTTTCCGAGTTTGCGGGTTCTGCGGCTTAAAGAGTTTCGTCGTTCGTTCGAGAAAGACGAAAGCAGAGTCTTTCCGATCATTAGCGTGTCGCAGGCGATGCGGCAAATGTCGGTTTTCTAGAGATCGCAAATTTTCTTGCGGAGACTTTCCGACAACTTTTGATCGGCGTGGTGCATGAGATCGTCGAGACGTAGCGCAGCATCCCGTTGGTCGATCGCTTCGGTCTTCCGTCCGGATTTCCACAGAGCAAGAGCGAACGGAGCCCGCATTCTGGCGTGATTCGGATAACGTTCGACCGCCTCGCTAAAAAGCTCCAATGATCGGTCTTGCAGCGTTTTGTCGCCGGTTTTCACAAACATTGCGAAGAGCCGCTCCGCGAAAACGAACCGAAGTCCCGCGGAACGGGGAGCCAACCGCAACGCCTTTTCCTGAGCGTCCAGTGTCGCCGCTTTCCACGATTGGTCCAACGGGAACTCGAACCAAGCGCGAAACGCTTCGGTTGCCAATTTTTCCTGAACGTCCGCCGACCACGGATCGGCCGTCGCCGCTTCCCGAAGCAGGGTAACACGACGGGGAACGTCCAGCGTTCCTTCAAGCTGAACCGTGAACGACAAGGCGCCGACGACCGGTCGCAAACAGTATTGGTTGACGACAAACAACGAAACGACGAAAAAAAGGAGGAACAAGGCGGCGATTCGCTTCGAAGGATTTTCTGTTGGTTGCGTCGATTGCGCCGGAGTACCGGCTAAATGGGGGGAGGAAGGGGTCAACAGGGCAAGAAGCAGCCAGACTTCAATTGCCGTGTTCGATGCCGAAATTCCGCCGGCAGCGGACAGATGAACGAGAAGAACGATCAGCGTGGTCGCCAACAAATTCGGCGGCGTTTCCCGCTCCAGAGGAAACGCGAACGCAACCAGCGGAAAGGCGACGAACAGAAAAAGAAGCGGTTCATACGAAATCAGCGCCTCGGCGTTCAGCGAAACAAGAACCGCCAGGACGCCGCCGCCAAGACCGCTCCAATAGAGGAAGCGTTCCCGAGACGTCGGTTGTTCTTCCGGCAGGGAACTCCGTTTCGACGTCAGCGAACGGACGATCACGAAGCCGACCGGCAAAACGAACAGGATCAGTCCCGGGATCCCCGAAACGGCGGCAAGCTCAACCGCGAAATTATGGGGATCGGCAATTTCCTCGCTTGCCCCCGGCAACTTGTATTTCATGTAGGTCGGCTTGAAGTTGCCGCTGCCGCAGCCGAAAACCGGAGCATCGTGAATCATGCCGAGCGACGCCTGCCAGTATTCCAAGCGGAATCCCAGCGACCGCTTCGCCCCGTCAAGGAGCGACTTGCCGGGAAGCAACGTTGCCGCTGCCGCGAGGATCAGGAAAACGCCGACACCGCCAAGCAGGATTCCACGCCGCCAACGACGGTCCAGTTGCCGTAATCCGATGATTCCGATCAGGAAAAGTCCGACGGCAACCGCGACGAATCCGCTCCGGCATTTCGTCAGGAGGAAGCAGAACAAGACGAGGAGGGTCAAAAACACGGCCAAGCCCCCTTTCGACCGTCGAACAGCATCCTTTGTATCGGAAACACGCTGGACGACAAAACTTCCCAGCATCAAGACAAAGCAGGTTCCGAGCAGACCGCCGAGCGTGTTCGTCAACGGATACGTTCCAATCGGTCCGGCGGTCTTCAGCCGAAAAACAAAACGATCCCATTCCGGCGAATGCGGCTCCAACGACGGATCGGCCAAGGCGACGGTTCCGACGGGGTCCGCCTCGAATTGCCGAAGAATTCCCGGATGCTCGACGAATTGTTGATAAAGTCCCGTGACGGCTTCGGCGACCATGACGGCAAGGACCAGTCTCAACGCCGCGTTGCGCAGCCTTGGCGTGTCGAGCGTTTGACGAAAAACAAACCAAGCGGCGGCAAGGCCCAACCAGACGGCGAGCATGTTCAAACTCGGTCGCGGCGAGCCTCCCACACCGGGCAAAAGGTTCCAAACGGTCGACAGAACCACGAAACCGAAAAAAAGGAAGACGGCTCCGTCGATCCAACCGATGTTGAGAGGGAGACCTGCGACCGTAGATCGCAGGCCGTTAAGCGAGGCGTTTCGCAACAACGGAAGGGCCGCTCGAACGGCGGCGACGAGAATCCACAACACGGCAAGAACCGCGAACGCCCCGGAACGTTCGTTGAGATCGCCGCTGAAAAACAACGTCGCGGCTAATAGAATTCCCAACGCCGCGTCCAATCCGCTTGAGGAATCAAATGGTTTCGATAGGAAAGACGGCGACGCTTTCTTCTTCATGGACGTCTTATTCTCCGTTCGAATAGTCCGGGACTCGGAACGGTTTCAGGCTGTTGGCGTACGAAGTCCAAACAATCGGAATCTTCGGCTCCTTGGGATTGATCATGGATCGGGTTTCGTATTTTTTACCGTACAACGGATCAAGCTCGAATTGTTTCGGTGGAATCGGACGCTTCAAGGAAAGCGACATCGCGAGAAACGCCGTTTCGCATTCCGTACGGTCGAAAGCGATGTACTCCATCAATTCCGGAATCCCCCGGAGCAGAAACTCTGTAATGATCGGCTCCTCCGGCGAATTCTTTTGCAGCTGAATGTCGCTGAAAATTCGAGCGAACAGCGAACGTCGTTGATAATACGGTTTACCACATTCCTCGATCACCGACTTCATCGTCCGCAGATAAACAATCTGATCTTTGACGATCGTTTTTACCAAATCCTTTCGTTTGATGTACTTTTCGAGAATTCCGCGCTGAGTCAACTCCGCGACTTCGTTTTCTTCCAAGGCCGCCTCCGGACCATATTGGACGATCAAATTATAAACTTTCAGTCCGTTGGCGCGGTCGCCGATCCATGCTTCGGCGTCGTCCGTCCAATGATCGAGCTGCTCTTTCAGGATTTCGTAAAGATCGATCAGGTCCTTCTTCACGAATTTCGGATCGAGAACGACCGTTTGCGTCACGTCGAGAGCACGTCGTCGGATTTTCGCGGCCTTGGATCGAATCTCCGGGCTGCGGACCTCCGCCGCGAGCTGCGCGATCCGAAAGATATACGCCAAACTTTCGGTCGCTTTCTCGATCGTTCCCTCAAGGAGCGCCCGCGCGATCGCGTATTCTTCGAGCAACACGTAATCATCCATGAAATCCGCTCCGTCGGTGTTTGGAGCCGGTCCATCTTGCGTTTCGACGAACTCAAACGAAAAACAGACGTCTTTCCGTTCGAGCATCGCGCGAATATCCTGTCGCTTGGGCTCAACCCGAGTCAGGATATCCGAAACCTGCTCCAAAGTTTTTCCATCGATTTTCCATTCACCATTCGAAATTCCTTGACGAAGTTTGTCCAACTCGCCGGGGTTGTCCTTATATATCTTAAACAACTTGCTCAGTTCGTGGGCAACGTTCATCTCGTGCGGAACGTCGTTGGCGAACACCTCCCCGGGAAGAGCCTTGGCGACGGCAATTTGCTTGATTTCCGAGACAAGCTCCTTGTCTTTCATCGTTCGCGTCGCCTCCATGCCGACAAACGCTTTACCTGGAATCTGTTCGCCTCCGTATTCGACGACCAACGGAATCATCGACGCATCCGAGAGCGGAGGCTTCGACGGTCGAAGCGACGGCCGACAAATCCCAATAAGGGCGTAGAGAAAAACAATCACGCCCAAAACGCTGCCGAAAACAAGAGCTCCCTGCGAACTCCAGTCAGTTTTATTGCCCTCCGCTTTTTTCGAAACGCGGTGAATGCTTGCGTTTCCGGGCTCGGACTTTTCCCGGCTTTCAACGATTCGTTTCGTTGCCGTCAACAATTCATCTTTCGAGGGATGATCGTCTGGATGCTCCGTACTCATAAACCACCTCGCCGTTTGATGACGTAAGGGAATACGGACCCGAAACTCGTCGTTCCAAAACGACGTCGGCGTCTTCCCAAACATTATACCTCCCGGCTCAAGCCCGGAATTTCTTTTTTCATGTTTTTCCTTCTTTTTTAGTAGTTTTTCTCAACTCTTCTTGCCGTTCTTTCGGGCGGGTTGTAAAATGAGAGCGACTTCGGTATACTGATGAAATGCACAAAATATACTGATCAGGAAGAAAAAGAGGGTAACGCCCACCCTGACGACACGGTAAGTTCGAACACCATGAATTCATCCTCCAGCCCGATTTCCCTGCGAACGCGTCCGCCGATACGGTTCGTGCATGCTTCAGACCTGCATCTTGATCGCGGAATCGAGGGCGTCGCCGAAGGTTCGAACATTTGGGAGCAGAGACTTCTTGGTGTTTCTCGTCAGGCGGCGGAGAGGCTCTTTGAAAAGGTTCTGGTCGAAAACGTCGACTTTTTGTTGCTTTGCGGCGACGTGATCAACGCCAACCTCGCCGGACCGGGGACGCTGCTCTTTCTTGTCGAACAGTTCGAACTCTTAGCTGAGGCGGGAATCAACGTTTACTGGGCCGGCGGCGAGTTCGACAGCCCGGATGATTGGCCGAGCGCCTTTCCGCTGCCGAGCAACGTCTACCATTTTCCGAGCAACTCGATCCAAGACTATTACTTCCAGCGAGCGAACAGCGGTTCGCCGGTTCCTTTGGCGAAAATCGTCGGAATGAGCCGCAACCAACAGCGTCGCGGTGTTCGGACGGCGGAGTTTTCGCAGGATTCCGGCGGACTTTTTACGATCGCCGTCGCAAACGGCGAGGTCGAACCGGAATCGCTCTCGACACGTCGCATCGATTATTGGGCTCTCGGAGGAACGCCTCAACGGTCGACCTTTCACGGCAATCCTCGAAAAAAGGGACTCGACGGCAAACCGATTCCCTTGGAACCGTTGGATGATCAACCCGGAAATCGAAAGGAACGCAAGGATCTGCCGCCGGGACCGTATACCGTGCATTATCCCGGAACACCGGTCGGCCGCTCCCCCAAGGAAATCGGCGTCGGCGGCGCAACTCTCGTCGAAATCCATTGGGGGGAAGATCCCGTTCTGACGTTTTTTCCAACGGCTCCCATTCGTTGGATCAACGAGCAAATTACCCTCGGATTGAACGACAACGCCGAGAAATTGGTCGACGAACTGCGCAATCGAATCAAGAATCATCGGGCTGGGCAGACGGATTACGACCTCTTGATCAACTGGTACATCGATCTGCCGCCGGGACAGCTTGCCGCAAACTTGCGTCGAGGACCGCTCGCGGCGGATATTCTAACTCAGCTTCGAGCTCTATATGGTAAAGAAGAGAAATTAACTTGGTCTGTTTCGCTGACGCCGCTGCTCCCCGAGGCTTTACCGGCTGCTGTTTACGATCAGCAGACGATTCTCGGCGACTTTTTGCGTTCCGTCAAGCATTTTCAGGCAAACCCGAAAGAAATCATCGACCTTGAAACGTATCTCCCCAAAGATCGGGAAGATCACCTCGCCCAAGAACTCCTGTTAGCGTCGAAGGTCGAGCTTCCTTTAGAATCCGAAAAAGAAGAAACGTCCGAGTCGCCGGAAGGCCCGAAGGAAAGAAAGTTAAGAGTTGAAAGATTCCGGTTCGTTCAGAATTCGGAACAAGCCGACGCCCAGCGACGGGTTCTTCATGAAGCGACGTTTATCGGCCTTGAACTGCTCGGCGGCGAGAACTTTAAAGTTTTTTCCAGGGAGAGTCGAGCTGTCTCACGGTTAGGGGATGAAGAGGAGGAAAGCGTCCAGTGAAAATCACCGGTTTCGAAATCGAACGGTTCGGTCCTTGGACCGGCCTCGCCATGCCGAAGCTCCTTGGGGGAATCAACGTCTTCTACGGCGCCAACGAAGCCGGTAAGTCGACCTTGATGGAATTCTTCAGGGCCGAACTCTATGGTTTCGGCGACGAACGGCGACGTTACGCCAAACGGCCGACAACCGCCGCCGCTCCGCTGGATGCCGACGTCGACGAATCGGGACGTTCCCTTTACGTTCCATCCGGCGGCTCCTTGTTGCTCGACTGTCCCAGCGGCGAATACAAGCTGCGGAGAGTATTCGACGTCGCCCGATTTGGAAACGAGGAACAAGTCGAACTCCGTTCGCTGGACGGTTCGAAGCAGGGCAACCAACTTTTACGAGTTCTCGTTTCCGGTGTCGACGAAGCAACGTTCAACAACGTGTTCGCGATCGGATTGGACGAACTGCAAAAGCTCGGAACGTTGAACGATACCGAAGCGGCTGAAATGTTGTTCCGACTCAGTGTCGGCATGGACCGTGTTTCGATCGTCGAAGCGATCAAGGAATTAAACGAAAAGCGGAATCGGATTCTCGACGCTCCAGGAAAGTATTCGACGACCGCCCATTCGAAGCCTTCGCAACTCCCGAAACTGCTCCAGCAACGGGAAAAAATTCTCACCGAAATCTCCGACGCCCGTCTCTTGGTCCGCGACTTCGCCAGAATTCGGACCGATCAGCGTTTGGTCGATCGCGGCGTCAAGCAGTTGGAGGACGAACTCGCTCTATACCAAAAGGAAAAACGACTTTATGAAACGGCGAAAAGCGCGATGCCGATCTGGAGACGTCGGGACGCCGTTCGAAAAGAAATCGCCGCGATGGGAACGGTTGTCGTCGTTCCGGACGAGACCATGCCGCAACTCGACGCCGCTGTCGCCGAATCTGAAAAACGTCGACAAACTCTCGAAAGACTGAAATCGGAACGACAGAAAGCAATCGCCGCCGTCAAATCGGTTCCCGTTAACGAAACCTTACAAAGACTTGGACCGAGAATCGAAATCCTGCTCGAAGAAGAGAAGCGGATCGTCGAGATCGACCAACAAATTACGGCTCTGGAGCAGGAAATCTCCGAACTCGAAGCTCGGATGATCGAGGAGGAATCGCTGCTCCGGAAGGGTCGCCGTCCGTTGACGGTTTCGACGGTCAATCATCGAGTCTTCCCTGAAAAGCCGACCGAATGGAAACCGGAGAACGTTGCAGCCAACGGTTCCGGGGAATCCATCGTTGCGACGCCCCGAGAGCACCGCCCGACTTTGGAAACCGACGAGCAGCTTTCCGACCGACTGGAAAACTACCGAATTCCGGCGAGGCAGGTTTCCCGATCGAAACAGCGCGTCGCCCGGATCAAGGAACAACACACCGAAGTTTTCGACCGCGCCAAAGTTCTCAATGAAAAGATAAAAACGGAACTCGCCAAGCGGGATGCTCAAGAAGTTTCCGAAGCGGTCGAAAAAGCCAGCGAAACCGTCACGCAACTTCGACGCCGTCAAGGTCTCGCGCAGCGGCTCGCCGACATGTCGTTGCATTATAAGGATCTGCAGCGTTCGAACGCCTTTCTGATCCAACATCAGGATTTGCCGCCGTGGGCGATGGCTGCGGTCGGAATCGCTTTCGTCTCCGGTTGCGCGCTGATCGCCTTGGAGATTTTCAAGGCTTTCGGAATTCAGGCTTTTGACGTTCCGCCGATTCTCAGCTTTTTCGGAACCGTGATGGTCGTCGGAGCGGTTGCGTTTACCTTGATCACGAAGAAGGCAAACGCGACGAAATTGCAACAGAATCAGCGGCAGCTGAGCATGTTGCTTTCGCAGCTCGAACACGCCAAACAGGAAGCCGCGGCAATCGATGCGCGTTTTCCGGCTCAGGGAAACACGTCGATCGAACTCCGTTATCAAAACGCGCAACAGGAGCTTGCCCTACTCGAAAAACTGATCCCGACCGACGCGCAACGACGGGAGGCGAACCAACAACTTAAGACGCTCGACGGCCGCTTGGAAAGGGCCAAAGAAGAGTATCAAGCGTCGACGAAACGTTGGAACGATTGGTTGAAGGCGTCAAATCTTCCACCGGACTGGACGCCGGCCCGGATTCGGGATCAAATCGGGCGCAGAGACGTCGTCGGCGACCTGAAGAAGGAACTCGACCATCGATATGAGTCGATGAACCAACGAATCCGCGACATGCGGACGATCACGGACCGAATCGACAAGATGGTTTCGGAGGTCGGATTGACGTTCGCCGAAGGAATCAGTTACGTCGATATTCTCGGCGAGATTCGCAAGAAATCGGAGACGAACGACGCCGCGATCAAGCAACGGGAAGCCCTGAAAAACGGCCTGAAACAGTTCAAAAAGTTTCGAAAAAAAGCTCTTGTCGAATACCGGAAGGCAAAACTTGCCGAACGGGAAATCCTGCGTCCCTTTGCCGTCAAACTGCCGGAAGAGTTGCGAAATTTATTTCGGCGACATCAAAAGCACCGCAAACTCCGGTTGCAGGAATCGGCCGTCCAACGGGAACTCGACGCCGCGGTCGGTGGATTCTGTGACGAAGTTGCGATCGGCGAACTGCTCGAACCGCGTCTTCTCGAAGAACTCGCTCTGGAAGCGGCAATCGACAACGAAGAAACGGAAACAGAAAACGCGACGAAAACCGAATCGCTCCCGACGTTGGAAAATCTTCTCCGATCGGTCGGCAAACGGATCGACCTGACCTCGACAAAACTTCGGGAAGAGTTGGAGCTTCGCGGTCGACTGACGGAACAGCTCAAAAAATTGGCGGAAGACCAGACGTCGCTGAAAAAACAACGAGAACTCGCGATCGTCGAAGAAAAAATCGAGCGAGCCCGCTTCGAATGGAGAACCTATGCGGCCTGCGGTCGAATGCTCGACGTGATCCGGACGACCTACGAAAGGGAGCGTCAACCACGAACCTTGGCCGAGGCATCGGAGTTGCTGCGTCGAATGACATCCGATAAATATCGGAGAATTTGGACGCCCCTTGGTGAAGAATCGCTCCTTGTCGACGACGAACACGGGAACACGTTTGACGTTTCGTGGTTGTCGCGGGGAACTCGGGAGCAATTGTTTATCGCCCTGCGATTGGCGTTGGCGTCGGCCTTTGCGCAACACGGTTCGATTCTTCCCTTGATCCTCGACGACGTGCTGGTCAACTTCGACACGAAGCGGGCTTATGCGGCGGCGAGAGTTCTCCTGGAAGTTGCGAAGTCGGGGCGACAGATTTTTCTCTTTACGTGTCACGAACATGTTTGTCGGATGTTCCAGAAACTGGATGTTCCCGTACGGATTTTACCGCCGCTGAACGAGCCGTTGAAACCGGTTCGAGTTCTGCTTCCGGCGTCGATACTGAGGAAACGCGAGGAGGCCCGGCGTGAGGAAGCGGCTCGCCGTGCCGCCGCGAAGGCTCGGGCGATGTTCGAACAGGAAATGCTTGACCGGGAAGAAGAAATTCGACGTGAAGCGACGCGGAAAGCGGAAGTTCAGCGACTGGTCCTCCAAATGCAGCAACAGGCAACCGCCGAGAAAGCGATCGAAGCGGAACGCGAGGTTCTTGCAACGGATATCGTTCAACCGCCGTTGTCCGCTTCTTTTCGGCCCGATCCTGTTTCTGTCGACAAACCGCGTTTGCCGGACCTTGACGAGGATGTTGAGGACGAAGACGACGATTTCTATCCCGAGGACACGGAGGAACCTGTCGACGACGAAGAGGATGTCGAGGAAGATTCCGACGAAGATACCGAAAACGACGAAGAAGAAGAGGAGTGGTGGACTGAAGAAAATGCTTCCGACGAAAAAGATTCCGACTGAAATATCTAGTACACAACATTTCAAATAATCTTCATTAAAAAGAGCCGGGGGTGTAGGCGGTACTCCGCCGTAGCCCCCAGATGCCCCCTGTTTTCAAGGGACTTCATAATGAATCGTATTTTAAACTCGGCGTACTAGCGGGGCGTTGCCCCAGCCCAATTGAAAGTCAGGGTAAAAGCTGAAAAGGCTCCGAGCCGATGGTATAAAGGTCGTAAGACCAGGTCCTTAAAAGGATACCGCCCATTTCAGGCTGGACATCGACCGGAGCCAATATCGTGATATCAAAAACCGTCGAAGAAATCAT